>JAJTER010000010.1 GCA_021299835.1 Saprospiraceae bacterium | reverse complement strand
AAGTCGCCGCCAACCTAAATTAAAAAGATCCTGCATTAACTTGTAGGGTCTTTTTTTTTGCCCCTACCTAACCAATTTTCACAATATCCTGACCCCGGAGGGGTCACATGTCTCTTGCTCTTTGGTCCTTGACGGCACAAAATGGTTTCATTGTACCTTTTGGTCCCTGGCGGCACAAAATGTTTCATTATACCCTTTGGTCCCTGGCGGGATAAAATGTTCCATTGTACCTTTTGGTCCCTGGCGGCACAAAATGTTTTCATTGTACCCTTTGGTCCCTGGCGGGATAAAATGTTCCATTGTACCCTTTGGTCCCTGGCGGGATAAAAGTTTTACTGTTTTTAAATATTTCTTTGACGCATAACCTCGTATAAAATTATACCGGCGGCAACAGAAACATTCAGAGAATTTATTTCTCCTTGTTGTGGAATGATGAATTTTTGATCGGCTGCCTTGATTAAACTTGGATGAACCCCGTTACCTTCAGCTCCGAGAATTATGGCAGTAGGTTCATTCCAATTACATTGTTCTACTGTTTTTTCACCCTTTAAATCGCTAACACTTACCATTATTCCCATTTCCTGTAAATAGGTAATGGTATTAGCAAGACTATTTTCTCTGCAAATAGGGATTCTGGTAAGTGCGCCTGCTGACGTTTTTATTGCGTCTCCATTTATAGGAGCTGTACCACGCATACCAAGTATGATGCCGTCTGCTCCTAATACTTCAGCTGATCTGGCTATAGCGCCAATATTTCTAACATCGGTAATACTATCTAATATGAGAAAAACCGGATTTCCCTTTTTTTCTAGAATTTCTGGAAGTAAACTATCAATATTCTGATAGGTTATTGGTGAAGTGTATGCGATAACCCCTTGATGATTTCCGGAAACTACCCTATTCATCCTCTCTTTTGGGACCACCTGAAGCGGAATTTCATGATCCCGGCATAAATGCCTGATTTCTTTTTCCAACTCTCCCCTCAAACCTTGTTGAAATAATATCTTTTCAATTGTTTTTCCAGATTCAACAGCCTCTAATATTGGGTGTCTTCCATAAATAATGGATACCTCATTGTCCTCCATAAACATTATACATTTTTTCCCGACGGTAATAATTTACAATTTCCCCAAAGGTATCTAAAAATTGAATTATTTATAGATACCAATATTTACATCAGTAGGTTACTCTGGGGTATGTCTCAAATTAATTAGTTATAATTTTAATCCAGTGATTTTCTGGCTTCACCGTCTGGATTATTTTGAAGAAGACATAAGTCATCTAAAATCATAGTTTCACCTTTTTCAGCAGAGTAAGGCAGCCATTCTGGTAAACCTCCTCCATTTGGATTTCCAGTTTTAACAAATTGAATGAATGAACTGGCCATTTTTGAAGATAGTGCTCTTGGGCGTTTTCCACCTCCAGTATGAGTAAACATAAGATCTGTATTGTAAAACCAAAAGCAGATATCAATACAATGGAAAGCTCTCATTCTACCGTCAAATAGAGGTGGTTGCCAACCAAACCAGGAAACATAAACAGGTGCCTTACCATTTTTTGATTTTGCGTCTGCAGTAGCCACTGCATTTTTTCTATTGGATAAAATGAGTGCCCATATTTCAACGGGTGTAGCCGTTGGGAATTGTTGTTTATAAGCAGATACTATTTGACTGGATTTTTCACCAAATCTGGCCGATATTTTTTCGGTTATTTCTTCCCAGGTTACCTTCTCCAAACCAGCGTCAGAACGTGAAGGTGTCCATTCGTGAAAGGTGGTATTTATCATTAAAGGAATATCTTCTGACATACCTCCAGTGAAAAAGGGTTCACTTGAAAGGTGAATTCCATCAGAAACAGGTGAAAAACCTTCTCTTTGAACACCCATTTTTTTTGCTTCTTCCGAAAATTTACCAACGGTTTTATTGGCAATTTGAATAAACTCAAGCCATGGCATTTGCTGCAATTTTTCAAATTCACCTTTTTTGAAACCAGCTTCTTCAAATACCTTAGTACCTAATTTTTCCGCATAGTCTTTATTTACTCCCATCAAAGAACTACCACTTAAAGCGACGGCTTTATGGAAAAGGCCCTTTGCTGCCGGCATATTCATTAATGTGGTAACTTTTGCACCTCCACCTGATTGTCCGATAATGGTTACATTATTTGGGTCACCACCAAATTGGGCAATATTATTTTTTATCCATTCTAAGGAAGCAACTAAGTCTAAATTACCTGCATTTCCAGAGGATAAAGGACCTCCTACACCTGACAAACAGCAATAGCCTAAAGCACCCAGGCGATGATTAACGGAGCAAAAAACAATATTTCCCATCCTTGACAGATTTTCCCCATGGTAACCATCTTGTTCTATGCCATTCCCATTTACAAAGCCACCCCCATGTAACCAGACTATAACAGGACGATTTGCTTTATCTAAAGCAGGTGTCCAAATATTCAGCTTCAGACAATCCTCTGATACATCATCGTAATTCCAATGATCTACAAAGGATGAATAAGCATTGGCATATCTTTTTTCCATTACTTGTGGAGCAGAATTACCCCACCATATAGTCGGCTTTATATCGTTCCACGGCACTGGTTTTTGTGGTGGCATAAATCTGTTTTTTCCACTGGTATCCGCTCCATAAGGGATGCCAAGAAATTGATGGATACCTCGTAAAATAAAACCGCGTACCTTCCCGTATTCTGTTTGAGCAACAGCAATGTTATCGCCAATATGGAGTAATTGGTCCTCATCAATATTCATGTCATGTGGCTGGGTGTTTCCAAAGGAAGTTTTAGGGACGGTCAATCCAATGGCGCCTACGCCAAGTGTCTGGATAAAATTTCTGCGGCTTGCTTTCATAGTAAAGGAATTTTGTATGATTACAAGTTAACTAAAAAAATAATAATTGAATTAAAAAAAATCCTTTTTGTAATTATTACGTTACTTTTATGAATAGGCTAAAGTTATTTTTTAAAAATAAAGCATAATGAATATTTTAAGACCACTTACTTTGTTTTTTCTATTACTAAAGGGATGTATTGTATTTGCTCAAAGTCCATTTGAAGTGGTTGATGACCTTGCGAAGGTTCGAAGTATTGCTTTAAAATGGCCATTAACAGAAAATGATTTGAAGTCATTATCTATTCGGGATAAATATACGAGCGATCATAATGCAGTGGAACATTTATATGTACAGCAAGAACTGGATGGAATACCTATTGATAAAGCTATTTCTGGCTTTCATTTTAAAAGTGATGGTAATTTAGCCTATGCAACAAATGGGTTTATATCCCAACTAAAAGATAGAATTGTTTTGGGATCCCAATTCAATAAACCTGGAATAAATGCTATTGAAGCTATTCGTTTTGCTGCCATAGCAACGGGAATTTCGTTAGATGGCGTAACTTTAAAATCACAAGGTATTAGCGAGAATGGAAAATTTTTATTTTCTGAAAAAAGTTTGAGTGAATCTGATATATCGGTTTTTTTAGTTTTTGTTCAAGAGTTAAATGGTTCGTTAAAACTGGCCTGGGAAGTACCATTGGATCATCCAAATTCACCAGATTATTGGGTGTTTAAAATAGATGCTCAGTCTGGAAAGGTACTGTTAAAAGAAAATTATACTCTTTTTTGTAATCATGAGGAGCATTCTACAAAGCTTTCTAAATCAAATAACAGAGAAAATATATCTGATTATCAATCTTTTAGCTTACTAAATAAAGGTAATTACAGAGTTTTTCCTTATTTTTTATCTTCCCCCTTAGAAGGGCAACGTGTATTGCTGAATGATCCATCAGATATGATTGCTTCTCCTTTTGGATGGCATGACACCAACGGAATAAATGGGGCAGAATATACTATTACGAGAGGAAATAATGTGAATGCATATTTAGATAGAGACGCGGATAATAGTCCCGACGAAAAAACCATAGAAGGGGGCACCGGTCTTGTTTTTGATTTTCCATTTGATATCTCAAAAACACCTGACAATTATCAGGAAGCTGCCGTGACTCAGCTATTTTATATGAATAATTTCATGCATGATTTTACTTATAGATATGGATTTAATGAGGAGGCAGGAAATTTTCAACAAAATTTATACGGAAAATCTGGCAAAGCTGGTGATCCTGTAAAAGCGGAGGGTCAGGATGCCAGTGGATTTAATAACGCCAATTTTTCAACGCCGCCCGATGGTGCCAGTGGACGAATGCAAATGTATTTATGGATGCCAGGTGAGGGTAAGGTGCTTACAGTAAATATGCCAGCGAATTTAGCTGCTACTTACAATGTTGGCCTGGCTACTTTCGGCCCTATCATTAGTAGTAATCCTATTACGGGTATTTTAATTATTGCGCAAGACTCAGTTTCATCTGCATTGGCTTGTGGAACATTGACTAATGCTGCGGCAATAAGAGGTAAAATATTGGTTGTTGATCGCGGTACCTGTAAGTTTAAAGAAAAGGTAATTAAAGCTGAAGAGGCTGGGGCGCTGGCTGTTTTGGTAGTTAATACGTCAAATGATATCATAACAATGGGTAGTGATGGTACTGCTCCTTTGCCTAAGATTCCAGTGGTGATGTTACCCTCTTCAAGTGGCAATGCCATAAAAAATGCTTTGAAATCAGGACAAACAGTAAGGGCTACTTTACAAGCAAATGCCAATGATATAGTCATAAGAGATGCTAATTTTGATAATGGCATCGTGGCTCATGAATATGGACATGGTATTTCTAACAGACTAACTGGTGGTCCTTCTTTTACTAGTTGCCTTAATAATGATGAACAAATGGGGGAAGGATGGAGCGACTTTTTTACAATGGTCACTTCAACTAAACCGGGGGATAACGGGAAAAAAGGCATTCCTATCGGTGATTATTCCGATAATAATGTAAAAGGTATCAGAAGGCAAATATATTCTACTGATTTTTCAATAAATAATCAAACCTATGATGACGTCATTGGTACAACGGCACCTCATCCATTAGGAGAAGTGTGGGCCTCAACGCTCTGGGATTTATATTGGAAAATGGCAGATAAATATGGCTTCGACCCCGATATTGTAAATGGAAAAGGGGGGAATAATAAAGCGATTCAGCTGGTTATGGATGGTATGAAGTTGCAAAATTGTAATCCTGGATTTTTAGATGGTCGGGATGCTATTTTTGCCGCTGATATAATCAATAATAAAGGTGAAAATGAATGTTTACTTTGGGAGGTTTTTGCCAGAAGGGGACTTGGACATAATGCTAAACAAGGCTCATCAACCAATAGAAATGATAATACTCAAAGTTTTGACCTGCTCCCAAGTTGTCTTAAAACAATGAAAATTGAGAAGGAAATATCACCTAAATTAATTCAACCAGGAGATACCGTTACGGTTAAAATTACCTTGGTTAACCATCAGTTGAAAGCAGCAAATAATCTTAAATTTAAAGATTTTATTCCTCAGGGTTGTAATTATATTGCTGGTAGTCTTCAGGGGGGTAGAAGTGTTATTTTACAGGGTGATGTTCTAACTTTTTCAACTTCGGACCTAAATACAAATGAATCATTAGTCGTTTTTTACAAAATGACAACAAATAATATAAGGTTTTCAAAAAGATTATTTTTAGATGAACTAGAAGGTGGCGAAGCAAATTGGTTGACTGAGGCTTCCACGGGAAGTAAAGATTTATGGACATTAAAGACAGGTAATGCGGTAAGCGGTCAGTTTAGTTGGTCTATATCAAATGGTAAGGATGCCACAGATGCTAAACTTAGATTGAAAAACCTGCCAACTATCCAGGGTACTTTAAATCCAACGCTAACATTTTATCATCAATACGAAATCGACCCTGGAAAGGATGGAGGATTTTTAGAGTATTCATTAAATGAGGGTACAACTTGGTTGCCTATGCCCGATTCATTGTTTGTAAGAAAGGGTTATGACGGGCGATTAAATCCAAGAACCGTTGGTTTTACAACCAGGGCATTCTGGGGAGAATCTAATCAATTTCAATCAACCGTCGTTAAGCTTTCTCCATTTAAAAATGAAAAATTAAATTTGCGCTGGCGATTTGTTCAATCAACTGAGGGTACGGATGAACCACTTGTTTATGATGGCTGGAAGCTCGATGATATCCAGTTTATGGACGCAAATTGGATAGATGCAACAGTTTGTGCGACGGCTTCTGATGGTGTAACTGCCTGTGGAACAGCTATTTTAGGGGGTACACTGGTTCAATCAGGTATTCAAACTTCTTTAGCTACCGTGGAAGAGTCCTCCTTTGATGTGAGCGCTCATCCTAATCCAGGGATAGATGAAATATTTTTGAATGTTAAAGGTGAAAAACCTGGCGAGGTATATTGTACTATCTCACAGATCTCAGGACAAATAATGCAGGAAACAAAATGGGATTATCCGGGTAACAGTCAACAAATTACTTTATCAACGGGAAATTTCTTGCCGGGAATATATCTAATTGAACTAAGATCTGAAAAGGTTAAAAAAGTAATTCGCTGGGTGAAATTATAAAATAATTTTTTTAGCCACTTATTTCAATGTAGGCGCGATCTACAGGGCCATTCAAAGGAGGGGAAATTTTTGAAATGCGGACTTTAACTTCAATACCTTTATCTTGATATTGGGAGTGGATTCGTCGGTGTATATTAATAGCTGTTGTCTCTAAAAGTTTTACAGGCTTTTTCATTTCCAGTCGGCAAAGATGATAAATCGTTTCATAATTTAGTGTGTTACCCAAATCGTCATTGCCATCGGAATAAATTTCTTTAGTGTCAACATATACATCGATGTGAATTTCATTTCCTACCAATTGTTCCTCCTCATAATAACCTATTTTGGCCCAAAAATGCATGCCTTCCAGTGCAATAATCATACTTTTTATTGTAAATATAATTTTTTTACGTTAATTGTATTTTTTTATGACAAAAAAGTAAAATGGAGAAAGTATTAATAAAAAGAGTAACAGAGGATTGGGAAATTGAGGGAATAAAAGCACTGGAAGTGGCGAATAACCTGGTGAATATTTCCATGGAAGAAAGTGATAAAGAAGGCTTTGTGACTGCTTCCTATTCCATCGAGTTGTTAAGAAAGATGAACGAAATTCAACCCTCTATTATAGCACTTTATGAAAATAAAGTGGTAGGTTACGCTATGGTTACCGATAAAGAGCTTTATGGACAGCATACCTTGTTAGATAGTTTATTTGATGCTCTGGTTGACATGAACTATCAGGGAAAAAAGTTAGGGGGGGCAAAAGTAGTTCTTGTAGGACAGCTTTGCGTTGCTAAACCATTTAGAGGGCAGGGTCTGGTGCCAAAAATGTATGATTTTTTTAAAGAGTGTTTAATTACTCAATATGATTATTGTGTTACGGATATATCCGAGGCAAATCCGAGGTCCATTCGCGCACATGAAAAATGTGGCTTTAAAATAATAGATACCCTGGAATACGAGGGCGTTAAATGGCATATAGTCATGTGGGATTGGATAAATAATGGTAAGTAAGGTGACTTTGAACGATTATAATCGTTTAATGTTTATGAATTATAATAAACTAAGTTTTAACTTTGGTGCCTAATTAATTACAAATGAATTCTTCAACTGCAGAAATAGAGAAAGATCTTTTTATATCAAATAAGGTAGATCTTTATGGTGGACATGATTATTATAAGATAGATGATTTATTAGATGAAGAACATAAGATGGCTAGAGACGCTGTCAGAGATTGGGTGAAAAAAGAGGTGAGTCCTATCATTGAAGGCTACGCTCAGGCTGCAAAATGTCCTGTACATCTATTCAAAGGATTGGCGAATGTAGGTGCTTTTGGCCCTACTATTCCTACAGAGTACGGTGGTGGCGGTATGGACGAAATATCCTACGGACTAATTATGCAAGAACTTGAGCGAGGAGATTCTGGTATTCGCTCTATGGCCTCTGTTCAAGGTTCTTTAGTTATGTACCCAATTTATAAATTTGGGTCGGAGGAGCAAAGAAGAAAATATTTGCCGGGATTAGGTTCCGGTGATTTAATAGGTTGTTTTGGGTTAACCGAACCTGATCATGGGTCAAATCCTTCAGGTATGTTAACTAAAATGGTTGAAGATGGGGATGATGTGATATTGAATGGGTCTAAGATGTGGATTACCAATTCACCGCTTGCAGACATCGCTGTTGTATGGGCAAAAGATGAAAAGGGAATAATAAAGGGCATTATTGTAGAAAAGGGAATGCCAGGTTTTTCAGCTCCTGAGATAAAGGGGAAGTGGTCGCTTAGAGCCTCCATTACCGGTGAATTAGTATTTCAAAATGTAAGGGTTCCCAAAGCAAATATTTTGCCTAATGTTCAAGGGTTAAAAGGTCCCCTTTCGTGCTTGTCAAAAGCCAGGTATGGTATCGCATGGGGTGCCATCGGTGCCGCTTTAGATTGTTATGATTCAGCCCTGCGGTATAGTATAGAAAGAGAACAATTTGGAAGACCCATAGGAGGTTTTCAGCTTACTCAAAAGAAATTGGCAGAAATGATTACCGAAATCACAAAAGCACAATTATTAGCGTGGAGACTTGGAACACTGGCGAATAAAGGGGAAGCTTCACCTGCCCAGATATCAATGGCCAAGAGAAATAATGTTAATATGGCTATTGAAATTGCCAGGGAAGCAAGGCAAATACATGGTGGAATGGGAATTACTTCAGAATATTCTATCATGCGTCATATTATGAATCTGGAATCTGTCATAACTTATGAGGGAACACACGATATTCATCTATTAATAACGGGTATGGACATAACAGGAATCAATGCATTTCAATAATTATGTCAATCTCTTCGTTTAAGTATTTTTATGCTTATCATTCTAATTTGAAATTTCAGGAAATGAATAAATTTTTGATGTTTAATTGCCTCTGCTTATTATTTGCGCCCCTTGGTTTGATGGGTCAGGAATCAGCCGAGGTTATTCAACTTATTAATCCTTCCTTTGAAGATATGCCCAGGCACTCTAAAGCACCTCGTGCATGGTCTGATTGTGGATTTAAAGGTGAATCAGCTCCGGATATTCAACCCAGCGGCATTTTTAGCGTGACAAAACCAGCATCTAATGGTAATACTTATCTTGGTTTAGTGGTTAGAGATAATGATACCTGGGAATCAGTGGGTCAGGAATTATCTAAACCGATGGAAAAAGGAAAATGCTACTCCTTTTCTATTGCGCTGTGTCGTTCAGAATTGTATGTATCCATTAGTCGACTTTCAGACCAAACAGCAAATTATACCACCCCAGCAAAACTTCGCATTTATGGTGGAACTTCTTTTTGTGAAAGAAAAGAATTATTAGCAGAATCTCCAATGATCGCGAATACCCGCTGGCAAGATTATAATTTTAAATTGGAACCTTCCAAAAATTATACTTTTCTCATTCTTGAAGCTTACTACAAAACACCTACCCTTGTTCCTTATAATGGGAATTTATTGGTAGATAATTTCTCTGATATTAAAGTTAGTGTTTGTAAGGAGAGTTCGGTTCAAGATAATGTAGCTCAAACGGATAAGAAACCAGAAATGGTGGTTGTTAAAGCTGAAACTATAAAGGTGGATAACAAGGATTCTAATTCCGTTAAACCAAAGGAAGCCACTCCCGGACCAACGGAAGTAACTCAACCAAAGGATATTATTGAAAATGCGTCCATTAGTAATCTCAGAAGAACAGATTTAAAAAAGGGGCAGACGTTAAGGATTGATAAGATATTTTTTGAAATGGATAAATCCATTTTTACCAGAGAATCCTATCAGTTTTTAAATGATCTTGTAGATTTCATGAAGGAGAATCCTGATATTTCAATCGAAGTTGGAGGACATTCAAATGGCCTTTGTACTGATGAATACTGTATTAAAATATCAACGGACAGAGCAAAAGCAGTGGTTGACTATTTAGTTAGTAAAAGCATAAGTCGTTCCAGACTTACGTACAAAGGGTACGGTAAGAAATCTCCTTTAGCATCTAATGAAACAGTAGAGGGCAGAAGGAAAAATCAAAGGGTCGAACTAAAAATTATCTCATTCAACGATAATTAAGAGTAAATTTTTTTGGGGTAATAAAAATTGCCCCATTATACTCTCTATCAAACAAGCCGTTGAAAGGATAAATTTGACCTGTAAAACCAATCGTAAAAAAATAATGTCCATAAGGCATAACCTTAGAAAATCACAAAGATTTATGGAATAGATACCCCACGAAGGACATTGTTAGGCTAAATTTCGTGCTAAAAGGGAAGGCTCTTAGTTAAAACACATAGAAAATAAGGTAAGAAGTGGAAAAATGGGCTAAAAATGGCTCCAAAACTTCAGTAAATAAGTATTCTAATCATTAATTGTAAGACCTAAATGTTGAAAATCGGTCCAAAAATCTGGATATGATTTTACAACTACCATGGGTTCTTCTATTTCAATGGGCATCAAAAGAGCTAAAGGAGCAAAAGCCATAGCCATTCTGTGGTCTTCATAGGTTTTGAAAACAGGTAAATCTGAGGATTCAAATTTGCCGGAAACCTCAAAAACCTCTTTGCCAGTGATGGAATCAGTTGAAAAAAGGGAGATATGACAACCACCTTTACTAATTTCATTTTCCAGTGCTTGAATTCGATCTGTTTCTTTAATTCTTAGGGTTTCAAGTCCACTAAAATATCCCTTCGTACCCAATCCAGCGCATACTACCGCCAATGTTTGTGCTAAGTCAGGGCATAAAATAAAATCATAATGGAAGGCATCGGGGCTAAGGGTTTGATTTTTTATAAGTCGAATTCCACGTTCAGTGAAATGAGTTTTAACGCCGAAGGATTCAAAGATATCTACTAGAGCGGAATCACCTTGAAGACTATTTTCAAATAAACCATTCAAATAAATGTCAGCTTGAGCACTCAGTGCGGCGAGCGAATAATAATAAGATGCGGCAGACCAATCAGCTTCCACAACAAAAGGTTTAGCCTGATAAGCTTGTTCAGTAATAACAATTACCTGATTTTCCCACTTATGAGAAACGCCAAAATACTGCATGAGACCCAATGTCATTTCTATATAGGGTCTTGAAACAATTTTACCAGTGAGTTCCAGAGAAAGGCCACCGGGAAGAATAGGAGCAATGAGCAGCAGCGCGGAAATATATTGGCTGCTGGTGTTGGCGGGAATGGCTAGTTGTTTACCTCCAGAAATAGTTCCGGAAATAATTTTCAGGGGTGGAAACCCTTCATTTTCTATATAATGGATAGTTGCCCCCAATTTTCTACAGGCATCTACTAGCACCTTAATGGGTCTTTGTTTCATTCTTTCAGAGCCAGTTAAAATTCTGTTTCCGCCAAATAAAGTAAGATAAGCCGTCATAAATCTAAAGGTTGTACCTGCTGGACCTGCATCTAAAACCTCCTCTTTACTTTTCAACAAATGAGCCAGTAACTCTGTATCATTTGCATTAGCTAATGCATCGATTTTAAAATCAGTATTGCATAAAGCCTGTATGATAAGCACTCTATTACTAATACTTTTTGAACCTGCCAGCGTTACTTCGCCTTTGAGGATATTTGAAGAAAAGTGTAACTTATAATTCATATTGAAGAGCTGTCGGACCAAATAAAATGAATATCCTGTGTAATATCGGGGTGTAAACTTTTTGCTACCGGGCAGGTTAAAGCAGTATGTTCCAATATTTTTTTGGTTTTTTCTTCAAACATACCTGGAGGAAAGGTGACAACAACTTTTATTCCAGAAATTCTTCGTGGTTCCGACGCCATGATTTTAAGAATATCAACCTTGGTGTTAGCTATATCAACCCCCATATCTTCTGCTTTTATACCCATAACCGTGAGCATACATGCACCGAGGGACGTTGCGGTTAAATCAGTTGGAGAAAAAGCCTGCCCTTTCCCTCTGTTATCCAATGGGGCATCGGTAATAAATGATTGCCCTGAGGCAAGGTGAGTAAGGGTATTTCTTAGTTCACCATGATAGAATATGTTAGACGTCATTGAACAGATTTTTCTTCGTCGTTTATAATGGTTGCCTCAATTTCCTGAGGTGGAGGAGCGAGTTTCCTCTCGTCAGCAGCTAATCTTCTTAGCCTGTTTTCTTCATCTAATTTCTCGTAAGCGATAATTATTTCTCGAACTAATCTATGGCGAACAACGTCATCGGCATTTAAATTAACGGTGCCAATGCCTTCGAGATGATCCAGGATTTCTATGGCTTTTTTTAGACCAGATTTAGTGTGAAAGGGAAGGTCTATTTGAGTTAAATCGCCGGTAATAATGCATTTCGCGGAAGGCCCTAATCTGGTAAGGAACATTTTAATCTGCATGGTAGTGCAGTTTTGTGCTTCATCGAGTATGATAAAAGCATTGTCCAGTGTACGTCCCCGCATAAAGGCAAGAGGGGCAATTTCAATAACGCGAGTGGTCATAAATTGCTGTAATTTTTCAGCTGGGATCATATCATCGAGGGCATCATAAAGCGGACGTAGATATGGATCTACTTTTTCTTTAAGATCTCCGGGTAGGAAACCTAAACTTTCACCTGCTTCCACGGCAGGACGGGTAAGTATGATTTTTTTTACTGTTTTATTTTTCAATGCCCTGACAGCCAATGCAACAGCAGTATAAGTTTTACCCGTACCAGCGGGACCAATGGCAAAAACGATATCATTTTTTTCTGAGCTTTCTACCAGGAGACGCTGATTTTTAGTTTTTGCCCTGATAGGTTTACCCTCACGGCTATGTAAGATTGTTTTATTGTCATCTGCAGCTGATAATTTGTGTTCAAAAGGATTTTTGTCTTGCAATAAATCCTCAACCATTTGATTGGTCAGTTCGAGATGTTCTTTTAATAATCTCACCATCCATTCAACTTTGTCTTTTACTCTTTGAGCAATTTTTTTGTCACCAACAATCTTAAAGTTATTTCCACGGGAGGTCAATGAAACCTCAGGAAAAGCTTCTTTAAGTAGATTGAAACGGACATTATTTTCACCAAATAATTGAACGGGATCGGTGTTCTCAAAAGTAAGTATTATTTCACTTTGAGAATGGGGCGAATTTTCTTTCAAAGATTGTATTATTTTTAGGCTAAATTACAACTTTTGTGCTGAATGAAGCACAGAGTTTTGAAAAAAAGCAGTAAAAATTATGGCTATAGTAACCATCACATCTGATTTGGGGATAAATAATCATATTATTTCTCTCATTAAAGGAGCTCTTTTACATACCGAGCCCATACCAGTTATCGTTGATATATCTCACGAGATTAACAGCTTTGATATTATACAGGCCGCGTTTGTTGTAGCTCAAAGCTGGCGTTCCTTTCCCGTAGGGACCATCCATGTTATAGCCGTTAACGATTTACCTGAGGCTCATTTAGATTGGTTGATTATGGAAAGAGAGGGACATTTTTTTGTAATGCAGAATAACGGTTTGTGTAGCTTGATTTTTACGGACGAACATGGCATCATTTACACACTTCCCGTTGTCGGAGAACCTTTTTTTATACTTCCTACATTATTGCGAAATATCATGTATCAATTAAGTATGAAAAAATTACTGTCTGAAATTAACGATCTTACGCTAACAGATGAGGTAGTAAAACGATACAAGTTTCAACCCATTTCCGTCGGAAATATAATAAGGGGTTCTGTTTTATATATTGATTCATTTGACAATGTGATAACCAATATTTCTAAAGATTTATTTGAGACTTTCAGTCATTCCCGTCCATTTAAAATTAAAATGAGAAGTCACCTGCCACTTACTGAAATACAAAATAATTATTCAGATGCTCCGCTGGGTGAAATTCTTTGTCTTTTTAACTCGGCTAATTTACTGGAGATTGCTATTAATATGGGAAAAGCATCTACCTTGTTCGGATTGAATCCAGGGGAAATTATTCAAATTGAATTCGAAGAAAAAAACTAATTGCATTAAAAATTTAAAAACAAAGGAATGACTGAAATATTAGCCTTGGCAAATTATGATGTTTTTGTGGGAAATTGTACGGAATCACTATCTGTTTTTATGTCGCGGTATTCCCAAAGAAAAGTGGTTGTTTTAACGGATGAGCATACGCATACATATTGTTTAGAAAGGATAAGGCCTCTGCTTCCTGTTGAAATGCTTGAAATTTCAATTCCTGCTGGCGAAGTTCACAAAGACTTGAATACTTGTCAGTTTATCTGGGGAAAACTGTTGGAATTTGGCCTTAACAGGAATGATTTGATGATAAATCTTGGTGGTGGTGTGGTAGGAGATATGGGCGGTTTCTGTGCATCGACTTATAAAAGAGGGATTGATTTTATTCAAATTCCTACCACCTTGCTTTCTATGGTGGATGCCTCTATCGGAGGTAAATTGGGTATTGATTTTAACGGCGTTAAAAATAGTATTGGTGTGTTTAAAGATCCAAAAGCTGTTTTTGTAGATCCATTTTTCCTTGAAACCTTGCCAAAAAGAGAGCTAAGAAGCGGTTTTGCAGAAATTATTAAGCATGCCCTTATTTCAGATGAATTGCTTTGGAGACAAATTAGTAGTATTAATATTCATACAGAAAAAAACTGGACACCTATTATTGTGGATTCTTTGAAGGTTAAACAAAAAATAGTGGCCGAAGATCCTTTTGAAAAAAATATTCGGAAAGCATTGAATTTTGGGCATACCATAGGACATGGTATCGAGGGGGTTATGCTTCATAAAGAAAATTCTTTATTGCATGGCGAAGCAATAGCCATTGGCATGGCTATCGAGTCTTGGTTATCTTTTCATAAGGGCTTTTTGTCCGAAGAAGAATTTATTTCTATCCTTATTTTTCTTAAAAGAACGTTTGATTTACAACCTATAAACGAGGAATTAATTGACGATTTTATTTTGCTCATGAAAAATGACAAGAAAAATGAATCCGATGATTTACACTTTGCCGTGGTTGGACCCATTGGAAAAGTACATGTTGACTTTATCCGCGATGTACCTTTTGTGAAAAAAGCCCTGGAAATTTATAATCATAACTTGTTGCAGTAAGGTAAGGACTAACTATTTGCTATATTTACGGAGAAAATTACTTCTATGCGTAAGCTTTTTGCCTATTTACTAAAAGACAGTCCTTCTGAATCGATTACCTTTTGGACAACACTTACCTGGCGATTCCTTTTTATAGGTTTTGGAATGGCTTTTCTTGTATTTATATTTCTGTCTTTCAGTGAGTTACCTTCAGTAAAGGAATTGGAGAATCCAAATAATGAACTGGCCTCTCAAATTTTTTCAACCAATGGTACTTCTTTGGGTAATTTTTATATTGAGAACAGAGTACCCATAAAATTTTCAGATTTACCCCCACATTTAGTAAATGCGCTCTTAGCTACAGAAGATGAGCGCTTTTATATGCATAATGGTATCGATTTCGAAGCTTTAGGCAGAGTAATGATTAAAACTATAGTTCTCAGACAAGAGAGTTCAGGTGGGGCAAGTACTCTTACACAACAATTAGCAAAACAACTTTTTACGAAAAATCCTTCTACAAATAAGTTAGAACGTATCCTCCAAAAATTAAAGGAATGGATTATTGCCGTGAGATTGGAACGGAATTTTACCAAAGATGAAATTATAGCCCTGTATTTAAATAAATTTAGCTTTATAAATGGTGCTTATGGTATTAAAGCAGCATCTGAAATTTATTTTGGAAAGTCACAAGAAGAATTAACCGTTCCTGAAGCAGCTACGCTGGTCGGAATGCTTCAGAATCCAAGTTTATATAATCCTCTGAGAAGACCGGAAAGAGTGATTAAACGAAGAGAAGTCGTACTAAAACAGATGACAAAAAGGGGTTTCATAACAGAGGAAGAATACGAAAAATATCGAACCCAGGACTTGGGAATCAACTTTAAACCGAGAACACATATTGATGGCATTGCTACTTATTATCGCATGGAACTGGCAAAGCAAGTAAAAGAAATCCTTTCCAAAAGCGAGCATTTTAAATCTGGAAACCAGCCTTATGATATTTATAAAGACGGCCTGAAAATATATACTACCATTGATGCTGATATGCAAAAATTGGCTGAGGAGTCCATGATTGAACACATGGCCTTAGTTCAAAAAAACTTTCAGCGGGAATGGGGAAAAACAGATCCGTGGACCTATAAATCAAATTCAAAACTTGAGATTTCGGTGGCCACGCGTCAAAAAACATTGATACGGTTGATGAGAGAAACAGAATCTTATCAAATCATTAGAGATAAGTATCTCGGAGATATTCTTCCTCAAATAAGTGAAAAATATGATGTCAGGTTTTCTGAAAATGATATCCTGATTGACTTTTTAATGGAAGAAGTAAAACAGCCCGGAACCTTACTAAAACGGGTGAATGCCAGATTAAGTAGTAAGGAGGATGTAAATACCTATTTAAGTATCCTTCGTGATCCCTTGTTTAATACTTTGAGGAAACAGTGGGATTTGATGCAAAGTAAAGTGAAGCAGCACTTTAACACACCCGTTAATATGCGTGTTTTTACTTATGAAAAAAGAAATATCCCTCAGATTGCAGAGAAGGACCGATGGGAAAAGGATACGATGATGTCACCGCTGGATTCTATAAAATACCATCGGCAATTTTTACAAACAGGTATTTTAGGCGTAGATCCCAGAACGGGGCATGTTAAGTTTTGGGTAGGAGGTATCAATCAAAAGTATTTTCAATATGATCATGTCGATATAAACAGGCAGGTGGGGTCGTCATTTAAACCTTTTGTATATGCTACGGCTATAGCGGCACAAGGCCTTTCTCCTTGTTTTCAGGTACAGGATGTGGCCACAACTATTGCTGCAAATGAAGGTCAGTTCGGACTCATAGAAGACTGGACACCCAGTAATTTCGATAATAAATACACGGGTGAAATGTTAACGCTGAAAGAAGGTTTGAAAAAATCGACGAATACCGTTTCTACCTTTTTAATGAAAACGATTGGAAATGTTGAACCAGTGAGAGGTTTGATTCATAATATGGGTATTGATTCATCGAGCAGAAGAAATGGAACGGGTGAATTGAGGGTGCCAAAATCACCCTCCATTTGTTTGGGTGCTGCCGATTTAAGTGTGATGGAAATGACGGGTGCCTATACTACTTTTGCTAACAATGGTGTATTCAACAGACCATTACATATATTAAGAATTGAAGATAAAAACGGTAAGCTTATTTATGAAGGTTATCCGGAGGAAAAACGTGCCATTCCATCTGACCCTAATTATGTGATGGTTGAAATGTTGAAATATGCTGGTGGTATGGGGGGACTCAAAAGTGAGGCAGGGGGCAAAACTGGTACTACCAATGATTTTGTAGATGGATGGTTTATGGGTATAACCCCTGGATTGGTCATAGGTACCTGGGTGGGAGCGGAAGATAAATGGGTGCATTTCAGAACCTCCTCCAACGGGCAGGGCGCCAGAATGGCAAAGCCTTTTTTTGTTTCTTTTATGAAAAAACTGGAAGAGATGAAAAATATAGATTATGACCCCAGCCTTCGATTCTTAAAACCTTCAGGTGAATTTAGCATAGAAATGGATTGTAACAAGGTCAATAATGCCAATAGAGTGAATTCCTCTACGGTAGAAAATGAGTTCGGGGAGGAGGAGTTTTAAATAATAATTTGATGTTTAATTTTTAAATATATGGTTGATTTCAAAATACGGCTAAGTTTCTTTATCGCTTCTTTGCTAACTCTAGTATCCTGCATTCCTGAAATGCCGGAAGAGGTAATTTTACGCGTTCGACCGCAGTCGAAACTTTGGACTAATTCAACATTTAAAAAAATCTACCATTTTCAAGATAAACTATTGACCGACAGTCTTATCCCTTATCTTAGAGATGGTGATCCAACTTGGCGGGTCCAGGCTGCAAAAGCATTTTCCTCCATAAAGGACGCTAAAGCCATTGAATTTCTTTGTCCGTTATTGAAAGATACGGTGATGGAAGTAAGATTTGCCGCTGCTTATTCTTTGGGTCAGATTGGAGATAATGCCGCTGAAAATTGCCTGGTAAATGCTTTTGATCCTTCCTCGAATGAAGGTGAAATACTTAAATTAAACGGTATTATTTTAGAAGCTTTAGGTAAGTGTGGGTCAGAGAATATAATGAAATACCTAAGTTCAATATCGACCTACCTTCCGGGTGACACTGCGCTACTTATGGGTCAGGTTTTGGGTTTATACCGCTTTGGTATGAGATCCATGTATTCTGACGAAGGTACCAGGCGAATGGTATCTATGACTATCAATAGTCAATATCCACAGGAAGTTAGATTGATGAGTGCCCACTATTTAGCGAGAACCAGGAATCTGGTATTGGATACTTTCAAAAATGACCTTATTCCTCAATTTCAAAGAGAAAAAAGCGCTGAAATTAGAATGGTTCTGGCCACCATATTGGGGAGAATTAATAGGATTGACGCTGAAAATGCTTTGATAGGTGGGTTTGATCTTGAAAATGATAGTCGGGTAAAAATTAACATATTACGTGCACTTAGAAATAAAAATTATGAATTCTCCAGGGTCGCTGCTTATAAAAGTCTGAAAGCAAGCGACCAGAGCTTAAGTAGAGAAGCAGGTTCTTTCTTTTTGGAAAATGGTATGGCTAAGGAAGCAAAAACTTATTGGAAACTTACTTCTGATTCATTAATCACCTGGCCTGTTCGTGCTTTACTTTATGCGGCTGCAAACAGACATTTATATCAGCGGGATTCGGTGTCAAAGGAAAAATATAAATTAAACGCCGAAATTAAAAATCAGTACATTAAAGCTGAAAGTGCAGAAGCTAAAGCCGCTTATTTGAAAGCATTGGGTGAACATGGTTGGAATTATCGGTATATAAATCAACAAATGTGGGAGGCCAAAAAC
Organism: Saprospiraceae bacterium; assembly: GCA_021299835.1. Taxonomy (GTDB): domain Bacteria; phylum Bacteroidota; class Bacteroidia; order Chitinophagales; family Saprospiraceae; genus BJGN01. The sequence continues at coordinate 24,704 of JAJTER010000010.1, read as the reverse complement.
TATATAGTTAAAACAGCCGCTGCGGAATCATTAGCTTCTTTATGTTCAGCCGTGAATTTTGATAAGCAGTTTAGGAAAAATAGAAAATACGTTGAGAAGGATTTAGCTATTATGCTCAAAAACGCCTTTTTGATGAATGACGCGGGAGTGAGTGCGGTGATTGCAGGGGCTTTAAGGAATGAGGATAGAGGCTTCAGGAATATACTACCGGAGACATCCTTCCTCGATTCAGCATTATTGAAGCTGGTTCTTCCTGAAGAACAAGAGACAAAGCAGGAAATTGAAATGACCAAAGCTTTTTGGAAAGGAATTAATGCGCCCATTATAGAAAAACCTACTTTCAATCATCCAATAAATTGGGGTATTTTGGCCAAAGTAACCCAACAGGTTGAGGCAACTATTACGCTTAAAAAGGGGACTATCGTTCTTGCATTGTTTCCTGATATTGCCCCGGGCACAGTAGCCAATTTTATAGCATTGAGTAAATCTGGATTTTTCAAAGGTAAAAATTTCCACAGGATCGTCCCCAATTTTGTATCCCAGGGAGGTTGCCCCCGAGGCGATGGTTATGGAAGTTTATCCTATTCCATTCGTTCCGAATTACCGCAGATTTATTACGACAGACCTGGATGTGTGGGTATGGCTTCCGCAGGAAATCATACCGAAGGGACTCAGTTTTTTATTACCCACTCTGCTACACCTCATTTAGATGGTAATTATACGTTGTTCGGTGAAGTTAAAAGTGGGTTAAGCCTGGCAAGTCAAATAACGCCTGGCGATAAGATTTTAAATATCTCAATAAGAGAATAAACGAATAAAATGAAAAAAACCCCACTTTTTGAGCGACATATTGAAGCAAATGCCAGAATGGCCCCCTTCGCAGGTTACGAGATGCCTATTTCTTATAATGGTATTAATGAAGAACATCATGCCGTTCGCAATAATGCAGGATTGTTTGATGTTTCTCACATGGGAGAATTTATTGTTAAAGGAAAAGAAGCTCTTTTATTGGTTAATGAACTTACTTCAAACGATGCTTCTGTTCTGGCTCCTGGGGATATTCAATATTCTTGCTTTCCAAATAATAATGGTGGCATTATTGATGATTTATTAGTTTACAGACTCTTTGAAGATCAATGTTCTGAAGGGGAGCAAGCGTTCATGTTGGTTGTCAATGCGTCTAATATAGAGAAAGATTTTAATTGGGTAAAAGAATATAATCGTTTTGAAACCCGACTTATTGATATCTCTGAAAAAACGGCGCTTCTGGCTTTACAGGGGCCTAAAGCAATACTTATTTTGCAAGAACTTACCGATATTGATTTAGCTCAGATTAAGTATTATACTTTTAAAAAGGGTACCGTAGCGGGGATTAATAATGTGGTTATTTCTGCAACAGGCTACACTGGAGCTGGTGGTTTTGAATTATATGTTGAAGATCATAATGCCTTAGCTTTGTGGGATATTATCGTCGAAAGGGGACAAAAATACGGTCTTCAACTCGCTGGTCTTGGTTGCAGGGATACGCTTCGTTTAGAAATGGGGTATTGTCTTTATGGAAATGATATTGATGATACAACCTCTCCTTTGGAGGCTGGATTGGGTTGGATAACTAAACTCAATAAAGAGCGTTTTACTCAAAAGGAAAATCTCGTTCATCAAAAGGAAAAGGGAGTAAGTCGCAAATTAGTTGGCTTTGTATTGGAAGACAGGCGGGTTCCCAGGCATGATTATCCTATTTTAAACCTCGACGGAACTTCTATTGGCAAGGTTACTTCAGGAACGATGTCTCCATCTCTTAACCATCCGATAGGAATGGGTTATATTGACTCAAGCGAGGCTAAGATTGGAAATAATATTCAAATAAGTATGGGAAATAAACTGTTGCCCGCTAAAATCGTCAAATTACCTTTCTGGAATAAAAAAGATTGACGTTAACTTAGATTTTGTCGAACAAATTTCAATTATTTCTATTAACCTTTTGATTAGGTTATTAAGAATATGTATTGGTTATGGATGTAGTTGAAGGTAAAGAAAAATTTCTGCAAATTTGGGGAACAATGTCCACGCATTGGGGAATAAGCAGAGCCATGGCTGAAATACACGGGTTGTTGCTTTTGTCGAATAACCCAATTTGTGCGGAGGAAATTATGGAACAATTAAAAATGTCAAGGGGTAATGTTCACATTAATCTGCATGCGCTAATGGATTGGCACTTGATTCAAAAAATATTGAAAGTTGGTGAGAGGAGAGAATATTTTGTTGCAGAAAAGGACATTTGGGTTATGACGAGAAACATCATGATTCAACGAAAAAAAAGAGAACTTGAGCCTATGCTGAAAAGTTTAGATGAACTTACCGGTATCAATGGTTCCGGGGAAGAAGCGGAAAGTTTTAAGAAAATGGTAAAGGAAATAAAGAATTTAACCAGTAAGGTAGATTCGACTTTAGAGAGCCTAATTCATGCGGAATCGCAGTGGATTTTAGGAACTTTCCTAAAATTAATGAAATAGGGCAGAAAGATTTACCAAATCTCACTGCCCTTATTTATTTTTTATCTTTGGTCGCCAAAAAAAGCGATAACCCTATCTGCAATTTCTAATCCGATATTAGCTTGGGCCTCATTGGTAGCTGCACCAATATGTGGCGTTAAAGAAATGTTTGGGTGCTCGAGAAGTTCTGCTTTAGGGGTAGGTTCGTTCTCGAAAACATCGAGACCTGCTCCAGCAACCTGACCGCTACTAAGAGCAGCAAGCAGCGCCGTTTCATCGATTGCGCCACCGCGCGCGGTATTAATCAAATAAACTCCTTTCTTCATAGAAGAAATTTCTTCAGCTCCAATAAGTGGCTTGCCTCCACCGAATGGTATATGCAAAGAAATAAAATCAGATTTTGCCAAAACCTCTTTGTAAGGAACAGTAGGAACATGAATATTCATCGTCACCTTTTCATTAGCAAATATATTTATATCAATATTAGCTTCATTGATCATTAAATCGGTTGGCAAAACATTCATACCAAGAGCAAGACCGATTCTGGCAACCTCCTGACCAATTCTTCCAAAGCCGATGATACCCAGCGATTTTCCACGTAGCTGAATGCCTGAACCGTAATTTTTTTTCAAGGTATCAAAAGTAGTTAGACCGTTAAGAGCCATATTTCTATTGGCCTGATGCATAAAGCGAGCCAGATTAAACATGTGACCGAAGGCTAGTTCAGCCACCGCCTGTGAAGAAGCTGCGGGTGTATTAAAAACTATAATACCTTTAGATTCAGCAAATTCTACGTCAATATTATCCAAACCAACTCCACCTCTACCTATCATTTTCAAATTGGTACCAGCAGTAATAACCTCCGCCGTAACTTTCGTAGCACTTCTTACAAGTAATACGTCATAATTTCCAATTACGTCACATAGTTCATTTTGGGGAACCTTTTTAGTGATTACTTCATATCCAGCTTCTTCCATAAGAAGTTTTCCATCATCACTAATACCATCATTGGCGAGAATTCGGATCATTTTTTGTGTTTTTGTCATTTAAAATAATAGCAACGAAATGGATGAAAGAATGTTCATCTCGATGTTGCAAAGGTAGGAAAAGATGCCGAGGTATAATGTGAAATTTTCATGCCACTTTTAAAATCTGGCTTGTCTGCTAATCTTGAAAAAGCACTGAAAAAGGCGTTCAATTCTTTTTTGTCTATTTGCCTTGATGCCGGATGAACGAAATATCCAATATGATTAATTTCTCCTTTTTCATTCCAAAAAATATGAATCCATAATTTTAATCCATTTAAATTAAACTGTATAGCATCGGCATACGTTTCCATACTTTTTAGAAAGTCGAACCAGAGTAAAGCAGATTGGGTGTAATCATCTTTCTTCCAGGTGAGCAAAGTTTCAGGATAGGTCTCACAAATGGTTCGATAGGTTTGTTCATCTTTCCCGATTTCAAAAATGGATGATGGTTGGGTGTTTTGCCCAATCACGGTGAATGAGATTAAGTTGATTAGCAAAATAAAAGCAATTTGTTTCATAGGTAGATATTAGTGTGGTGAATATGAATTACCTAAATATACTATATAAATATTTAGGGTAGGAGGTTAAATGTTATAATTTTCAAAAAAAACATCGAGATGATTATTGATTTATTTTTAATTATTGTCATGGCTTATGGTTTCTACACAGGGTATAACCAAGGAATTATAAAGACCGTTTTTACTATCCTGGGAGCCAGTTTTGGTATTTTAGCTGCCCTTAGGTTTACGCCGGCCGTCACAAGATTTTATCATGACTTATTTAACCAAACGAATCCATTATGGATTTTCGCCGGATTTGCTACTACGTTTATTCTTTCCCTGTTGCTATTGAAATTATTAGGAAAGGGTATAGAAAGTGTCATGGAAAAGGTGCATTTGAATTTTGTTAATCAGCTTATAGGAGGAACAGTTTTAGCCTCAATATCAGCTTTTTTTTACAGCCTTATTATTTGGTTCGTGGTTGAATCTATATTAACTCCAGAAAGTGAAGCGGTCACCTCATCTAAAACTTATCCGTTTTTAAAGAATTATCCTGGAAAAATATGGAAAGGGGTTATACAATTGGAGCCCTTAGTTGGAGAATTTAAGGAATTTTCGGAAGAAATTTTTAATAGGGTTGAACAAGAAAACAATCCTAAGGAAGAAAAGGAATTCAAGTATGATTTACCCAATGGAGAATAAAGAATAAAAATTTTGTAGCGGTCTATTCGCGGATCATTTCCATATCACCTCCTGAAAAATCAAAAAATAATATTATTGGTTTTTGTTAGTAAATAATAGTTTTAAAAGATTTTGATAATCTCTTTATAATGAATAATATAGAACTACAACAATGAGATTTTAAAAAAAATGTGTTGTTGTAGTTTTGATTAATTTGTAGATTATTTAACAAACTTGGATTCGTTTAGCCATATCAGGGCATTTAACATTAATCTAAGGTGCTTATTCTTCTGATGACCTGGAAAAGTTTGGTATTTTCTGAAACATCGATATGAAAAGGATCGTGCTCAAGATGGTTAGCCGAAATTAGTTTTAACTGGGCGTTACCGCTTTTTATATTTTGTTCTTTTTGAACATATTTCACCCAAATAGATCCACTGTCATTTATAGCGTATATTTTATTTTCTTTAAATTCATTGAAACTGCGCAGAGGCTTACATACTACAATATCTCCATCATTTATTACCGGAAGCATACTGTTTCCTTTGATTGGAAAGGCAAATAATTCTCCTGCGTCCAGTCCGGGAATATGAAAATAATCTTGATTTTCCTGCCGAAAACTATCCCATTCAATAGCGTTACCTGCGAATGCCTCGATATTGGTAAAACAGATGTTATTTTGGTTCATTTGACCCGTTGTCATTGGGGATAAGTTACTTACATTGGCTGAAGGCCGGACTCTTTTATCTTCGAGAGGATTTCCTTTCCCTTCCAGGATATAGGTTTTACTTACGCCATATAGGGCACATAATTTATCAACGTGATGATAGTCAATACAACGTTTATCAGAATCACTAAGGAAGGCGCGTATAATATGGCTATATGGCTTCCCCAAAATATCATTGGCAAAATCTCCTATTCCCTTTCCCCCCCTGTCATTCATAACGATAATACCTTTTTCAACCAGTAGATTGAATACTTCAATAAATCGCTTGTTCATGCCAACCCTAACTTCTGGTATCATAATCCTATGTTTTATGTTTCTATTGGACGGCAATATAAAACAAATAATTTATAATTGAGCTATATTTTTAATAAATTGTTAGTTTTTTGGAATTTATTAAAAATACCTTATCTTGCAGACCAAAAGAAATTTCCCCCCATGAGTGTCTCGAAGAGTAAAAAAAAGAGTAAGCCATCTTTTTCTTTCAAGGATGAAAGGATACCAGGTTTATGGGGATTGTTTTTTTTATTTCTTGCCTTTTATTGCTTCCTTGCCTTTTCATCTTACCTGTTTACCTGGCAAGATGATCAGGATGCCGTTTTACGATTTTCGTTTGGATTATTGTTAGACAGCGATGCGGAGATATCCAATATTTTGGGTAGATTAGGTGCCATCACTTCAAATTTTTTCTTTTACTTTTTGTTTGGTCTTCCTTCGTTTGCCCTGTGTTATGTTTTCTTTTTAATAGGCAGGCAATTAATCATAAGACGACCAATATCAGGACTTATCGATATAATGTTTTCTTTATTTATAAACGTTCTGTTTTTTTCCATTTTCCTTTCTTTTCTTTTTAAAGGATTTTCTTTTCCTATGGGGGGTGGATTTGGAACGGTTGTAAGTGATTGGCTGGTTAGGTTTCTGGGTAGGGTTGGTACTTTTTTTCTATTTTTATTTATTGGGTTGAGTCGTTTTTTATGGTTTTTAAATCCTACTCTGGCAGGACAGTCTTTACCAGAGATTTTCAATCAGGTCAAACATAATTTTTTAAATTTATTCAGCGGCGAAAAGCTATCGACTGAATCTGTTGGCCTGGGTAGTATTAAGGATAAAGATATGGAAGAAATTTCTTCCTTCCCAGCTGTGGTTACTGATTTAACACCTGAAAATGTTGTTCAGGGAAAACAATTGTCCCTAGAAGTTGGCAATGAATTAGCGTTAGATGTTGCAGTTAAACCTAAGGAAAAGATAGAATTCAGGGAAAGGCTTGAGATTGAACCTCCAATAGAAATATTGGCACCTACAGAAACCAGCGAAAGTACCTTCATAGTTGGAGCAGGTTTGTCAGAAGCCTTGGGTGAAAATATGGATCATACTGAACCTTATGATCCTACGCTTGATTTATCGTCCTTTGAGCAACCTGTTTTGCCTTTATTATACGATTATACGGATCAGCAGGTTGAAATAGACAGGGAAGAACTGGAAACCCATAAAGATCAGATTATTGAGACGCTGTTACATTATAAAATAGAGATTACTAAAATCAGAGCGACAGTAGGACCAACGGTTACGTTGTATGAAATCATTCCCGCTCCCGGCGTTCGTATTTCAAAAATTAAGAATCTGGAAGATGACATAGCCCTGAGTTTATCAGCGCTGGGTATCCGCATCATCGCACCCATTCCGGGGAAAGGAACCATAGGCATTGAGGTGCCAAATAAGAAAAAGCAAATGGTTTCGATGAAAGAAGTTTTAGCGTCTGATAAATTTAAACGAGCTAAAATGGATCTTCCGATTGCTTTGGGAAAAACCATTAGTAATGAAGTATTTGTCGTTGATTTAGCAAAAATGCCTCACTTATTGGTAGCTGGTGCAACAGGTCAGGGTAAGTCGGTGGGAATAAATTCCATCCTCATGTCTCTCCTTTATAAGAAGCATCCCTCTCAGGTGAAACTGGTTTTAATAGATCCTAAAAAAGTAGAATTATTCCCTTATTCTCAATTGGAACATCATTTTCTTGCTTTTTTACCAAATCAGGATGAACCAATTATCACTGATACTGCCAAGGTGATTTACACGCTGAATTCGCTTTGTATAGAAATGGATAACAGGTACGATTTGCTTAAGAAGGCAAGTGTAAGAAATATAAGAGAGTATAACGAAAAATTTGTTCAGCGTAAACTTAACCCTTTGAAAGGTCACCGCTTTTTGCCTTTTATTGTTTTAGTTATCGATGAGTTTGCTGATTTAATAATGACGGCAGGAAAGGAAGTGGAAATACCTATTGGTCGTCTGGCACAACTTGCCCGTGCGGTAGGTATTCACCTTATCATCGCCACACAAAGACCGTCTGTGAATATTATAACGGGCGTAATTAAAGCTAACTTCCCGGCAAGAATCGCATATAAAGTTACTTCTAAAATTGACTCAAGAACGATTCTTGATACAGGTGGAGCAGAACAGCTGATAGGAAGGGGCGATATGCTGCTTTCTGTAGGCGGTGAAATGGTTCGTTTACAAGGTGCTTTTATTGACACTCCTGAAGTAGAAAAGGTTATTGAATTTATAGCCGCACAGCAGGGCTATCCGGAACCCTATTTTTTACCCGAATTTCAAGGTGATGATCCAGAAAATGCGCGCGCTGACCTGAAATATACCGATTTAGATGATATGCTTGAGGATGCGGCGCGATTAATTGTAAGTAATAAACAAGGTTCTACCTCAATGATTCAACGTCGCCTTAGATTGGGGTACAATAGAGCTGGTAGAATAATGGATCAGTTAGAATCATTAGGTATTGTTGGTGCGGCCGATGGAAGTAAGCCCAGAGAAGTATTAATTTATGATGAGCAGGAATTAGAAAGGTATTTAACAGATTTAAGGTCAAAAAGATGATTTCTCATTGACTGGTAGTTTAAAATAATTTATATTTAAAAGAAAAAGGTATGGAACCAATCATGGTTTATTTTGAGAGTATTCCGTCTCGGGATCGTTCGTTAATACTTGCCGGAGGGATTGCTTTTTTTTGGCTGATGGAGACAGCGTTTCCTTTGTTTAAATTTTCTTATAAAAAATGGAAACACGCAGGTATCAATGTATTTTTTACACTTACTACCATCATTGTAAATTTTGCCCTCGCTTTTTTGTTGCTACAAACAAGTCGTTGGACTCAGGACAATCAGTGGGGCTTGTTAACCTTTATCGATAGTATCCCCCTTCTTTTCTATGCCTTAGTGGGTTTGATGGGACTTGATCTTATCAGTGCATATTTAATACATTGGCTCGAACATAAGGTTCGGTTTATGTGGCGATTTCATCTCATTCATCACACTGATGTTCATGTAGACACTACCACTGCAAACAGACACCATCCGGGGGAGAGCATCTTTAGATTTGTTTTTACATCCATAGCGGTATTTATCCTGGGAGCACCTGTTTGGTTGATAATGTTGTATCAGGCTTTGTCGGTGGTACTTTCACAATTTAATCATGCGAATATTAGTCTTCCTGAAAGGTTAGATAGGTTTCTTAGTTTGGTCTTAGTGACGCCAAATATGCATCACGTTCACCACCATTACGTATTACCCCAAACAGATACTAATTATGGAAATATTTTTTCAGTATGGGATAGAGTATTTGGAACTTTCAGTTACATGAAACAAGAAGATATTAAATACGGTATTGATACACATTTAGACGAGAGTGAGCATTCCAAGATTTCTAAAATGCTTAAAATACCGTTTGAACCATACAGGAAACCTATTGGTGGGAAGTTTTCATAAGTTCTCCGTCTAATGATGAATATTTTACTGTTTAGTTTAACTATTCTATGTTGGTTTTTTAAATCTTTTCCATAAATTTTTGCACATTTCCTTACTATATTGGCATTTTTATGCCTAAAATATATTAAAATATCATTAAAACTTCTTTAAAAGAAAGTGGCGCGCTGAACATGGTTCTGGCAACATTAAGTTTTGCCCTCATGGGGGCGTTAACCAAGTTGCTGGGGAATAGGTATCCTTCCGTTGAATTGGTGTTTTTCAGGAATTTCATTGGATTAATTATTATTCTGCTATCGATATATCACAAACCAGTTATTCAGATAGGCGGCAAAACAAAATTGTTGTTGTTTAGAGGAAGCATTGGTGCGACCTCTCTATTTGCTTTTTATTATTGTCTTACTAAAATGCAGTTGGCCGTAGCAAATACGTATAATCTTACCTACCCTTTATTTATTGGTTTTTTTTCGGTTGTACTACTAAAAGCTAATCTGTCATGGAAGCAATGGCTCTCCATTATCATAGGTTTTGCCGGGGTTTTATTTATTTTTAGACCTGACATGAATTATCCGGTAAAATACCATCTTGTTGGATTGTATAGCGGGGTAGGTACCTCATTAGGTTATTTGTCCATTCATTACCTTGGAAAATATTACGATAGACGAACTATTTTACTGTCTTTTTTAGCTGGTGGACTCATTCTTAGTTGTTTTTCATTTTTGGTGAGTGCGTTTTATCAGAATCCATCGTATGATTTCTTTCTTGCCTCATTTATTATGCCTCAAGGATATGATTGGCTTTTAATACTATGCATGTCTGTCATTGCGTTAATTGGACAATCATTTGTAACCAACGCTTTTAGTTTAGGAAAACCGGCCGTTATGGGTACCCTTAATTTTTTACAAATACCTTTTTCATGGATAGCTGGTATGATCTTAGGCGATGCTAATTACAACCTTTATACCTATATTGGTATTTTCTTAGTATTATTAAGTGGAATTTGGATGTCTCAACTTTCGAATAATAGGTAAATGCCTTATTTTGATTAATTTTAGGAATAAAAAAATGCAATTATGAAATTGGTTAATTTCTTTCAATTACTGGTTTTATCCCTTTTGTTGGCTACTTGTGCCAAAAATCCAGTGACAGGAAAAAGGGAAGTGATGTTAATGTCAGAATCAGAAGAAATAAAATTAGGAGCTGAGTCAGACCCAGAGATAGTTGCAGAATTTGGGGTCTTTGAAAACCCTGAACTCCAAGCATTTATTAACGAAAAAGGAAATGAAATGGCTAAGATCAGTCATCGCTCTTCCCTTCCTTTTCATTTTAAAATATTGGATTCACCCGTGGTCAATGCATTTGCTTTACCTGGTGGTTACGTTTATTTCACAAGAGGCATATTGGCGCATTTCAATAATGAAGCTCAATTTGCTGGGGTGTTAGGACATGAAATTGGTCATGTTACTGCAAGACATGGGGCAAATCAATATAGCAAACAGATGTTGGCAGAAATTGGACTGGCTATTGGGGCCAGTATATCAAAAGAATTGGAAACCTTTGCTGAAATTGCCGGGGTTGGTTTACAATTACTTTTCATGAAATATGGCAGAGAAGATGAATCTCAATCTGATGAACTTGGGGTTGAATATTCCTCAAGAACAGGGAACGATGGTAAGCAAATGGCAGATTTTTTCAAAACCTTAGATAAACTTGGGGGGGAAGGAGAAGACAGAATGCCGGCCTTTTTAAGCACTCACCCAGCGCCTCTTGATCGTTTTGAAAAAGTGGGAGAGCTTACAAAAGTCTGGCAGGAAAAATTGCCAAATAAGTCTTTTTCAGTGAATAGAGATTCCTATTTGAGGAGGATTGACGATATGCCTTATGGTGAAGATCCTCAACAGGGATTTGTGGAAAAATCAGTTTTTTATCATCCTGCGTTAGCATTCTATTTTCCTGTTCCAAAAGATTGGACCCTAACCAATACCCCAAGTGAGGTTGATATTACAGAAGAATCGGGTAATGCATTGCTCATTTTTGATTTAGCCAAAGAAAATGATTTTGAATTGGCTTTAAAGGAAACTTTAGATGAAAACGAATTGGTGGTAGTAAGGGATAAAAACAGACGTATAAATGGCTTTCAAGCTATGGAAGCTGAGCTTAAACAAAAGACACCAGAAAGTGGTGCGGAACCAATAACTATAAAATTAATTCTTATTCAAGATGGTAAAAATATGTTTAGGTTTCTTGCCATTGCCCAGGGTAAAGAAGTGAAAAGTTTTAATGCTTCTATGGATAATGCAGTAGATGGTTTTAGTAGACTAACAGATAGAGAAAAATTAAACAGACAGGTTGAGCGCATTCAAATAGTTAGCGTAAGGAGAAATGGAACTTTTGCAGAGGTGTTAGCTGATTATAAAATGCCTGCCGCCAGGCATAAGGAATTGGCGATTTTAAATGGAATGGAGCTTACTGATCGCGTAACTTCAAATATGCTCGTTAAGGTAATAAAAAATTTAAAACCTGAATAATTTGTTGTTTGATGTTGAAATATATTGTTTTAGTCCTTCCTTTATTTTGTTTTTTTTCGCTGAAGAGCCAGGAAATTAGCGCTTCACTGACCAGAGATACCGCTTTTATTTATAAAGGACAGACTAAAACAGCTTTGTATTTTGGAACGGATATTGGACAAAAGGCCTTTGTACAACAATGGAAATTATTTCTAAAGGAAAAATTAAATACTACCTTAAAAAATGATTCTAGAAGTAAAACGGAGATAAGTTATATTTCAAAAGAAATTAATTCACCCACTTTTTTTGGGGTTACTCCCACGACATTACATGTTACTTATGTTCATATCCATAAAGATTCTTTAGTCTGGATTTTGTTTCCAAAAGAGGACGGGTCTTTAGAAAAATGGAGGAGTTTAGCCAATCAATTTTTAGTCGACAAATTACCTTTGCTGTATAATAATGAATTTGAGATTTTAAAAAAAGACGTTCATTTCTTAGAGAAAGAACTAGACAGTTACAGAAATAAATTGATAAGTAACAGAAAGCTGATAACTAAACTGGAGAAAGAAAATTTTTCCTTGGAAGGTTTAATTTTAGAAGAAGAAGATTCCCTGCGGGAAATGATTAAAAAATGGTCCGATAAGATGAAAAAGTGGGAGAAGTTAAGGGCGGTTCCCTGAATCATTTTTTACCGCTTCATAAATAAATCTCATGCCATCTAAAGTTAAATTGGGGTCAATTTCATAGAAAAAATCTTTCAAGGGATGTAATATTGCCGATAAACCACCTGTAGCAATAACGGAAAATGGGTGGTTCAGTTCTTGCCTGATGGCCTCAACAGTATATTTAATAAGCCCAATGTAACCAATAAGTACGCCACTCTGTATGGCTTGTACTGTGTTTTTCCCGAGAACCGAGTCAGGTAAAATAAGAGGAACCTCAGGAAGTTGAGCAGCACCTTTAAACAGAGATAAGGTGGCCGTTTTTAATCCAGGGGCAATAGATACCCCTAAAATACCCGACGATTTACTTACGGTGGTAAATGTTAAAGCGGTTCCAAAATCAATGACAATACTATCAAACGGATAACGATTGAAAACAGCATAAGCATTCGAAAGGATATCAGTACCTATCTCGTCTTGTGCAATAATACCCATTTTTAATGTTGAAAAGTGCTGTTTGCCGATGAGTATGGGCTCTACCTTAAAATGTGCTTTCAATGCATTTAGCCATAACGGAATTAAAGAAGGAACTACGCTACTGACTACAATATCTGTTATTTCTGACGTTTTTATTTCCCGTTCTACCAGGATTTCGTGCAAGGCATGGGTATAAAAATCTTTATCGTCGAGAGGAGGATGAGAAGAAAATCTCCAGATTTCGCTCCATGCCTTATTCTGCCAAATCCCCGTCACAATATTGGAATTGCCAATATCTACGGCCAATAATTTTCCTTTCATTTACCCATTTTTATATTCGACGTCCAAAATATTAAGATTATTTGGATTTAGGTCTGTTTAAGAATAAAAAGATAGGATACACCCGGGTAAATAAAGTTTTAAAGTTGATAAAAACATGACAATCAAATTTTTAAAACAAAAAAAGCTACGCTTTTAGTATAACTTGTTGATTTTATTACAGTTAAAATAAAATTCCCGAATTAGTTAAAAATGCAACAGAATAAATTTATCAAGAATATCCCTGTAGTAGGTGAATATTGATTCGGTTCAAATATTATATTATTAAACAACTAAAAAACTTCATTGAGTCAAATAACGTATCGAAATGAGTTAAACACTTTAGAAAATTGGTTTAATTTCATTTTGCCAGTATTTAGTATCCTTTTAAAAAGGCCAAATTTTTAGGCTTATTTTCCTGACACATCTATGTTGGCTATTTCCACAACGATAAGCCATTTTGGTTGTATATTATTTTTTTTCAGCGCATCTATCCATGCTTGTTGAGTGCTTTCAACTCGTTTACCTTTTTTATTCCATATTTCAGGACTGCACAGGCAGCCTAAAGAGGGGGTACAAGGAAAATAGGATTCATTATTATTTAATGCAGGATCAATCGTTGTGCCGTGAGCAATAATTTCTGTTCTACCCATTTTTCCAGCATCGTGTGCTTCCCAAAGGGAGGGGAAATCCTTAATCAAAGGATTCAGTAAGGCCTCATAGGAAATAGGTGTTGCCTGCTGGCCATTAAAAAAGGAGGAATTATTTTCATAAGGCAGGACCATTTGTACATTTTTCGTTGGTCCAATCCATTCATTTGAAGAATAGTCAAACCCGGTCACTCTGTATAGCCCTTGTGGTGTATTACCATTTGTGAGGTAATATGGTAGATTTGAAATAGATCGTGCCAGTTGTTTAAACTTCAGTGGTTTGCCATTATCATCTGTTACCCACTCACCATTTTTTTTCCTAATCATAAGAAAACCAGGTTTACCTCTGTCGGTAAATTGAAAACTACACAATATTTCTTCGCCCGGTAAAAAATAGTCATTGGAAAATGAATCTATGGTAGGATAAACAATCTTTTGGGCAGGCCATCTTTTCTGATAAGCCCGATACCAATCAGATGAATAAATGGTATGATTTTCTGTAATTTCTGGAAATAAATGAGAAACAGCCAGGTATTCCAGCGCCATGGCTTGATTTTTAGCATTTGCCAGTGTGTGCCAGACGGGAATGATTTGGTCGCTAAATTTCGTAGGGTATAGTGTGTATAGCATTTCCAGGAAAGCTCTTTGAAATTCAGCGTCAAAAGAGGATAAATGAATAATAAAATATGGGATCCTTTCCTCCCATTTTGGGGGAGAATAAAGCATTAGCTCCATAGCCCAAAAGGCTTTTTTCCAAAGATTTTCCGCTTTTTCTGGTTGTAAAGAAAGGGATACCAGAGAATCGATTTCGTTTTTTAGTTCCCAGGTGATACTTTTTCTTGCCTTAGCACTGGCAAATGGAAAAGGTTTTTCTTGTTGTCCCAAAATGGGTTTGATGAGACAAAGTGAAAAGATGATAATGAGTATAAGGTTATATAGATAAAGCTTCATTCAAAAAAGTTAAATTAGTGAAGAGGTCTCTTTTTTATCATCCCGCCTTTAGTATCCTTGACAGGATGTTGTACCACAAAGGCAGCCGGATCAATTTTTTCTATTTCCAGGAGGAGGCTGGTAACTTCCAAACGGGTTACTACACAAAATAAGATATTACTCTCCTTATCGAAAGTACCCCGGGAACCAAATCCTTTGTCCGATTTAAAAACAGTAACTCCTCTGCCAAGTTCAATGGTAATCTGTTTTTTTATTTCTTCATTTTTGGTGGAGATAATTAATACACCTAAATATTCTTCCACTCCGTTAATTATAAAATCTACTGTTTTCGAGGCAGACAGATAGGTAAGCATAGAATACATAGCTGTTTCCATATTGGTCAAAAGAATGGCAAAACTAAAAAGGGCAATATTGAACAATGCAATAAAATCGCCCACGGACAAACTACTTGTCCGGCTTACGGAAATAGCTAAAACCTCTGTTCCGTCAATGACTGCGCCACCTCGAATGGAGAGTCCGATACCCGCTCCTAAAAAAAATCCACCAAAAATGGAAATGAGCAATTTGTCGGCTGTTATACTTGGGATAGATATAAAATGAACTAAAACGGCTAATAGTAGAATGGCCAGACTACTTTTTATCGAAAAGGATATAGAAATTTGCCTGGCACCCAATAGGATAAAGGGAAGATTGATCACAATAATTAATAGAGATAAATCGACATTGGTTAATATTTTTACCAATAATGACATGCCCATGGCTCCACCATCTAAAAAATTATTTGGAAGTAAAAAGCCTTTTAGCCCAATACTTGCCATAATAACTCCACTGGAGATGAATAAAAAATCTTTAGCATGTCGGGTATAAATAAGTTGGGTGATAAAATCACTCGGCGTACGAATCATAGAGGATACATTTTTATTCTATTAAACACCTTACCGATAGTCCATAGTTCTTGCTCAAGGTTTCTTTTGTTGAATAATTAAATTCATTGTAAACATATCTTGACCAGGCTTCCGCACCATTACTGGTTGAGCTCCACCATAAGCCGTAATAACCGATGCCAAAAAACACGCCGAGTTCATCGCGGTAGCCACTTGGTAAACCGGTAAAAAAGCTTAGATTATTGGCCCAGGCATTGGGTATTTGCCAATAGGTAATGCCTGTCGATTTTAGTTTACCCCCGGCAACATCAAGACCACCCAAATAGCTGGTAAGGATAGTCCAGTCATCATCAGAAGGAATTTTCCAACCGAGAGGACATAATTTTCTTTCATCTGTCACAGCAAACCAATTATAAAGTTTTCCGTAGGCTTCATTATTACTGGCGGTATTATTGATATTTGCCCATCCTCCGATGAGTAAATTTTGCCATAATCCGTTGGGGATTACCTCAATAATGGAGTCACTATTTTGATATTTAGTAACCATTAGATTTTTCTTTAACCATATTTGGGTACCAATTTTTACACTTTGATAAATATTTCCATCCACATCTGAAACCAAAGAGGTCGTATTTTCCAATAGCTGATTACTATAGCGCGTTCCTTGTTCGTTGGTAGCAAAGGCACGAAAATAATACCTGGTATTTGGTAAAAGTGATGTAATTGTGCCTTCGAACGCTCCGGCCTCTGTTCCGTTTATTACCGATTGGTCAAGTAAGGTTGGCAATAATTGAGTCCCGTAAACGATGCCTTTTGAGGTAATATGACCACCGCCGTCTGACAAAACTTGAGCACTAAAACGAATAGAATTTGGAGATATTTCTGATAATCCAATCATTGATACCGTAGGTAAAACGGTATTTAAAGAGGGTAGCCAACCCGGATTTCCTGAAGGAGAAATAGTTAAAATTTGACCGGGCATACCTGCTGCTACATTCACCCATAATGAGCCGTTCCACACTTGAATATCTCCCGGATTATTCCCTGTTTTTCTATTCCAATAGGCTGTGTCTGCTTGCGAAATACCTTTAGCTGTGCTTAAGTTAAAAACAGGGTCAATCTCCGTTTTTTCATGTAGGGTTGTATCTGCCACATTGGTAAAAAGAGCGTATGGAACACTTGATAATAGTTGGGTACCCAAAAGCAAAAATTGGCTCCCACCCTCAAAATCAACCTCTAGGCGAATAAAATGTGGAGCATTACCCCAGTTAATTTGATGAAATGATCCCGATAAAACATTCCCCGTACCTATTTGCAAGCTAAGAAGCCCGGAAAAATCGGTAGTTTTATTATGTGATTCAAGGTAACTTATCGTTCCGTTGGCACCTCCCTCAAGTATGCCAATTTTTAATGACACTGATTTATTGCTCCATATTACCCCATCCTTATCCCTGATTATAGACTGAAAATTAATTTTTTCTGGAGCCTGAGCTACGGTTAATATTGGAAATATTAAAATAAAACTTAATATAATACGATTCATAGTTTTTATAATTAAAATGAATGAAATAATAAGCAACTAAAGTGTTGGTATTTAAAAAAAAGAATACCTTCTGATGAGCATCGAATGCAGCAAAACTTTTACCATTACATTATCAACAGCGTTGAAAACGCCTTTTTTATAAACTTGGGGATTGAATAATCAGGTTTTTTTGTAACTCCGACGCTTTAGATAGTAATATAAGTGTTTTAATACTCATATTTTTGTAGAAATAATAATAAAGAGTAAAAGCCTGAGATAAGGACGTAAAAAACAACAACCTGACCGAAAAATATCTGGTCAGGTTGCGTGGAAATACATTCAGAATTGCCCTAACCTAAAATACCTACTGAATGTTTGTTTTTTGTTGGGTTAAAGGATGAGTATGAAATAATATGTTATCTAGTTTTTGAAGTGAAATAACTTTATCAGTGGATGGAACTAAAATAGAGATTGTATTTGGGCTTCCACCAAAGGATACCATGCGAATAGGTATGCCCTCCAGAACTTCAAAGATGCCTGGTAATAATTTTTCTGCCTTGGCAATATTATCCCCAACGATGCTAATAATGGAGAAATCGTCCTCCACTTGTATTTCCCCAAAAGGTGAAATATCAGTAATGATTTGGCTTAGTTTACTTTTATCGTCTATAGTAAGAGAAACGGATACCTCGGAGGTGGTTATCATATCGATGGAGGTATGATGTTTTTCAAATACCTCAAAAACGCGGCGTAAAAAACCAAACGCATTGAGCATTCTCCCCGATCTGATGCGGATAGCGGTAATGTTGTCCTTTGCGGCCATGGCTGTAACCAAATGGCCTGATGTTTCTCTGGAGATTAAGGTTCCAGAGGTGTTTGGCGTGAATGTGTTCTTTAAACGAATCGGAATATCTGCATTTTCGGCAGGTATAACGCAAGTTGGATGTAGAATTTTTGCACCGAAATAGGCTAATTCGGCAGCTTCTCTAAAGGAAACTTTTCTAATTGGATAGGTATTTTGAACGTGTCTCGGGTCATTGTTATGCATGCCATCTATGTCGGTCCAGATAATAATCTCTTCCGCTTTGATAGCTGCACCTAATATGGTTGCTGTATAATCGCTGCCCCCTCGTTGCAGATTATCAATTTCTCCGTTGGAATTTTTACAAATATATCCTTGTGTTATCCATAGGTCATATTGACTATAATCTTTCATGAGAAAGGATAGCCGCTTGGAAATCCATTCAAAGTCAGGTTCACCATCTGGTAGAATTTGCATAAAATCCAATGCAGAAAGGAGGGCGGCATTATATCCGCGATATTTTAGATATAGATGGAAAAGATGGGTAGATAAAATCTCTCCCTGAGCTAATATTAATTTCGCAGTCTCTGTGGCAAAAGGTGATGAAAGTGTTAATGTAAGCAGGGAAATAAAATCTTTCAGGACAGTAAACGCCATTTCCTGATAGGGGAGTTCAGGCAGTAAGTCTAAAATAAACAAATCGTATTCCTTTTCGAATTCACGGATGATTTCGGTGCATCTATTTACATCATTCGCTTCAATAGCCAGGTTGAAGGAGACCAGTTTGTTGGTCGTACCTGAAACGGCAGATAGTACAATCCAACGTTGCTTTCCCGTATGAATCAATTCAGCTACTTCCCTCATTCTTTGAGGGCTACCTACCGACGTGCCACCAAATTTCCAAACTTCCATGTTGCCATTTTATAAAACAAAAGTAAAAGTCAGGATTTGGAGAACCAATTATTATATCTTTTTTGTACAAAATAATTTACTTTTGTTAAAAATTTAACAATGAAAAAATTATCTGAGATTGTTGAGGAAGAAATAAAGCGTTCTCCTTTTTTAATGGAATCATTGAGGGAGGGATTAATTAATATATCTGCCTTAGCCAGAAAAATACAAAAACCAGTTGAAAGAATCATAGGAAAGGGGGTGCAAACGAGTGCTATAATAATGTCTATTAACAGGTTACCTATTCAGGTAGAGCAAAAGCAGGAACCCAATCTGGTTCGATTTATATCGAAATTAAGGGATGTTCGGGTGAGGTCAAATATTGTTGATTATACGTTTGTAGCCTCGGGAACACTCATCCATGCTCAGACTTTGTTACTAGTAAGAGCTGCAGAACTTCCCAAATCGTTTCATTCCATTTCACAGGGGGTTACAGAGACCACTATACTTGTAGATGAATCGTTGGAAAACGATTTGATTCATATTTTCCGAAAGGAGAAATGCATTGAAAGAGAGAGAGATTTAACGGTACTTACCTTTTTATTGCCGGCAGAAAACAGGGTATTATATGGCTTTTACTATTTTATATTAAGGGAATTTGCCTGGAATGGAATAAACCTGGTGGAAATAATTTCTACATCGAATGAGTTTACCTTAGTCATTTCTACCAAAGATTTAGAGTCTGCATTCAAAGTGTTAAGCACTTTAAGGAATGGCTAATTTTGTTTGTGTAAGTTTAGATTTACGAGAAACACCCCTAATAAAAGGAGGAATGCCGCGAGAAGAGAATGACTGGTCAGATTTTCGTTATTTAATTGCCAGCCTAAAAATACAGCTATGACCGGATTAATATAGTTGGAGGTAGCAACTTTTTCAGGTTTTACGTGATGCAATAAATATTGGAAAGCTGAAAAAGCAATAATAGAACCAGCAAGAGTGAGGTAACTGAAGGCCAACCAACTTTTCGGTGATACTTGTTGGAAAATGAAATGAGCTGGCTCATCGTTTATAAAAGAAAATAATAGAAGAATTAAACCGCCAAAAATCATTTGCAAGGAGGCGGAAAAAGATTTGGACGCAGGAAGTTTGGCATTTTTCACGGCTACTGTTCCCCATGCCCAGGCTACAATGGCAGCACTTATTGCAAAAAGACCTTTGAAGGTGTCTTTATTCCAGGGAAATTCAGGTTGTCCTACCAGAACATAGATTCCCGTCATTCCAAGAAGCAATCCTATAATTGTTTTTGGGTCAGGTTTCCTCTTATCTAATAACCAAACAAAAAGAACGACCATAACGGGTTCGAATGCAGCCATGAGAGCGGCTAAACCAGTATCTATATATTGTTCTGCCCAAACTACCATGGCGGTTCCCATCACTAAAAATAAGAAACCCATCCCAGCGGCAGACTTTACGTTTTGCCATTGGGGTAAAGGATCCTTTTTAAAAAAACCTATAGCAGCCATTATGGACCCTGCAAGAAGGAATCTCATACCAGAAAGCAGAAAGGGAGGGATATCCTCCATGGCTATGAAGTTAACCAAATAGGTAGAACCCCAAATTATGTAAATAGCCAGGAAGGATAAAACCACCAAAAAAGGTTGGTTATTGGATGTTTTCAACCCAGGCGATTAATTATAATCGTCATCATCGTCCCCTGAATCATCTCTTTCGTCATAAGAATCATTATCATCCATGTCAGAAGAATCATCGGCTATATCATCATCTAAATCGTTAACATCGCCATATAGAAGGGGAGAATCATCATCTCCGAAAGCATCTTTAGGCGTTGAAACACCAAGAAGGTCATCGTCAAAATCATCAGGATCGACGGCAGGTTTCTTTTTATTAGGAGAAGACTTACGAATAACCGTAGTGATAATCCTTTTTTGTGGAACCGCTTTTTCAGTATCCTTTTTTTCCTCTGAATATTCCTGGATAGGTTTAATTTTCTTTTCCGGGGGTTGTTGTTGTTCGGAAACTTTAGCGGCCATACTTTTGGTAGTAGTCGGTACGGCTAGCAGTCTTCTTTTGTCTATGAGTTCACCTGTAACGATGCAAATGCCGTAGGATTTATTTTTAATCCTTACTAAAGCATTTTGGAGATCCTGAATATGGACGCGTTGGCGTATGGCCATATTGTTTAGCATTTCAACATCGTTATTGATACTGCTATCATCAACCCAGTCACCTCCATGCTCATCACTTGTGTTTTCCGTTATCTCAACAATTTGCTCTTGGAGCTCAGTCAAGTGTTTGGTGGCACGACGCAGTTTAGTTTCAATAATTTCGCGAAACTCATCGAGTTCAGCATCGCTGTAGCGCAATTTTGGATTATTATCCATAAGGAGTTTTGAAGATATTGATTCAAAATAAAGTGCAAGATTCCGAAGAATTTTTTAAAAAATATACTACTTGAAAAAAAATGTTTAAAAGTTTTCTAAAAAAAAAATTAAAAAACTGATTTTCAAGTATTTAGGTCATTTTCCTAAATCGTATGTCGTACATATCGCTTCGCCTGTTATTCAGGGCCTGAACGCTACCGAAGGCATGTAATTCTTTTAACAATTCCAAATCGACATCTGCCACTACAGTCATCTCAGAATTCGGGGTTGCTTCGGCCCGAACGCCATTTACGGGAAAGGCAAAATCGGTGGGTGTAAAGATGCCAGACTGGGCGTATTGAATATCCATGTTATTCACTTTAGGTAAATTTCCCACACAACCGGCAATGGCTACGTAGCATTCATTTTCAATGGCTCTTGCCTGAGCGCATAATCTCACTCTATTATAGCCATTTTGGGTGTCAGTAAGAAAGGGAACGAAAAGAATTTGTACATTATTTCGCGCATACCAACGGGCTAATTCCGGGAAACAAATATCATAATCTATGAGAATGCCAATTTTGCCGGCATCGGTATCGAATATTTTAAGTTTATTACCTCCCACCATACCCCATGCAGAGAGTTCTGAGGGCATGGGATGGATTTTATAACACCCGTCCCAGGTTCCGTCCCTTCGACATAGATAACTCACATTCAGAAGATGTCCGTCCTCGACGATAGGCATACTGCCGGTAATGATATTAATATTATATGCCATAGCATATTCAATAAATTTCTGGAGAAGTGGCTCGGTATAACGTGCCAGTTCCCGGACAGCTTTTGCCTCACCCAGATGGTTAAATTCAGCTAAAAGTGGGGCATTGAAAAGGGCGGGAAAGACAATAAAATCAGATTTATAATCACTTACTGCATCGACGAAGTATTCAACTTGTTCGAGCAGCGCATTAAAATTTCTAAAAAGCCTCATTTGCCATTGCACGAGCCCCAGGCGAACCATCTGTTTGCTGTTAGCGCTTAGTTCTTCTTTTCCTTGAAAATATATATTATTCCACTCCAGAAGCGTAGCAAAATCTTTTGATTCTGTATCTCCTGGCATATAATTTTTAAGGATTTTTTTAACGTGAAAATTATTGGACATTTGAAAAGTAAGGGTAGGGTCATAAATTTCCTTGAGTTTTACCTTTTCCAAATATTCTCTTGGGGTCATCAGGTCGGCATAATGTTTATAATTTGGAATTCTACCCCCTGCTATGATGGCGCGTAGATTTAGCTTTTCGCATAAATCCTTTCGTCTGTCATAAAGTCTTCTTCCCAATCGCAAACCCCTGTATTCAGGTGCGACAAACATTTCAATGCCGTACAATATGTCTCCATCTGCAAAATGGGTGTTGAAGGTATAATTTCCTGTGATTTCCTGAAAGGTATGATTATCACCAAATTTTTTGTAGTCAACGATTATTGACAAAGCAGATGCGACCACTTTGCCATCGACGAGAACGCACAGTTGCCCCTCCGGAAATAAATCCAGTAATTTTTTGATATCATCTAATTGCCAATAATCTCCACCTATGCCTGCATAAGCTTCAATCATAGCCTCTTTTAAACCAAAATAATCATCGAAATATAAATTTCTTAATTCAATTTTCATCGTAATTCTATTTATAAATGGCATTTATAACCTATGCCATAAATTGTTTTTATGTAATCATCGCATTCAAAAGGAGCTAATTTTTTTCTTAAATTTTTGACATGCGCGTAAATAAACTCAAAATTAGCACTTTCCTCCATGTGATCACCCCAAAGATGCTCCGCTATTTTCTCTTTGGTTAGTACCCTGTTTTTATTTCTAATGAGATAAAAAAGCAGATCAAACTCTTTCTTGGTCAGGGTTAAAACTTCTTCTTCAATAGTTACCTGATGTTCCTGAGGAAAAAGGAATAGCTTCCCAAATTGAATAGAGGTGTTAGGTAAATTAAACCTTCTTCTGTTAATCACCTTTATTCTGGCCCAGAATTCTTTTGGGTCCATGTCCCGATGAATGCAATCATCTGCACCCGTTTCTAAAAATGGAATAGTTTGGTTAAAGGTGCTTAGGTCATAAATAATAAACAGGCCAGTTCCAGTATCTTCTAAACGAATCATTTTTGTTATTTGAAGACCTTCGGTAATCTGATCATGCAAAAATAATAAAATAACGTCGTAGGAATGACTATCTATTTTTAATAAAGCACTTTTAAAATCCGGGGCAATTTCACAAAGAAACCCACATTTCACCCACCATTTTTGCCAATTAATTCTGTTTTTTTCATCAGAATCTATTAACAACATTTTCATAAAAACTAAGTATTTTCTTTGTTAATAAAGCATGTACTATTTTAATTATACAATTTAGAACGTATTTTTTATAAAATTCAAAATTAATTCAGATTTCTTCTTTTTTTTTGATTCAAAAAGCATTTTTTACTCATGAGTAAGAAGAAAAAGGAATCATTCAAAAAGGAGCCACAACTGGTCGATGACGCCTCTCAAATTAAGGCAAAGCGAGTTAAAGCTGTGCCTGAAAAGAAAAAATATAATAATCCTAAAAAATGGCTTCAAGCATTGGATGAAGAAGACGACTATGAGCAATGAGCCCAATGGTTAGTCAGTCCGTTTCACCCAGGTCTGTCAGATTATTTTCTCCCGGTGAGTTCGACCCTATCAATCATTTTTATCCGAAAGCACTAAATGCTACCATCCACCCGATGGTTTCATTTTTCTTGAATCTGGATAAAGACCGTATTGTTAACAGGTATTGCCATCTGCATCCTTTGGTAAAACCCCAGGCGCTCAAGGCCATTTTATCCTATCAATGCAGTCACTTTCTGTGGGCTGGCGCCGATTTATTGAATGTTACCTCAGCAAGCGGGCGAAGGCAGATGGTTATTATTGAAAATAATTCCTGTCCGTCGGGGCAGAAATCTATGCCTCTGACCGATGACCATCAGGAACAAGGAAGTTATAAAGATTTAATTGAACGAACTTTTTATCCCTACATTCTTAAAAATGCAACCATTGAAGGAGGTCTCGCTGTGTTGTACGATAAGAATTTGATGGAGGCCACAGGTTACGCAGCTGTGTTGGCTGATACTTGTATGGAAAAGGTGTATTTAGTTCCATTTTTCGATGAGGATAGTAATGATTTTGCGCGTTTTCAACAAGGTGTCCTTGAAATAATGGATGAAAACGGGCAATGGAAGCAAATTAGAGCTGCCTTTAGGTATGTGACACAGAGGCCATGGACCAGAATTCCACTTCAAAGTAAAACCCTCATATTTAACCCTATTATTGCTTGTCTGGCAGGGGGTAGAAATAAAATGACGGCAGCAAAAGCCTATTCCGATTTTAATAAAGAATGGGAAACTTTTGGTTTACATATCAATACCCCACAAACG
>JAJTER010000195.1:3127-4124 GCA_021299835.1 Saprospiraceae bacterium | reverse complement strand
ATATTATACTATCAAATTCTACTTACAATGCCGGGATATATTATTCGCCGCAGATGTGTTCCCCAATGAAGATGCTTTTTTCCATGCAATACAGGCTTCTGACTTTCTATTTAAATTGAATAAAGCATTCCCCTTATTAGAATTATACAGAGCTATACTTTCATCATTTTCCCCAGTATAATTTTGTAAGGCCTTTTCAAAATCCCGCAACGCCTGCTGATAGAGATTTTTTCGCATATAGATCACTCCCCTGTTATTATATTCGGTTGAAACACCAGGATTACTATTTATTATGGTATTGTAATCATCCAAAGCAGCCTCATAGTTGCCTAAATTGGAATTTGAATAGGCACGCTTAAACAATAAATTATTATCATCACCATTTTCTTCTGATAATAAAATAGAAGCATCTCTTACCACATCACTCCAATAGCTTTTCTTAAAATTATATTCAACCAATGCGTTCAGCGGCTCCAGATCATTAATATCTTTAGGTTTCAGATTTACGGCGGCTGTTAAATAACTTCTGGCATTATATGAATCATCTTTTTCAACATAACATAAACCTATTTTATAATTCAATAGATAATTATTAGGCTTACTGCTTAGTAACCTTTTATACTCGCTAATGGCCTCATCGTATTCTCCATTATTAAATTTCGCATCAACCTGATAAATCGACTGCTGAAAATCATAATCTGAAAAATCAATATTACGATCCTTTAAAATCTGACCATCATCTAACACTATCACAGACTCACCCTTAAATGTTGAAGTGAAATAACCAATTTCAGGACTTAGATACGATAATCCTGGTGCCGTCGTTAAAAGAGAAAGCTCATTCGATCCCAAATCTAAGATCGAATATTCATCCTTCATTTGAATGAGTGCCTTAGCATCATTATCAAAGAAATAAAGTATCTGTGCATCATTTAGAAAGCGCTTTCCTGTTCTATCAATAACCAAATTGATACTCTTTCCATCTTCGGTTAAGGTC
>JAJTER010000195.1:0-3081 GCA_021299835.1 Saprospiraceae bacterium | reverse complement strand
CATATCCTTTATAAAAATTACTTACATTATCATAAACTATAGGAATCTTTACCTCTCCGGTTTTATCCACATATCCATAAGCACTTTCTATACCTACAATGGCTAATCCATCATAAAAAGAAAGTGTGGTTGAAACAGGATAATAATTGGATCTTGAATTACCATAGTTACTACTCAATGACAAATAACACTCTTCGGCATCACCTCCATCAAGATAATCAGATTCATCACCATCCATTGGCATTTCAGCAAACATCTTCAGTTCATCACTGTAAATCGGGTTTACTATCCATTCGCCATTTGTGTTGATATAACCTGATTTCCCATTCTTTCCCGCTAACGCATAACCATCATGAAAATCTTTTACCCAACGGAAATTTCCTGGAATTATAAATTTCTTAGTATTCGCATTATAGAGTTGCCCATCAGCAACCTCATCATTTGAAACATCCGATTTCAACAAAAACATCCCACCTGTCAAATCCATTATTTGCTTAGGCTGCGGGGGCAAGATGATCGATCCATCTTTTTGGCCAATCCCATTACCCAGCTTGCTTTCAAGGATAAAATATCCTGTACTACTGATGCTGTAAATATTTTGGTATGTTAACGGAATGATTAGCTTTCCTGTTTTATCCATCAGTCCATTATTATTCCCGGTTGACACTTTAAAATATCCGGGAATAACTTCCATTACATTAGTATATCTAGGACTAATAATTTTTCCTTTTCCATTTACAAGATAACCCTGCCCTTTTGAATAGGCTATAAACAACGT
This sequence comes from Saprospiraceae bacterium, assembly GCA_021299835.1. Classification (GTDB taxonomy): domain Bacteria; phylum Bacteroidota; class Bacteroidia; order Chitinophagales; family Saprospiraceae; genus BJGN01. The sequence continues at coordinate 2,303 of JAJTER010000195.1, read as the reverse complement.
ATCATTAGCATAATTGAATTGAGAATATTTACCTGAAAACTGTAAGTTCCCTTCCCGATCATAAATATCATAATCGTTTAGTTGAGCAGTATCCGAAAATGAATTAGCTATGATAATATGATCATAGATCATGAAATTATCATACTTGAAGTCGATTACTTTTTTTCCTAAAGCATTATATAATGCATTTTTGTCACCTAATTTGATTTTATAAAAATCACCCTCAAGTGCTATACAATTATAGGTAATTGGAATTATAGATTCCCCATTTTTATCAACGACACCAAATTTCTCATATTTTTTCACGATAAATTTTCCCTTTGAAGCTAAACTGATAAAATCAAATGTTTCACTTCCTCTAAACTGCTTTGAGTCGATATCATATAATTTATATTTCTTCTCCCGAGTTAAGAAAGGAAAAACATTGATTCTAAGTTCATCGTACCGCTGCATAGCGAATTTAGATTTTTCACCACCAGGAAACTGTGCAGCAAATTCTTTATACCCATTAGCGGTATTCAATTTTTCAGCTTCAGCCCATGCCATATTTTCAAGCAGGATTTTTGCTTCCCCAGTATATGCAGAGGATGGATACGTTTTGATAAATTTTTCAAGCTCGGCTTTACCACCCGCTCTTTTAGTAGCGGTCCAAACTAAATCAACCAATTTCTTCTTGGCATCTTCGAGTTGAGGAGCATTGCCATATCGAGATATGAAATCTTCAAAAGCGCTTATAGAATTATTTTTAACGGCCGTTTCATAAGCAATCTTAAAAATACTTTCCTGTGCAGCAATGGTGAATTGAGATTGCTTATGCTCTTTTATGAAGCTCGTCAGTACAGATAAATCTTTTGAATCTTTTACAGCCGCATAATCAATACTATCAACTAAAAATTGACTTTTGGTAATCCAACTGTTTTCTGGATATTTTTTTTGAAAACTTAATAGTAATTCTTTCGATCTTGATTTGGAATATGCATCAAAAATTAATTCTTGTAATTCCTTTTCCAAATTCGCTCTTTGATCACTACAAAAATTAAAATCTTTACAAAACTTTTCTTGGTCTTTTATATCAATATTTTGAAGTTGACTAAATGCCTGACCGAAAGCCGAATAGGCAGCGTCTAATGCATCCGTTGACCTCTTTGTCGTTTTTAAAAGAAAATAGCGGGTGAATAAAATTTCAGGTATTTTCCCCTCCTTCAATTCAAGTTCATCTAAATTTTTACCAGCACTTTCAAACTGTCCCTCATTTATTTCAGCTATGATCTTACTGATCTGGCGTTTTTGACCTAAACAAACAGAAATACTTAGAATAAAGAGGGTGGTAAAAAAAATACGCATCATATAGAGTTCAATTTATGTTGGTAAATCATTAAACAAAAAAAAGCATTCAAAGTTTTTGGCTCAAAAAAATAACAGAATCACTATCCCATTAATGTATCTTTTAAAAATAATAATAATTCTTTTATACTGATTTTCAGTTGATTGCAAAATTTGATATACTTATTAATCACAATTTACTAACCTAAAAAAATAAATTTAAGTACCTTTGCAGACTAAATTTTTGGGTATGGTTAGAATAATAAGTCTCTTACTAGTCATTGTTTTCTGCTCTTCATCTATTCTTGCGCAGGAAGACAACAGCCATGTTCTGGCAAGTTTACCTGATTGCGTGTGTGCAGATACATCAAGTAATACTACAGATTTTAATAATAATGGGTTAAAAGTTCTCCAAGTTGGGCGGGAAATCGCTATTATAAATAAAGAAATCATCACTGGTTCATGCTGGGATTTTGTAAACTATGTTTATAAAAAATCAGGGGCCGAAAAAACATCTATATTTAGATCAAAAAAAGGTGGACCTTATGCAAAACCAGAAATGGTAAAACCTGGGGACTGGATTTATCATATCAATTATAGTTATAAAAACATTGAGCATAGCGCCATTTTTGTTTGCTGGAAAGACATAGAAAAAAGAATTGCAGTTACCTTAAGTTATGCAGGTGGTAATAGAAAACTACCTGGTAAATATGGAACATATAATCTTAAGGGAATTTATTCTATCCAAAGACCAGCAGAACCATTAAACTAGCAGTATGCTGAAAAAAATCCCTTCCTATATCATATTTCTCATATGCATGATTTGTTGTCAATCTATTACAGTTGCGCAACATGTTCAAAAAGATTCTACATCAATAGATATTGTAGCGGTAGGTGATATAATGCTTGGGACTAACTTTCCGGATAATTCCTCTTTACCACCCAAAAATGGAGCACTACTTTTATCTGAAGCAGATTCA
>JAJTER010000009.1 GCA_021299835.1 Saprospiraceae bacterium | reverse complement strand
CTCAGGAAGAGGTTGATGAAGTTTGGGAAAACTATAATATGGGGCTTATTACAAATAATGAGCGATACAACCAGATTATTGATAAATGGACCTACGCAGATAATAAAATTACAGAGGCGTTAATGCGTGAACTTGCTTCTCATAAGCAAGGTTTCAACTCTGTATTCATGATGCTTGACTCTGGTGCAAGGGGATCTAAACAGCAGATTAAACAGCTTTGTGGTCTTAGAGGGCTTATGGCAAAACCAAGGAAATCAGGTGATACTGGTGGTGCCGTTATCGAGAATCCAATTCTTGCCAATTTCGTTGACGGATTGTCGGTTTTGGAGTATTTTATCTCTACCCACGGTGCCAGAAAAGGTTTGGCTGATACGGCACTTAAAACGGCCGATGCTGGTTACCTTACCAGACGTTTGGTTGACGTTTCTCAAGATGTAATTATTTCCGAAGTCGATTGTGCTACTTTAAGAGGCATAGAAACATCGGCGCTAAAGGATAATGAAAAGGTTATTGAGCAGCTTTCATCTCGTATTGAAGGTCGTTATACCCTGTATGACATCACCTTGCCAGGTTCAGAGGAGGTATTGCTTCATGCCGGTGATTATATAGATGCCAGAATGGCTATTCATATTGAAAAGATTGGTATAGAATCAATTACCATTCGTTCCGTACTGACTTGCGAATCTAAAAAAGGTGTTTGTGCCAAATGTTATGGCAAAAATCTGGCTTCTGGTAGAATCACCGAAAATGGTGATGCAGTAGGTATTATTGCCGCTCAATCCATTGGTGAACCAGGTACGCAGCTTACTTTACGTACTTTCCACGTAGGTGGTGTGGCTTCTTTGTCAAAAACTGAGTCGGAAATAGTTTCCCGTTTTAACGCTAAAGTTGAATACGATGGCATTAAAACAACAGAAGCAACAGATGGATCAAAAAATACCATCGTCCTATCCAGAACGGGTGAATTGAGATTACATGATATTGAAACAAATAAATTATTCGTTTCACTGCATATTCCTTATGGTTCAAATCTATATTTCAAGGATGGGGAAAAGGTGGCAAAAGGTCAAACTATTTGCGATTGGGATCCTTTTAACGCTGTCATCATTTCTGAGTTTTCTGGTATTGTTCAATTCGATGCTATCGAAGAAGGTGTAACTTATCGTCTTGAAAGAGATGATCAGACTGGCTATTCTGAAAAAGTAATCATTGAATCAAAAAATAAAAAGAAAATTCCTTACATAACTATCTCTTCTAAAGATGGTGAGGTACTCAAAAACTATTCTCTGCCAGTAGGTTCTTACCTTTCTGTGGAAGATAATAGTTCTGTTGTCGCTGGTGATAAGGTAGCCAAAATTCCTAGAAGTTTAGGAAAAATTCAGGATATTACAGGTGGTTTACCCAGGGTAACTGAATTGTTTGAAGCAAGAAATCCTTCAAATCCTGCTGTAGTCTCTGAAATTGACGGAGTAGTAAGTTTTGGTAAAATCAAAAGGGGTAATAGAGAAATTGTAGTTACTTCAAAGGATGATCAAAATCATAAATATTTAATTGGTCTTTCAAAACACGTGTTGGTTCAGGACGGTGATTTTGTTAGAGCTGGTACGCCTCTTTCTGATGGTGCTATTGCTCCAAGGGATATCTTAAATATTAAAGGGCCTTTTGCAGTGCAACAATATTTGGTGAATGGTGTACAAGAAGTTTACCGTTCTCAGGGTATTACCATTAACAATAAGCACATTGAAGTTATTGTAAGACAAATGATGCGCAGATTCCTCATTGAGGATTCTGGTGATACCACTTTCCTTGAGGGAGAAACCGTTGAAAGAGGTGAATTTATCGAACAAAATGATATCATTTTTGATAAAAAATTCATCACCGATCCAGGCGAATCTAATAAGCTTAAGGCAGGTCAGCTTGTTTCTTTAAGACAAATAAGAGAGGAAAATTCTTTCCTAAAAAGGAATGACCGCAAATTAGTAGCCTTCCGTGATGCTGTTCCCGCAACAGCCAGTCCGCAGTTAATGGGTATCACTAAAGCTTCGTTAGGTACTAATAGCTGGATTTCAGCAGCTTCCTTCCAGGAAACTACGAAAGTTTTAAGTACCGCTGCCATAGCAGCTCAAAAGGATGATTTGAGCGGTCTTAAAGAAAACGTAATTGTTGGAAAGAGAATTCCTGCAGGAACGGGTGCCAGAGAATTTGAACAAATTATTGTTGCTCATAAAGATAAAAGTGCTGACCTGGTAGCTCAGGCACAGTTTATTGACATGGAATAACAAAGGTTTAGTTTTCTATTTTAATTTATTATATTGGCAAACCGGGATGTATTTATTTCCCGGTTTGCTCATTTTTATGCATCACTACGTTCGTTCCTTATCCTTTTATTTATAATTATGAATGAATACCTGATTGATTTATTTAGACAAATAGAACTTCCAGTCAGGAATCCTGTACTCATATTATCCTTGTTATTTTTTGTTATCCTTTTAGTTCCCTTACTTTTTAGAAGATTTCATATCCCTGGTATTCTTGGTCTTATTCTTTCAGGTGTACTCATTGGTCCAAATGGTCTTAACATATTAGAGAAATCAGAGGCTATAAATCTTTTTTCTACTATTGGTTTGTTATATATTATGTTTATGGCGGGTCTTGAACTCGACACGAATGAATTCAATAAGTATAAATACAAAAGTTTACTTTTTGGTCTGTTTACTTTTGCGATTCCGCTGCTTGTAGGTTTTCCTATTTGTTTCTACCTGCTTAAATTTGATTTTCAAGCGAGTTTCCTCGTGGCAAGTATGTTCTCCACCCACACCCTGATTTCGTATCCCATTGTTAGCCGATGGGGTATAGTATCACAGCAGGCCGTAGCCATTACTGTTGGCGGCACCATTTTAACAGATACGGCTGTATTAATTATGTTAGCGGTTATATTAAAAACTAACAGCGAGGGAGTTAGCAATGCTTTTTGGCTGCAACTCACGGTTTCTTTGTTTCTTTTTTCAGTGGTTATGTTTAAAGTTATTCCTCCTGTTTCCAGGTGGTTTTTTAGAAAAGTTGAAAGTGAAAAGCACTCGCATTATATTTTTGTACTTTCTGTGATTTTTTTCGCCGCTTTCTTGTCTGAAATAGCTGGGGTAGAACCAATTATAGGTGCCTTTATGGCTGGGTTAGCATTAAATTCCTTAATCTCTCATACCTCAGCCTTATTCAATAGAATTGAGTTTATTGGTAACGCCTTATTTATTCCGTTCTTTTTAATTAGCGTGGGGATGCTGGTCGATTTATCCGTTCTTTTTAATGGTAAACATGCTGTCATTATTGCTATTGTCTTAACCTCGGTTGCTCTGTTAGTGAAATGGTTAGCTGCCTGGCTTACCCAAATGGTTTTTTCCTTTCAAGGTGTTCACCGACGCTTAATTTTTGGATTGAGTAGTTCTCATGCTGCAGCTACGCTCGCTATTATTTTAGTTGGCTTTGAAGCTGGGATTCTTGATGAAAATACGTTGAATGCAACCATTATTCTCATTTTATTTACTTGCGTAATTTCGTCCATAGTAACGGAACGTGCTGCCAGGGAATTACTTCTTAAGGAAGGATTAATTGATAATAATTTAAACCGTATTGATCAAAACGATGTGTCTGAAAAATACTTATTACCTATTTCGAATCAATGGAGTTTAGATAGATTTTTAGAATTGTCGGTTATCTTTAGAAAAAATGTTAAACAAATACCCCTCCATGTTTTACAGGTTGTCCCCGCTGATTATCCTGAAAATGAATTAGTTCTTGAGGATAGTTTTACTCGTAGTTTACGTAAAACAGCCGCAGCACTTGACACAAAAATTGTTTTCCAGCGTGAACCTGACTTCCATATTGCGAGTGGTATTACCAGGGTGGCTAATCAGATAGACGCGAATTATATTCTTTTGGGTTGGCCTCAAAAATCAGGCTTATTAGATAGAGTTTTTGGGGAAATACTAGATAATATTTTAGATACTGCGCCGCAACACATACTCGTATGTAGATTGCAACTCCCCCTTGTTGCGCACCAAAAGTTAATCATTGGATTGCCACCTTTAGCGTTTACCGAGCCAGGTTTTACTGATTGCTTCAAAAAATGGATGCAATTATCTTTAGAACTGCACATGGATGTCATCATTTTTTGTTCGGAAGAAACTAAAGGGTATATTAAAAAATTGCACTCAAAAAATTATAATTTTAGAAACTGGAAATTCAGAGTGACTGATTTAAATCAAAATTGGTTTAAAAGTATTGATAACTATAAAATTAATAAAGCCGATTTGTTGGTGTTCATGCCAGGAAGACCGGCAAGCGCCTCATTTTTAATGGAGCAAAATGAAATTCCCTCCTATCTTGAGCAACGGTTTCCAGAAAATAGTGTTATTTTATTTTATTCCGGAGCGGCTATTTGACCTGCTGGATTCAAGTCCTGAATAACCTCTCCGGAAAAAATAAGGATAGTTATTATTCAAACATATTTTTTGCGTCAATCAAAACTTTTTCAAGTCCGGCGTTATTTTTTCCGCCTGCGGTAGCAAAAAAGGGCTGTCCACCTCCGCCACCATCGATATTTTTAGCCAATGTTCTTACAATATTGCCAGCATTCAATGATTTATCGTTGCAGATTGATTTACTTATTGAGACAAGAATCTGAGGCTTTTCCTGAATAGTAGCCGTTAAAACAATAATAACCTTTTCAAGGGTATTATCAATCTGGAAGGCTAACTCTTTCAATAACGAGGCATCATTTAATTCTACATTCTGGATGATAAGCGTATAATTTTCTTTTTTATCAGCACCTAGTATGAGTTGTTCCCGCAGATGTACAAGCTGTAATTGTTGAAAATTCTCGAGCAACTTTTTTTGAGCTTTTCCTTCCTCTTGTAATTGATGAATAGCCTTAGCAGGCGATGGATTACCTTTAAAAATTTGACGTATGTCTTCCAGTTCATTCATTTCCTGTTGAATAAACTTCAGGGCTTCAAATCCACAAACGGCTTCAATACGCCTGATTCCTGCGGCTATGGCACTTTCAGAAATAATCTTAAATAAGCCAATTTCACCTGTTGAAGAAACATGCGTTCCGCCACAAAGCTCCACAGAATAGTCTTTATCAAAGGTTATAATTCTAACCGATTCACCATATTTCTCACCAAAGAGCATCATAGCACCTGATTCCTTAGCTTCGGCCATGGGGACATTTCTTTTTTCGTCGAGAGAAATATTAGCCTGAATTTTTTCATTTACTAATTTTTCAATCGCTAAAATTTCGTCTGCACTCACTTTTTGAAAATGTGAGAAGTCGAATCTTAATTTTAATTCGTCAACATCCTGACCTTTCTGAAGCGCATGTTTTCCTATGATATTGTGAAAAGCTGCGTGCATAAGGTGGGCAGCAGTATGATTTTTTGAAATGGCTATTCTTCTGTTTTTATTTATCAATCCACGAACGATAGCAGCGGGATTATCAGGTAATTGATCTACAATATGAAGAATAAGATCATTTTCTTTTTGAGTATCTATTACTTGAATAGGCTGTTCTCCGATAAATAATATACCCTGATCACCTGCTTGCCCGCCACTTTGACCGTAAAAGGGCGATTTATCAAGAACAATTTGATGTTGCAAAACTTTTTTTATAGAAACCGATCTGTATTTAATAATTTTTGCATCTTGGATTTCATTTTCTGTGTAACCTGTAAACTCAACAGGTTGGTCAGGAAGTAAGTTAACCCAGTCTCCAACTTCTTTTTGAGCATCGGCACGAGATCTGGACTTTTGTTCCAATAAGGCGGCGTCGAAAGCCAATTCATCGATTTTCCAACCTTTTTCTTCGGCAATTAAACGCGTCAAATCAATGGGAAATCCAAATGTATCGTATAGTTCAAAGGCATCCACACCTGAAATGATGCCTTGATTAACATTAATATTTTCAAATCTTTTTAAGCCATTTTCCAGCGTATTTAGGAATGAAATTTCTTCCATTTCTATAATTTTTGCTACCTGAGCTGATTGAGCTATCAGTTCGGGAAAAACATCATCAAATGCTTTGGCCAATGGGGCAACTAAAGTATGTAGAAAGGGAGTTTTAATATTTAAAAAGGAATAATAATACCTAACGGCGCGACGTAAAATTCTTCTGATGACATACCCGGCACCAGAATTAGCTGGTAATTGACCGTCGGCTATAGTAAAACAAATAGCTCTGATATGGTCAGAAATAACCCTCATAGCTATATCTTGTTTAGCATCGCGGTCATAACTTCCCTTGTATGTAAAACCAGAGGTTTTTTCTATGATAGAAATAAAAGGGGTAAAAATATCGGTATCATAAGTTGCCGTTTTACCTTGTAAAACCATACACAAACGCTCAAAACCCATGCCAGTGTCCACATGCATAGCTGGAAGTTCAGCCAGGCTGCCATCTGCTTTTCGGTTGAATTGAATGAATACATTATTCCAGATTTCTACCACGCCTGGATGATCCTTATTAACGAGATGGCTACCGTGTAATTGGGCAATTTCTTCGTCCGTTCTTAAATCTACGTGAATTTCAGAACATGGCCCACAAGGACCTGTGTCGCCCATTTCCCAAAAATTATCTTTTTTATTACCAAATAAAATATGATTTTCTGGTAAGTATTTTAGCCACAAGTTTTTGGCTTCCATATCAGCGGGAATATTCTCACCTGCATCACCTTCGAAAACAGTGGCATATAATTTGGTAGGATCCATCCCATACACCTTGGTCAATAATTCCCAGGACCAGTCAATGGCCTCCTTTTTAAAATAATCACCAATAGACCAGTTACCCAACATTTCAAACATGGTGTGGTGCGTACCATCATATCCTACGTCCTCTAAATCGTTGTGTTTACCTGAGACTCTTAAACATTTTTGGGTATCGGCAATTCTTGGATTATCAGGAATTTTATTGCCAAGAAAGAAATCTTTAAATTGATTCATTCCCGCATTGGTAAACATCAAAGTGGGATCTTCCCGATTTACGATGGGAGCAGAACCCACAATTTTGTGTTGCTTAGACGCAAAAAAGGTTAAAAAGTGACTCCTTATTTGTCGTGCGGTCATCATATTTTTAAATTTTTAAGGGAAAAAGGTTGATAATTTACGAAATGGTCTTATATTGTGAAGGAACGGTCATAATTTACATTTTACCGGTCGAGTTCAGGTATAAAAACAATCAAATATTGCTCAAAGTTATCATTTTTGCGATTATTTACGGTAGTAAATACTCGTAAGATTTAAAAAAATCCTAAGAAAATTAGGGCTTTTCAATAAGGATAGCTATTTTAGAGCCGAGCAATTTTTGAGAGACATCCGTTGAATCTAATACCCCCCATTAGGTGTTATGTCCCTGTTTAATTTTTCAGGTACGATTTAACAACATACCAAATTATGAAAAAGGAAAAATTCTTCTTTGATGCCAATTTACTTCGTTATGAACGAATAGAGGAGTCTGTAAAGAGCAAGTTCGTGCGCTTCTTTTCTGTAGTAAGTGCTGTTTTAACAACGGCGTTGTTGTTAACCATTTTTTTACATAAATATTTACCTTCTCCTCAAGAGAAATCTCTCCTTTCTGAAATCGATGTAATGGAAGTTGAATATCAACGACTGGTTGATGAAATGGAGCGTATGGAAAAGGTTTTAGGTAATGTCCAAAAAAGAGATTCTTATACCTATAGAAGTTTGTTCGGTCTCGATCCCATCGATAATAATGTTTGGAGAGGTGGTATTGGTGGTCACAATGAATATGAAAATTTTGAGCAGTATAAAAAAGTAGGAGGGACTATCATTGAAACTCAAAAGCGTTTAAGAAGATTAAAACACTCCTTGGTTATTCAATCTAAATCGTTGGATACCATCATGAATTATGCCAAAAAAGAAGAGAAATTCCTCGCTTCCCGTCCATCCATAAAACCTGTCAGATCAGATAAATTAGCAAAAGGGGTTAATTTTTTATCGGGCTTCGGTTATAGAATTCATCCGATATTTAAAGTTAAAAAGATGCATTATGGTATTGATTTTACCGCACCTAAAGGTACTGCTATCCAGGCTACTGGTTCTGGCAGGGTAGTAAAAGCAACCAGAAATGCAGGTTTTGGAAATCATATTGTTATAGATCATGGATTTGGATACCAAACTATTTATGCGCATTTGTCTAAAATTAATATCAGACAGGGTGACCAGGTAGTGAGGGGACAGTTGATTGGAACGGTGGGTAGTAGCGGTATTTCAACAGCGCCTCATTGCCATTATGAGGTTCATGTAAATGGAAAACCTGTAAATCCTATTTCTTATTGTCTGGATGGTCTTTCTGTTCAGGAATATAAAGAATTAGTTACTTTAGCTGGTCAGGTCGTTCAATCCCTAGATTAAATTATCTTCTTTAATGCTTATGAATAGCAATAAGGAGTTTGTTGATTGTCCAAACTGTGGAGTTTCCTTTAGTCCTGCAGATAAATTTTGCACAAATTGTGGCCAAAAGGCATCCTTACCCGGTTTATCATTAATATCTATTATTAAAGAATATATTGATATTGTGTTCAATTTTGAATACAGGTTGTGGATATCATTTTTCCATCTATTCATTCCTGGTAAACTTTCCACCCAATTCTTTGATGGAAAGAGACAAAAATACCTTAGCCCTCTCAGGATTTTCCTCATTTTCGGATTAATTCATTTCGCTTTATTTGGTAATTGGGTCAATAAGAAGTTTGATAAACAGCTTACATCCCTTGAAAAAAATGTGCAGGAAAATGCTTTCAAAGAACAGTTTTTCAGTAAAATAGATTCGCTTCCCCATCATATTTTTGAAGAGGAAGGTTTGGATACTGACCAAATAATAGCTGTCAAAGCAAAATTATTTAAGGAACTAACTATTGATTCTTCATATATACCCAGGCAAAATAATGACATTATTGCAACTGATTCTCTTCCTAATACTTACCAAATATTAGTTATAGAGAATATCAATGGAAAATGGGAAGTTAAATCATTGCCATTAACTTTTACGGATATTTATAATCTGGATGATGAAAATATAATCAGAAAAGCAAATATTAAAACTAAATTTGGGAAATGGCAAGTAAAACAAGAAATTAAGCTACAGAAGGAAATTAAGAATTTTACTTTTTTTGTAACCGGCCAATTAATTTGGATGGTCATTTTTTCGATGCTGCTTATATCCTTATTTCAGCGAATTATATATTTCAGATTGCCCTTTTATTACGCCCATCATTTGATTTACAATCTACATTTTCATGCCTTTTCATTTCTGGTTATGAGCCTTTTTATGATGGGGAATAATAATGAGATAATCCTGAAGAATTTCCATTTTTTTATACTTGTTATTTTATTTTATCAGCTATTTGCCATAAAGAACATATTCAGGCAACGATGGCTTAAAACTATATTTAAGGTGCTTATTATAGATGGTATTTATTTGGTGTTATCTGCGAGTATATTACTTATTACTGTAATCATAAGTATGTTAATGTTCTAATAAAAAGGGTAATCAAAAAATTGATTACCCCCCACACTATGAAACACTAAAAAAAACTAATTTCGTAATTAATATAGCAAATTTAATGTGTTTGTTACTATAATTCAACTATTTAAATAAAAATTAATCAAAAATCCTTGATTTTATTAAAAAAAACTTTACAATTCCACCAGTTTTTCTCTATGATAGCATTATTCTGCGTATAAAATTGAATGGCCGGTTCGTTCCAATCTAAAACCTGCCATTTTGCTAACATACAATTTTTGTCTTTTGCCTCTTGAATAAATGCGTCATAAAGTAATTTGCCGATGCCCCTACCTCTGAATTTTTCGTTGACAACGAAATCTTCTAAATACATCATTTTGCCCTTCCAGGTGGAATAAGTTAAATAATAGAGAACCATTCCAACAATTTCTCCATTTACATCAGCTACAATAGACTGAAATACATTTTCCGCAAAATCATTTTCGTACATTGCTAAAGTCGCCGTAAATTCATTTTCCTCCTTTTCATAAATGGCCAATTCTCTGACCAGGTTATGAATAAATGGAAGATCTTTGAGGGTTGCTGTTCTAATAATTACAGACATAGTGTTTTTTTTTATACTTTAGCTAATCTAATTTATTTTCCTGGTTTTAATCTGTTTATTATTCCATTAATTTTCCTAAAATGAGCGTTATGCGGACATTCATCCATTTTTCGGTTTTTATATTTTTTTTCGCTTTCTTTTGTAGTTGTAAAAAAGAAAGTATCTATGCCGATGTTATTTTTATCAATGGCAATATTTATACCGTTGATTCCTTGAAGCCCTCGGCCTCGGTCCTAGCTGTAAGCAATCACAGAATTATTGGTCTGGGCGACAATAATATAATAGATGAATTTAAAAATGCGGATACAAAGATTATTGACCTGGAAAATTCTTTTGTTATGCCTGGCTTTATTGAGGGACATGGTCATTTTGGAGGATTTGGAGAGGGGCTTCAAAATCTTAATTTCTTACATTCCAAATCGTGGGATGATGTGATTAAGTTGGTAGAGGAAAAAGTGAAAACAGCTAAGCCTGGCGAATGGATTGTTGGCCGTGGCTGGCATCAGGAAAAATGGGATGAAATACCATTGAATAATGTTCTTGGCTATCCCTTTCATGATGAGTTAAGCGCTATTTCTCCGAATAATCCTGTTCTTTTGAGACATGCAAGCGGTCACGCGGTCTTCGCCAATGAGAGAGCAATGAAGGAAGCTGGTATCTCAAAGGAATCACCGAATCCTTTAGGCGGAGAGATTGTCAGGGATTTGGATGGTGAAGCTATTGGTGTTTTCGAAGAAAGGGCTATGAATCTGGTTTCTGGTTCTTACCAGGATTATTTAAAGTCTTTAGATCCTGAACGTCAAAAGAAAATTTGGTTTGAAGGCCTTGAATTAGCGCAAAAAGAATGTTTAAAAAATGGGATTACTTCCTTTCAAGACGCTGGAACAAAATTTAAAGAGCTTCAATGGTTGAGAGAATGGGCCGAATCAGGAAATATGGATATTCGACTCTGGGCCATGATCAGAGAGAGTTATGATGATATGGATGGAAAATTAAAGGGTTTTCCGTGGTTAAACTTAGGCGATTATCATTTTACCGTTAGGGCTATTAAATCGGAAGTTGATGGCGCATTAGGCGCTTTTGGTGCCTGGCTACTTAAACCTTATGCTGATAAGTATGGTTTTTCAGGGCAAAACACCACCCCACTAGAAGAAGTAGATAAAATAGCCAATCTGGCCGCTAAACACCAATTACAATTTTGTGTTCATGCCATTGGGGATAGAGCAAATAAGGAAGTATTGGATATTTTTGAGCAGAAAATTATTCAAATGAACGGTAAAGAATCGCCTCGATGGAGAATGGAGCATGCACAACATCTCGATACATTAGATATACCACGATTTAAAAAATGGGGGATTATTGCTTCCATGCAAGGTATTCACTGTACCTCAGATGCCCCCTTTGTAGTAAAACGTCTTGGTGTAGAGCGTTCTCGAACTGGTGCCTATCCCTGGCGTTCTCTCATTGATAATGGTGCTTTAATTGCAAATGGTACCGATGTGCCTGTTGAGGAGATTGACCCTATTGCTTGTTTTTATGCTTCCGTTACTAGAAAAAGAGCGGATACCGGATTTGAATTCTTTCCAGAACAGCGCATGACCAGAAAGGAAGCTATTTCTTCCTATACCCTTTGGAATGCGTTTGCAGCTTTTGAGGAAAATGATAAAGGTTCTTTATCTATTGGAAAATTAGCTGATATGGTGGTCCTTTCAAATAATTTACTCACTTGTTCTGATGAAGATATTCTTAATACTAAGGTTTTAATGACCATTGTTGGTGGGGACATAAAATATCGTAAATAAATGGAAATGATTGATATTCTGGCTTTTGGTGTTCATCCCGATGATGTAGAACTCGGTTGTAGCGGGACTTTATTGAAACATATTGCCATGGGCTTTAAAGTTGGTCTTATAGATCTAACCCGTGGAGAACTCGGGACAAGAGGAACAGCTGATATCAGGACAGTGGAGGCGCTCAATGCTATGAAAAAAATGGGGGCCCAATTCAGACATAACCTGGATATGGCCGATGGTTTTTTTCAGGATAATAAAGAAAATCAGCTAAAGTTGATTGAAGTTATTCGACGTTTCAGGCCCAAAATGGTTTTGCTAAATGCCGTGCATGATCGTCATCCTGATCATGGTAGGGCCGCAAAAATGGTGGCCGATGCTTGTTTTTATTCCGGACTCGCTAAAATATATACCTCTTTTGATGCTAAAGAACAATTAGCCTGGAGACCAGCAAATGTGTATCACTATATCCAGGATCGTAATCTTACAGCCGACTTTGTCGTCGATATAAGTGATTTTATGGAGGAGAAATTAAACCTGGTGAAAACTTTTACCTCGCAGTTTTATTTGCCCGCATCGCTGGAATACAAAAAAGAAATGGAAACCCCCATTTCCGGACCTGATTTTCTGGAGTTTTTAACCGCTAAAGCCAGAAGTTATGGCCGTGAGGCTGGCTTTACTTTTGCGGAAGGATTTACCTGCGTAAGAACCCCGGGTATTCAAAATCTATTTGATCTTAGTTGATGCGCACATCCCCGCTTGCCCCTGCGCAGAATCCTGCAAACACCGCGTCAAAACCGTCCCCGCTAGCTATGTCCCAGCTCGCACATCCCCGCTCGTACGTCCCCGCTTGCCCCTGCGAAACCCTGCGCAGAACCCTGCAAACACCGCGTCAAAACCGTCCCCGCTAGCTACGTCCCCGCTCGCACATCCCCGCTCGTACGTCCCCGCTTGTCCCTGCGAAACCCTGCGCAGAACCCTGCAAACACCGCGTCAAAACCAATACCGCTAGTTACATCCCCGCTCGCAAATCCCCGCTCACCCCTGCCATCACAAAGGCTTATTAGCCCAAGTTATTAAGTAGCATAAAAAAAGAGGCTATCTTTTCTTAGAAATATTTAAAATTATGGTTGTGTTCAATCTTAAGAAGACTTTGATAAATGAGTAGAATGACATTTTCAACATCCTCGATATTTGCCATTTCAACAGTTGTATGCATATATCTTAGAGGCAATGAAATAAGAGCAGAAGGAACACCTCCATTAGAATAAGCAATGGCATCAGTATCAGTTCCAGTCATTCTGGATGAAGCCTGTCGTTGAATAGGAATATTATTATCTTCTGCTGCTTGTATAATCAGTTTCAGTAATTTATTATGAACAGCTGGAGCATAAGTCACGGAAGGGCCTAAACCAGATTGAACATCACCCAGTTTTTTCTTATTCATAAGAGGCGTATGGGTGTCGTGGGTAACGTCGGTGATAATGGCAACATGAGGTTTAATGGTATGCGCTATCATTTCCGCACCCCTTAATCCAATTTCCTCTTGAACGGAATTGACCACATATAGAGAAAAAGGTAGTTTTACATTATTTTCTTTCAGTAATCGGGCAACTTCTGCTATGCAAAATCCACCGATGCGATTATCCAGGGCACGTCCCACATAATAACGGTTATTTAGAATGCTCATCTCATCCTCGTAAGTGATTACACAACCTACATGAATACCCATTTCAAGAACTTCCTCCTTGTTTTTAGCGCCAACGTCAATAAAAATATTATCCAGCTTAGGGGATAGATTAGCTTCTTCTCCATGACGGGTATGTATGGCAGGCCAGCCAAAAACGCCTTTAACATAACCTTTTTCAGTATGGATATTTACTTTTTTGGAAGGAGCTATGATATGATCTGAGCCACCATTTCGTATTACTTGAAGGAAACCTTCAGGAGAAATATAGTTAACAAACCAGGAAATTTCATCCGCATGACCCTCAATCATAACTCTAAAATCGCTTCCAGGATTTATAACTCCGTAAGCAGTTCCGTAATTATCTATAAAAGATTCATCAACGAATGGCTCAATATATTTGAGCCATAACTTTTGACCTTCTGATTCAAAGCCTGTAGGAGATGCATTATTTAAATAATCTTTTAAAAATGCATTGGAGCTTTCCAAAAAAATTGACATGGTAAATAGGCAAAAAGGTGAACTAAAAAATGATTTGTAAAGGTAGGAAAATAATTTTTTAGATTTGACTGTTTTGGTTAAATGTATCACTCCATTTTTGTGGATTATTTGACCAGTTTTCTAAAACACCCGCTTCCTCTTCGGTAACATAGTTTAATTTTGTTGCTTCCCTCAATAAAACCGAATAATTACTTAATGTAATTAAGGGGCAATTTTCTTTAGCAAATGCGTCGGCGGCCTCAGGGAAACCGTAACTAAAAAGCGCTAAAACGCCAACTACTTCCATTTTTGCTTCCCGGGCCGCTCTTACAGCTTGCAAACTACTCCCTCCGGTTGAAATTAAATCCTCTATCAGCAATATTTTAGCTCCTTCTTTAACCTCTCCTTCAATTTGATTTTGCCTCCCATGTGATTTAGGTTTTTCTCTTATATACAAAAAGGGTAAATCTAAAACATCGGCAACCAACATTCCATGGGGAATACCAGCAGTGGCAACGCCAGCTACCCGGTCAAAATCAGGAAATAATCTGGTCGCATCTACCAGACTTTTCTTCAGAAATGTTCTCACTTGAGGAAATGATAAACTTAACCTATTATCGCAATAAATAGGGGATCTAAGACCAGAGGCCCAGGTAAATGGTTTTTGAGAATCCAATTTTATTGCGTTTATTTGCAATAAATAGGTGGCAACCTTTGCCGCTGTTTCCGTTTCCATGTTCAATCAATTTTATGCAAACTTACAAAATCTATATTAACGATCGTCCATTGATTTTAGCAGAGGGAAATAATATTTTAGATTTTCCAGCCGTCTCAGATGCTCATTTAATAAGTCTTTATCAAGGAAATAAACGCTTTTTGTTGAATTACGTGGATGCACTGGAAAAAGGAGGTCGTTTTGACGCAATCACTCTCTTTTATCCTGATTTTGAAAAAATGAAAGCTGATTTTCAATCTCTTTTTATAATAATCGAAGCAGCTGGTGGCTGTGTATTCAATCAAAAAGGTCAATTATTGGTTATTTACAGAAGGAATAGTTGGGATTTGCCCAAGGGTAAAATCGATAAGGGGGAAACGCCTGATATCGCAGCAATAAGAGAAGTACAGGAGGAAACAGGCGTTTTAAATCTGGCTATATCACACGAAATTACCCAGACCTGGCACACTTACAAACAGAAAAATCGTATTTTAAAAAGAACCTTTTGGTATGATATGCATACCATAGATAGCCATTTAACGCCTCAATTGGAAGAAGATATAGAGGAAGCAAGATGGGTAGATCCTCAGGAATTTCTGAACGAAGAATTATATCCTAAATATGGTAATATCAGAGATTTGGTAGTGACCTGTTTAAAAATGAGATAAATAGTGGTATTATATTATTTTTGTCTCTCAAAATGTGAATTATGGAAAATAGTGTGAATATAACCTTGGTTGACAGGGAAGGCGGCGAACATCTATTGGAAGGACCGCTGGATATGAATATGAATTTAATGGAGTTATGTAAAGCTTATGAGTTACCAGTGCAAGGTACTTGCGGTGGCATGGCGCTTTGCTCAACCTGTCATGTGTATGTTTTGTCAGATAACGATCTTCCTGCAATGGGGGAGGACGAAGAAAATATGTTGGATCAGGCCTTTTTTGTGAAAGATAACTCAAGACTGGGGTGCCAACTGCCGTTAAGACCTGCTATGGAAGGACTAAAAGTACAGTTGGCACCCGAAGGAAATTAGGGTTGCTGGACAATCATGGGTAAAGTAGCTACTTTACTTTCGGAGCTGAAATACCAAAAATAAGTTCCCGGGATTAGTTTCTGGTTCAGCTCAACCAAAAAGGGCTGATCAAGCACGTTGTCCCACTTAAAGCTGCTTATTTCTTTACCATCAGCACTGACAAGCCGCCCATACAAAGGAGTTCTTTTGCCGAAGTTTGGTTGAATATAAAAAACACCTTCATTTGGATTTGGATAAATCTGAAGGGTTCCAGCAGGCATCTCTAATTCCCTGTTTGTGGTAGCCGTTCCCGTTATGTTTATATAGCCTAAGGTAGTGATTTGGCATCCTTCCTGGGTAGAACCAGAGAAACTAATACCATACTCACCAGGGGCTTTAAATTCATTCGTCGGATTTAATTCGGAGCTTATGTTTCCGTCACCAAAATTCCAGTTTACCTGGGAGCTGCCTACTGCAGTCCCTTTAAAATTAATACTTGCTTTTCCATTTATTAATGGAAAGCTTCCAGAATTAGGTGTAAAATTTAACGTTACATTATTAGTGCTGTTAATGATTTTTGTGCTGACAGGGGCTCTACCACAGGCAGAGGCATATTCTATTACCCATTTATAAAAATAAGGATAAACCTTAGGATTAGTATTGTCGGAATAAACAAGGTCAACAATGCCCGGAACCCTGTAGGGATAAGTTGAAAGGGTAGAGGTGATGGCCATTCCTTTTCCAAGAGATCGCTCTAATTTATATCCATTTCCTGGTGTGACGGAAAAATTTAACACCACAATATTTTCTCCAATTCTTGGAAGATTAATCACTTTTTGCTGAATTTTTCCGTCAGGGGACCTTAATATAAAACCTCTGGGACCTACCGATTCAGCATAAACAGTTACTTGCTTTAAAATAAATGGAGCGAGACAATTGAAAACTAATCCTCCAGCAGTTTCTGAAAAAGATTTTTCACCTTGATCAGGGTCTTCCATTCCTAAATTTTTCAAATAGACGAGTTCAGCAAAAAAGGTCGTATCCGTTGTAAGCAGGCCAGTTTGAAACACTTTTCCTTTTGTTATTTGAATGCCTTCATATTCTCTATTGAACCAACGGATCTCTTCGTTTACATTTTCTTTTGCCCGAAGTACAGCTTTGGTATTTTTACAAATGATGGAAGCATCTGCGGAGGCTAACGGTAAATTAGGTTCAGGACTTACCAATATGGGTAATTTTAAATAATTATCCAAAAATCGCAAATCAGCCGTTCCGTTGGGTAATTCAATACCAAATTGAATATCGTATTTACCACTTGGTAGATCTATGGATGATACTACAATATCTATTCGTTGGTTAGGTAAAATGATTCCTGTCCAGGGAATGGTCTTCAATAAAGCGTTATTTATTGCATTTTTCAGCACAATATTGAATTTTGTCACAGGGACTGTACCTGAATGCTGTATTGTGAGGGTTCCTCTGAATTGATTTCCACAATTTTCTGTTCTTGTTTTTACATCGAGTAAGGTAATATTTTGCGGGCTACTGATTGGCTCAACGGGAACAAAACCTTGTGATATCAACAAATCGAAGGCGGCTTTAACGTCAATCATTCCTCTCCCATATTTATTATCCTCTCCCGCTTGACCTAAATCTATAGCAGATTCATATAGTGCTTTGGCAAGTCGAACCGAAGAAACTTGTGGAAAAGCCTCTTTCAGTAAGAGGATAGCGCCACTAACATGGGGGGCAGCCATAGAAGTACCTGATAGAGAGCCGTAACCAGTTCCATTTATAGCACTCCTTATTTCCTGTCCGGGTGCTACAACTTCCGGCTTTATTCCTAAAGGTTCATTGTTTGGTAAACAAACAGAAGGGCCACTTCCTGAAAATGAAGTGATTGGAAAACTGCTAACTTTTGCGTTGACGGCACCCACGGAAAATGGAACTACCAAATCGTTGGCCACCACTGCAGGGAAACTAATGGTAAGGGAATCTGGACCTTCATTTCCGGAAGAAAAAACAATGGCCACGCCAGCATTTTGCAGTGTCGTGAAAATATTGATGTACGCGGAAGTAAAACAACTGGATACGTTAAATTTACCAGGAGGACTTCCCCATGAATTATTAATAACATCAGGGATATCCTGACTGGTACTATTATTTCTATCTGGATTTAATGCCCACTGCATGCCGCCAATACCGTCAGATTGAGTAGCGGCCTTTAGCTTGCATTCTGTCCCGTCGGCATTTTTCAAAGAAAGGGGAACGCCCATCCAATTGGCATTAAATGCCACACCAATAGTGTCGCGGGTTAACCGGTCTAAACCAGCAACAATGCCCGCTACGTGAGTACCATGCTCAGAACAATAATCTTGCGTTTCAAGACTTGTGTAGGCATGCGATAATGGCACATTGTTATACAAAAACTGGTTTCTTAAAGCTGGATGGGTATTATCCTGGCCATTGTCAATGACTAATACTTTTCTTCCATAACCTGTATAGCCCATTTTCCATAATGCCGGCGCATTGATGGCCGTTAAACCAATTTCTTTTCCATTGGGAATAAAGCTCGTTTTTTTGATGCTCCCTTTATGATGAGAAACTAATTCTGCATCCTTTTCAATACCAGCTATTTCAGGATTTTTAAGTAAAATATCAATCAATGGAGCCGTTGCTTCCAACGAAATAATATTGGCAATCCAAAACCGCTTTATACTATTTGGCGAATAAAAAGAAGATTGCTCAATGTCGGAAATTAGTTTCTCCTGCGTTCTGTCTGCCTTAAGTTGAAGTGCATCCAGTAGCGTCTTAACTTGTAAATCTCTGGTAGGTAAAGTTCTTAGCACCTGTTCCTGCAACTTATTTACATCTACCTGATCTTTAAAAACAACAATAATTTTATATTTTTTGCCTTCCGGACCTTCTTTAAGTTCCATAGCAAGCTCCTGGCTTAGTTTTCCTTCAGTATCGACTTGACCGAAAAGAGGAAAAAAGACAAATAGTATAATTGCGGATAAAAAGAATCTCAGGGCGCTGTATATGGACATTCGAAAACTATTTATGAGTCAAAATATAAGTTTATAAACGTGAAATTCAAAAATGTGTTGCAAAAATCAGGCAGGTAGATTCACTAAAGCTTTAAAGTCATCAAATTTTGAATCTTCGCGTTTCATTTCCAGTAATTCTAATAAAGAACCATAGTGATCTTCTAACAATTGACTGTTTTTTTCATTTCTAATTTCAATTTGTGCTCTTGAAAGTTGCTCTTTTCTCCAATGAAAAGTGGTACTCATTTTGGATAAAATATCCGCATAAGTTACTTTTGGATCTTCGATGGAAATATTTGATGTTCCTTCATTTGCAATGCGCATATTTTTGGAAATCAATTCTCCGGACTCAATGATGTAAAAGGCAGTATAAACGTTTTCAAAGGAACCGGTTTGATTTAAAAGACTGTAATAAAGAGCAAGTTGTAAATCTTCTTTATTCTTTAAAAGGTCCATCCGATAATTTTTCCCGCTCCATTTTAAATCTATGATAGCTCTGTCATTTCCTTTTTTCAAGATTAAATCGACAATCCCTGAAACAGGTTTGTCGCAAAAAGTCCCTGTTAATCTTGTTTCTACCGAATCGGGTTCCCATCCGTCATTTTTCATTAATCTAACGAATTTTAATAAACCCAGCGTCAGTTTTCTTGACAAAACACTTCTTTCCGGCTCTTTTCCATATTGCAATAAGGTAGCTCCTTCCTGTTCATAAAGAACGGGAAGACTTTCCTCAATCCACCGTTGAATAGTTGCCTCATCTTTATACCAATAATCGGTATTTTTAATGAGTTGTTCGAATAATCGGTGAGCCAGATTACCATACAATCTCTTATCACCTATTATCTCTAAACTTTTAGCCTTGTACAAACCCAGTTTATACTGAAAAACATATTTGTAGGGATAATAAAAGAGAGATTCAAGACTGGTGAAACTCTCATCTAATCGCTCTGGTAATTCCAGGAGGGTATCGATATGGAGGAAAAGAGGCACTGGGGTAGGGGGCGAGGGGATAACATCCTGCAGCCTGGGCAGATTAAATGCGGCTATCAATGAAAAATCAGGAATTTCATTTGACAGGTGAATATCGAGAGATATTTTTAGGGTGTCAAGGTTGTCAAAACAAGCATTTAGGTCACCAAAGAGCGGAAATGGTTGTATTTCTGCACCTTCTACTTTTTCTGGAAGGAAAAGAAAAAGGCGTTTTTTTGTCCTTAAAAATGCCTGTTTTCTATACCAGGAGATTCTTTGATTATCCTTTATCGGAAGGTCGGGCAAGATATCTTTCCCTTGCAGATAGTCCAGTTCATGGGCATACCAGTTTGCAAAGAAATAGTCAGGTTCTCTTTCGGTAAATGTCCACCAGATAAGATCATCTATGGGTTCAAGTATAGCGGTTGCATGATGAGTAACCCTGATATGATTTTTCTGTGCCTGGACAGGACTTCGGGCAATCGGTTCTAAGGCGGTTCGAATAATACGAACAATCTCAAGATGTGAAAGCTGGGTTTCCGGAAGATTATCAATTAAATTGATAAGTACCTGGGTTTGGCTGGAAATAGACATACTTGACTCATGGTCAGAGAGAACGGACTGACTCCAGCTATTTAAGTGGGTGAAAAGTTCCAGAAGATCTGCTTTGGGAACTAAATCTTTTTGCGAATATCGGGTTCTGTTAAACCAAAAATCATATTCTTTTTTTATATCCTCCCAGATTTCTGGCGCTACACTTTCTTTAAATTTATTGAGATCCTCATGCCAGTCAACGCCAAAAAGTCCTGGTTTTGAAGCAAGGTTTGAGGCTAACCTCTTACTTAAATCCCAAGGCACAGGCTGTTGAGGTAGCGTTAAAAAAGAGAGTATTTTTACTGGATCTAAAGGATGCCAAAGGAATTCGGGAACCAGTTTTAACAGCTGTAAAACGGGTCTTGCATCCGAACGGGTTTGTAAACCCAGACTTGGCAGACCTTCCAAAATCAATGCATTGTCCAGTGTTCTTGTTTTATCAGGCAGTAAAAGGATAGGATTCCAGGACTGATTTTCGTTTAACCATTTGGCCAACCAACCAGCGAGTTCTGTATCCCTTTTTCCTGTAAACAAGCACAAAGAACCGTCTCCTTTCGCTTTTAATTTAGGCATATCAGCCGACGGCTGGGTGTGAATAAATCGTTGAAATTGACCCAGATCGGAATCTTCACCAGAAGAGGGCTCGGATGAGATTTCAAGTATTTTTGCCCCATTATTTTCAAGGCCTGTCAATACTTTTTGCCAATAAACGGGAAACAAATCGAAAGGTTCGACTAAGTAAATGAGTAGGTTTCTAATACTTTTGGAAGGTAATTTTTCAAGAACCTCCAACTGTCTGTCTGTCCAGCCTTTCGGCCAAAAAATGTTTTCATTCAGGTCGTCCTCAATCAATGATAAAGTCCTTATTCTAACTGGAGCCTCCTCATTATCAGAACCTTTCCATCCTGCTTGTCTCAATGAGTCCCGCAAATTCAACAAAGTCTGAGCAGTGGCAAAAGGGTCTGCAGAAAATGATTTACTAAAAAAAGCATCGGAATGACTGGCGAGGTACGTGGCTAAATGTTGCCTGTAAACATCCGTTCGTATCGCTACTTGATTATCGTCAGGTGGTTTAATACCAAAACGTTTTTCCAGAAATATGGTGAATTGTTGGGGACCTAAAAAATCATAAATACTGTCTTCACCCATTCCGATAGGTGGGACTTTATTATCCAGTTGAAGACCAAAAACAATTTTTTTCATTTATTTGTTATCCACCACATTCTTTTTGCAAATTTTTTATCTGTTGATTCCAGTACTGCTTAGTATCGTTCACCTCATTTTCGTCACAAAAATCAGTCAAATCCAAAATAGTTTCTCCGGTAACAGGAGATTCAGAAATTTTGAATTCAAGATATTCAGAATCATAATCGGAATCTGCCCATTTTAAACGGAGCACTTCCTCTTCATGATCGGCTAGTATTAGAGCCACTTCCTCATTTCCGCTCCATGAATAGGTAATCTGATGTTCATCTACTTCCGCTTTATCACAAAACCATCTGACTATACAGGCAGGGGTTGTGAGAAAAGTGTAGAGAATATTAGGCGAGGCCTTAAATAAAAATTCCAGTTGGAGCTTGGTTCGTCCCATAAGTTTGTAAAATTAGTAAAGTGCAATAAAAAATAAAAAATCGGAAAAACCAAATGACTTTTGCTTTTGTTTTCATTTTTTTTTTTGAAACTTAAAATAAGATTCCTTTATTTACTTGATTA
This sequence comes from Saprospiraceae bacterium, assembly GCA_021299835.1. Classification (GTDB taxonomy): domain Bacteria; phylum Bacteroidota; class Bacteroidia; order Chitinophagales; family Saprospiraceae; genus BJGN01. The sequence goes on along the minus strand of JAJTER010000009.1, from coordinate 21,695 downwards.
AGACCTATTAAACCACTATTTTTGTGCTTCTTAAAAAATTAACCATACGGATACCCGTTTTTAAATAGGTATGTACACCCTCAAAATGTCGTTGAATGAGACAACTTAAGATTACTAAATCTATTACAAACAGAGAGAGCCAATCGCTGGAAAAGTATTTACAAGAAATCGGAAAAGTAGATTTACTTACGCCGGAAGAAGAAGTTGATTTAGCGAAAACCATTAAGGAAGGAGATCAGGCCTCGCTGGAAAAGTTAACGAAGGCGAATCTTCGTTTCGTTGTCTCCGTCGCCAAACAATACCAAAATCAAGGTTTATCCTTAAGTGATCTCATAAATGAGGGTAATCTTGGACTGATTAAAGCCGCGCAGCGCTTTGATGAAACAAGAGGTTTTAAATTTATTTCTTATGCAGTTTGGTGGATTCGTCAATCTATCCTTCAAGCTTTAGCGGAACAATCAAGAATTGTTCGTCTTCCTTTGAATAAGGTGGGTTCGCTAAATAAAATAAATAAAGCGTTTTCTGAATTGGAACAGGAGTTCGAAAGAGAACCTTCTCCAGAAGAATTAGCTACCCTGTTGGAGATTCCTACAGAAGAGGTAGAAACTACCCTTGGCGTTGCGGCCAGACACGTTTCTATGGATGCCCCTTTTGTTGAAGGTGAAGACAATTCCCTGCTGGATGTATTAGAAAATGCTGGAACGCCAGGTACCGACCAGGAACTTGATTACTATGAGTCTTTGCGTCGTGAAATTGAGCGCTCTCTGAGTACTTTAACGGACAGACAATGTGATGTTATAAAGCTTTATTTTGGTATCGGTGTCGAACATCCTATGTCTTTAGAAGATATAGGTGATAAATTTGGACTTACACGTGAGCGCGTTAGGCAAATAAAAGATAAAGCCATTAATAAACTAAGATCGGCTAACAGAAGCCGTTTATTGAAAAATTATTTAGGGGCCTAAGCTGCCTTTTTACAATGATCATACATCGGAGAAAAATATCCTGTTTTTCTCCGATTCTTTTTTGTTTAAATAATTTCCGTTATATCGGTTTCAAAAAAGGCATCATCTATTTCACCGTTTTCTGAAGTGTCTAAGAAAAGATTCCTCTCTATGCCCGCTTCCAGCGATATAAATGTCTCCGTACGCTGTATGCCTGGTATCCCCTGAATAGAATGTAAAACATCTCTCAAATGATTGGTGTCCCGGCAAATTACCTTAGTGAAAATATTGTACAATCCAGTGGTATAATGTGCCGACACAATCTCTGGAATATTTTCCAGCCCCTCTATAGCTGATGTATAATGTGAACTCTTGTCTAAGTAAATGCCCAAAAAGGCCGTTACATCATACCCTAATTTTTCAGGATTAACGCTTAGGTGATACCCTTTAACTATACCGCTTTCTTCCAGCTTTTTCATTCTAACATGTATGGTTCCACCACTCACCTGAAGTTTTTTTGCAATCTCAGTGTAGGGAATCTTTACATTTCGCATTAAAATGGAAAGTATTTGATGATCGAGTTTGTCTATGTCTGGAAGTTGTCCCATTTTCAATTTTTTTAAATAAATAGCTATTTTTTGCTAAAATAATAAATATGCCCCATTAAATAAGGCATATTTTGCTAATTTCTTTTAATTATCTTTGCATTCCATAATCTTAAAGCCATGTCTCGACATAAATCTGGAAGGGAAAACCTTCAACTTGTTTTTCCTCTTATCGCCGCTTTGTTCTTAATCATTGGCTTTATACTTGGAAGCTTTTTCGCTCCCCAGGGACGTATTAAAACCTTGTATCCTGAAAATTCTTCCGCGATAAGTACTCTTAATGAAGCCTTGGGCTTTTTATCTTCCAAATATGTGGATCCCTTAGATAAGGACAGTCTTGCCGAAGAAGCAATATCCTTTTGGATGAGTAATTTAGATCCTTTTTCAACCTATATAAAACCTAATGATTTGGCTTGGATGAATGAAAGATTATCGGGCTCTTATGTAGGTATTGGTATTGAATTTATGATTAAAAATGATTCTATTCTGGTTGTTTCTGTTTTGGAAAATGGACCAGCTGAGACAGCAGGAATGCAGGTAGGGGATATTTTATTAGCAGCTGGATCGGCTATTCTTGATAAAGCAAGCCAATCTAATCCCGAAAATATTATTAAAAATGTTCGCGGAAAGGAAGGTTCTTCTGTCGTTATAAAAATATACAGACCTTCTACCGGAAAATATGTTTCCCTAAAGTGTATCAGGAAGGGATTGGATATGCCCAGTGTTGGGCCCTATCTAAACTATAATAAAAATATTGGCTACATAAAAATAAAAGAATTTAGTGCTACAACAGACCAGGAATTTATGTTGGCGATGGATTCTCTTTTTGGCAAACAAGGGAGCAAGAAAGATTTAATTCTGGATCTTAGGGGAAACCCTGGGGGCTATCTGGAAAAAGCTACGCACATGTTAAATCAATTGATTCCCGAATCTGGCAAAGTTATGGTTTCAACAAAATCTAAGTCGGGAAAGGAGACGGTTTTCAAGTCTTCAGGACGCCCCTTTTTTCCTGCGGCAAATATTGTCGTTCTAATGGACGAAAATGCTGCTTCGGCTAGTGAAATTGTTGCCGGGGCGCTTCAAGATCTTAAAAGAGCTACTATTGTTGGGCGTCGTTCCTTTGGTAAAGGTCTTGTGCAGGCGCAGTATAAGCTGTCAAATGGCGGAGCGCTGAAGTTAACTATCGCAAAGTTCTACACTCCTTCAGGGAAGCTTATTCAAAATCCATATCAAAAAGGGGATACAAGCTCCCTCAAAAGAGGTATATCTCCAGATGTGCTGATTCCCCTAGCTTCGTTCGATACGTCGGAATTATGGGAAAATGCAAAACGATTAACGATTCCTTTTGTTATTAAAAATAAACCTAACGGATTTTTAACCTATAGCCCCGTAAAAGGTAAGGTGGCTACAATTAATTGGGCGGCCTTTTTACCCGATAACAAATTGGTCTCTGCTTATTTAAAGGAGTTCAATTTGGGTGATGAAATTAGATTATCTGCCTGGAAAAGATTAAAAGTAGCCTACGCGAAGCAATATCTGGGAAACGAAGCGGCTATGAGCATTGAATTTGAGGTGGATCCTTTTTTAAAAGAAGCTATTCGCAACTTAGAAAATAAGTAATTACTGATTTTTTGACAACCAACTTTGTTTTAATAATGTTTACCTTTTTTTCATTTTAAACTATACATGAAATGTCCAATTTTCGTATCACTGACCACTTTGTAGATAGACATATTGGTCCAAATGAGATGGAACAACAAGAGATGCTGAAATTTATTTCCGCTGACTCTTTAGATGTATTGATGACTGATACGATTCCAGCGGCCATTCGTTTAAATCAGGATTTACCTCTCCCGGAACCGATGTCTGAGTATGAATATCTCAGAGAGTTAAGGGGACTTGCCAGTAAAAATAAACTTTGTAAAACTTACATCGGAAGAGGGTATTACGGTACCTGGACACCTTCTGTTATCAATAGGTCGATATTTCAAAACCCAGGCTGGTACACTCAATATACACCCTATCAGGCGGAAATTGCACAAGGAAGACTGGAAGCTATTTTGAATTTTCAGACCATGGTTTGTGATTTAACCCGTTTGCCTGTGGCAAATGCTTCTTTGCTCGACGAGGGAACCTCAGCGGCAGAAGCTATGACGCTTTTTTTTGGTGTGAAAAATAAAAAAAATAAAGAGGTCGTAGCTAATCGCTTTTTAGTTTCTGACAGGGTGTTTCCCCAGACTATCTCCGTCCTGAAAACAAGAGCAGAACCGCTGGGTATCGATGTTGTCATTATGCCTTTTGCCGATTTTGATTTATCAGAATCAACCTTCGGTGTGCTTATTCAATATCCTGATTCAGAAGGTTCGGTAGAAGATTTTTCGGCGCTAACGGCTGAAGCCAAATCTAAAGAAATTTATGTAACTGTCGCCTGTGATTTAATGAGTCTGGCTTTGTTGGAGGCTCCAGGTGATTGGGGCGCTGATTGTGCCGTAGGGAATGCCCAAAGATTTGGCGTACCCATGGGTTTCGGTGGTCCTCACGCTGCTTACTTCGCTATCAGTGAGGAATTTAAACGTTTAATTCCAGGAAGGATTATTGGGGTTTCTGTCGATAAGTTAGGAAATCCAGCGCTAAGAATGGCGCTTCAAACAAGGGAACAACATATTCGCAGAGAAAAAGCTACCTCAAACATTTGTACAGCTCAGGCCTTGTTAGCTATTATGGCCAGTATGTACGCAGTCTATCACGGACCCAAAGGTATTTTTCAGATTTCTAAAAGAATACATGATTTAACTTCTTTACTTGCCGCAAATTTGCGCAAACTTGATATTTCATTCCCTCATAAATCCTTTTTTGATACCCTTACCATAGATTGTTCCCCAGGGTTTAAAATGTTGGTTCGCGAAGAAGCTGAAAAAAGAAATATCAATTTTTTCTACGATACCCAATCTCTACAGATTTCAATAGACGAAACGGTTCTTTTAGAGGATATCAAAGAAATTTTTGAGATTTTTTGTGCAGCAACAGGTAGAAATTTATCCTTTAATGAAAATGAAGTATTAGGAATAAATATTGCCGGACCTCTTCAGCGAAAATCATCTTTCCTAACGCATCCGGTTTTCAATTCGTATCATACTGAGAGTAAAATGATGCGTTATATCCGGAGATTGGAAAACAAGGACTTGTCGTTGGTTCATGGAATGATTGCGCTGGGTTCATGTACTATGAAACTCAATGCTGCCAGTGAATTGTTACCCGTTTCATGGCCTGAATTCGCTAATATTCACCCGATGGTGCCCGAAAATCAGGCAGCTGGTTATCATGAGCTTTTTAAAGATTTGGAAAACTGGCTTTGTGCCGTAACTGGTTTTACCGCTTGTTCGTTGCAGCCAAACTCTGGTGCTCAAGGTGAATATGCAGGTTTGTTGACCATTCGTAAATATTTTCAGTTTCATAAGCAAGATAATAGAAATATTGCCCTCATTCCCTCTTCAGCCCACGGAACAAATCCAGCCAGTGCAGTAATGGCAGGTATGAAGGTGGTTGTGGTTGATTGTGACGCCAATGGAAATGTCGATTTTGATGATTTAAAAATGAAGGCTGCTGCCCATGCCGAAAATTTAGCCGTTTTAATGGTTACCTATCCTTCGACACATGGCGTTTTTGAAACCAGAATTAAGGAAATTGTTGATGTAGTGCATCATCATGGAGGTAGAGTTTATCTTGACGGGGCCAATATGAATGCTCAGGTTGGTTTAACCAGCCCTGGATTTATTGGCGCGGATGTTTGCCATTTGAATCTTCACAAAACTTTCGCCATTCCTCATGGTGGAGGTGGCCCTGGTATGGGACCAATATGTGTTAATGACGATTTAGCTCCATTTTTACCGGGTAAAAATAAGGCGGATAATCAGGGTTATGATGTGTCTGCCAGTACTTATGGCAGTGCAAGTATATTGTTAATTAGTTATGCTTATATTAAAATGTTAGGCGCAGATGGAGTGACTCAGTCTACCAGAATCGCCATTTTAAATGCTAATTACATAAAGAATAAACTTGAAAATGATTTTGATGTCCTTTATTTGGGTGAAAAGGGTAGAAGTGCCCACGAACTTATATTAGATCTCAGACCTTTTAAGCAGTGGATTAGTGCCGAAGATGTTGCAAAACGACTCATTGATTACGGATTTCATGCACCAACCCTTTCTTTCCCGGTGGCTGGGACCATTATGATTGAACCCACGGAAAGTGAGGATAAAGATGAGCTGGACAGATTTTGTTTGGCGATGTTGGAAATAAAAAAAGAAATAGTAGAGATAATGAATGGCGTGTATGATGTTGACAATAACGTGTTACATAATGCACCTCATACTCAAGCGCTTGTTACTGCTAATGAATGGTCTTTTCCATATTCCAGAGAAAAGGCTGCTTTTCCACTTTCTTATCTACATCAGGGGTATAAATTCTGGCCAAGCGTTGCTAGAATTGACGGAGCCTACGGAGATAGAAATCTGGTATGTACTTGTCCTCCACTTTCATCATATGAATAGAGTTTAAGCTTACCATTAGGCAAAAAAAATCCTTGGTCAGTTTATATTGACCAAGGATTTTTGTTTGCAAGGGTTCAATCGAGATACAAATGAAACTTTATAATTTAAACAAAACTCGTTATCTATAATCCGTGAAATCCTGTAATCCTCAAAATCTGTGATTCAGAACCAGGGAAATAGTGGTAAATATTAAATTTGTGCCATCACAAAGGCCTTTTAGCCCAAGGTATGAATTAGCATAAAAAAAGAGGCTATCTTTTTAGACATCCTCTTTTTTTTGCGCTGGAAAATCGAATTAACGATATATTTTCTTTTCGCGAATACGTGCTTTCTTACCAACAAGATCACGTAAATAGAACAATTTAGCTCTACGTACCTTACCGCGTTTCAATATTTCAACACTTTGAATATTTGGTGTAGCGAATGGAAAAATTCTTTCAACGCCAACGCCGTTAGAAATTTTTCTTACCGTAAAGGTTTTGGTTGGTCCTTGACCACTAATTTGAATGACATCGCCACGAAAAGCTTGAACCCTTTTCTTATCACCCTCAACGATTTCGTAGTTTACAACTACGTTATCTCCTGGGCGAAAATTTGGGAAAGTGCTACTCGGTGTGAGTTGTTCGTGCACGTATTTTATTGCGTCCATCTTAACTTAATTTTTTTTGACGTGCAAAAATATATAAATAAACTGGTAAATACAATTTTTACACATAAATACTTACAATCCTTGTAAATTATCGTAAAAGAGTTACAATTCCTTTGATTTCCACTGGAACGCCCCTGGGATCTTTATATGAAATCAATGTAATATAAACGCCCTCCGGAGATGCTGAACCGTTATTCAGGTGATTTCCGTTCCAACCCTCTTTGATATCATCGGTAAAAAAGACTCTTTCTCCCCATCGATTCCAAATTTGGAATTTAAAATTTGTAGCACCCGTCATTATTCCTACTCCCCTGAAAATATCATTTTTACCATCATAATTTGGCGTAAAGGCATTGGGTAAAAAATATCTGACATCAGGCCTTACATCCAGTAAAGCCTGTGCGGTATCAAGACAACCACTTGGATGTGTTACAACGAGGGTTATAGTAAATATACCAGTATCCTGATAAAGATGAATGGGGTTTCTTTCCTCAAGTTGAGCATTATCACCGAAGTCCCATCGCCAGCGTACAGCATTAATAGATTCATCTGTAAAGACAACTTTATTATCGATATTGGTTATTTGCTTCGGGGCAAAATCAAAAGCTGCTTCTGGGGAAGAGGATATTTTAATAAGATTATTAAATACAGTATCTATTTTACACCCTATGGGGGAGACTACGGAGAGACTTACTGAATAAATGCCTTCCTTCGTATAAGTGTAAGTAGGATTTAATTTAGTACTTTTTCCACCATCCCCAAATTCCCAATTGACCTTGTAACTTTCATCGATAGGTTTTGACAAATTATCAAAAACCATATTGACGGGAGCGCAACCTACTGCCTGCGAGGGTTTTACAACTAAAAGGGCTGGAGCTGGAAAATAGCGTACTTTTTTTGTCACCGTTTCCGTACATTGATTCAAATCTTTTACTGTCAGGGAAACAGAAAATTCACCCGCTAAGTTATATTGGTGACCTGTTAACTTGCCTGTCCCTTTTTGCCCGTCACCAAAAACCCAGTTATAACTGCTTATTCCTCCGCTTCCGCTCACTGATAAATCAGAGAAATTAACGGGTTGGGCATAGCAAGTGTCATAGTTATAGGTGAAATCTGCCGTTAGATCCGGGAAAATAAGGACTTCAATATCTGCGGAATCTGCGCATCCTGTGCCTGGATTTAATAAAAGTTTACCGTTGTATTTTCCGATCCCTGGAAATTTCAAAGTTGGCTCCCAATCGGTTGATGTTATTTTATTATTTCCAATGTTGAATTCCCACCTTTGACTTTTAATGGAGGCACGTTGATAGCTGTTATTTACGAATTTTACATCGGTAATACCGCAGGAAATTACTTTATACTCCTGATCTGTAACGGCAATGGCCTCTCCCAGTTTAGCAAAAACCAATGGGTCACAATCGGCAACGTTAAATTGAAAATCCCGGTTTGATTTACTTATTAAAATGCCGTTTCTATATTCAGCAATACAAACCCCTACCACAAACTGTCCTTTTGCAGTAGGTTTTCCCGTTATCAGTCCTGTTTTTGAATCTATGCTTACAATGGGATCCCCGGCCATGGGCGTCGATGACGTTATATTTCCACCACGAAAGGTAACCAGTGAATAGGGAGGAGGACAAGCAGGCGTAGGATATGCGCCTTCACAAGTTCTATAAATTACATTATTCGTAGCGGGGCCACCACCGTTAAAAGGGGCACAAAAAGAATAAACTAAGGAATCTCCATCGGCATCTTTAGCACTATGATCGTATTTTAATTCATTATTAACACATATAACCGTAGGAGGGAAGGTTTTAAATTCAGGGCTGTTATTGCATACAGCCTGGGCCTCCGGGGTAATTTCTATGCCATAAGTAGATCCCACCTGATCGGGATTAATGATATTGGTGATGGTATTATTTCGACAACATCTTTGATAAGACACGTGATAAGATACATTTCCAGGTGGGAGACGAATGCCGTAATTACTTAGCTTAAATTCATAAATCCCCTCTTCAACACAGATATTAGGGGGTATTAAACAAGGATAATCAGGACGTTCTACATTCCTTTTTGACGTTAATCTTACCTGAACTCTTGAAAAAACGGAATTTTGTCGCAATCTTCCGCAATCTGCATCCCCATTACAACGATAAATCCCTATTTCTGCAATATCGTCTAACTGCGCACAATCTGTACAATTACAATCCCTATAAACTTTTAGCGTAAAAGAATAGTCTCCATTTCCAAGGCATTTGTAGGTTAAATTACCACCAATAAGGTGCTTTGCCTGCAAGTTTACGCCAAAAAAACATGAGATGCTGAGGAGGAGGACGTAGGGAAGAATGCGTAGAAAGTTCATAATCTTATCTCATTAATAGAATGGTTCCTGAAAAATACTGTTTTTCTCCCTTATTATCGGTATAACTGATCATATAAATGTAGGTATCTGCGGGCGCGCCCTGATTGGCGTTTGTCAGACTGCCATCCCAACCTACCCTTGGATCGGTGGAAATAAAAACAGGGTTTCCCCATCTTGAAAATAACTGCATTTTATAGTCCTTTAAAATTTCCAAATCACCTGAAGCGATAAATTCATCGTTAATACCATCAAAATTAGGCGAAAATGCATTAGGAATATAAATTCTGACTTGTGGTTTAACATAGATTTCCTGTGAAATAATATCTGAACACCCTGTTAAAATATCGGTGACTTGTAAACTTATCGGAACAAAACCTGTATCGGGTAGCGCAAACGAAAAATTCAGCGTGGAATCTATTCTTTTATCTCCATTTTTCCATAAATGCTTTAACTGGTTGCCGGAATTACTCGTAAAAGTAACCAGTTGTTTTAGCGAAAGATCCTCTTTTGGGGAATATGAGAAGGAAGCGCTTGGGGCAACTCGAATATTAAGTTCATTGGTTAAATCTATTTTCTTGCTACAAACACCATTTCCAGTGGTTAGGATTATACTAACTTTATAAAGACCCTCCTTAGTATAGGTATGGGTTGCTGGTAAGTTGTTGGAAGTCTTTCCGTCACCAAAATCCCATTTTACAGTAAGTTCTTCCTTTGATATATCAGGGTTCGTCGAAAATTTGATAGGGGTACCCAAACATGCATCAGAAGGAGTTACATCAATGTTTGCGAAACCTGGAATTGGATAATAGGGCACCTTAACGATGGTGGAATCCCGGCAGTTTCCCTCACCTACCACTAAAAGCTGGATAGTATAACTTCCAGATCTTATGCCGATGATGGGAAAGGTGTCTGTGCCAATCACCCAACCTTTCAAACCATTTGAGGTTGCACTGAATCTCTCCCAATCCCAACGGATGAAGGTTGGCTTTACCAAACCCTTGTAGGTAATGTTAAGGGGAAGTGCAACACAAGAATCGCCTTTGACCTGAATTTCGGCTTTAACTTTTTGAGGAATAACTACCTTGAAAGACAATGAATCTTTACAGGTTCCCGTCGGATTAAGGACTAACTTACCATTATAGGTGCCCGAAGTTAAAAAATCAATGGTGGCATTGCGTTGATTTGATGTAAATATCTGGGTTGGGGCAGCTCCGGTAAACGTCCAGTTATAAGAGGTAATGGCGGAGGTATCCTGACTGTCATTTTTGAAGGTTACTTTGGTCTCACCACAATTTTGAAAGATACTTTCACTGGTTCCGATGACATTTGTGAGGGGTAAATTAACTTTTACTTTAGCATCGCAATTTCCAACATTTATTTGAAAATCTCTTCTCAGCGTATGGTACAAAATGCCATTCCGATAGCGTTTTACCTCAATACCCAGCACGAACTGCCCTGTTAAAGCTGGTTTTCCCTGAATGAGGCCCGTTTTGGGATGGATGGTAAGAATACTGTTTAATCCGAGGGGCTTAGCGCTCGTGAAAGTTGGCCCAACGTACTGAACCTCATTGTACGGAGGAGGGAGATCCGGATCGGGGGCAACGCCGTTGGCACTTTTAGCATTATTATTGTCGGGCCCACCGCCAGTCGTTGGATTAGCCAGCGAATAAACTAAACTGTCGCCACTGATAGAAGTGACAGACTGGTCAAAATCAAAAGACTGTCCTGCACAAAGAACGACAGGAGGGAAGTTTAAAAATTCCGGACTGTCTAATTTTGCTTTTTGTGCCGCAGAACTTATTTCAACAGAAAACGTCGCTCCGGTTAGCGCTGGATTGACAATATTCGAAATAGAAATATTCCGGCAACATCTCTGATAACTAATAACATAAGCAGCGTCAATAATGGGTAAATCGGTTTCCAATTCATAGATTCCCTCCTCAACACATACATTAGGAGGTACTTTTAAGCATTCATTTCCCGGATTTGGATTTATTTTTACGACGCTTGGTAAAGGAAAAATGATTGTTTTTACAGGAATATTTCTTTGATCAAGGCGGTAAATAGTAGCATTGGCAGCAAAAGTTCCCGGAGATGAATCAAAATTTGCTCCTGATCCCTGACAATCCCTATATATTTTTAACGTAAATTTGTATCGCCAACTATTAGAAAGTGGATCATTGTTGGTATATCGTATTATTTTGTAGCTCATTACCCCACCAATGATGTGTTCAGCAAAAAGAGGGGTAGTAAAAATATAAAAAATTAAAAACAAGAAACTCCTATTCAGCGTTAATAGGATTAATTTTGACTTTAACTTAGTTGTAAAATTTAACATGATTCAAATAAATAGCATTGATTTTCAAAATATTGATCCTAAAATCCTGGCAGCAGCTTCAGCCTTGAAAGAAGGAAAGATCGTATTAATTCAAACGCAAACGGTGTGGTCTTTAATATGTTTACTCGACGATGAGAAATCTATAGAACGTTTACTATCATTCAAACGAGATAACTTTCATTTTAATTATGAATGTCTGGTTAATTCTATCGAACAATTTAAGCACTATGTGCCAGATTTATCCCCCCGGGTAGAAACCTTGCTTTCCTTTCATTCCCGTCCCCTCAGTATTTTATTGGCCGCGGACCATTTACCTGAACAGATAGGAGATTTATCTTCAAAAATAGCTTTTAGGTTAGATAATTCTTTGGGAATAAGTACCATTATCCAACTGGTGAACCAGGGTCTTTGGGCTACCTCTGCATTTATCGGAGCTGAAATAAAAGGCAATGCATTCGATTTAGTAGATGAAAGTGCCAAAGCGCTTGCTGATGAAATCGTCGAGTTGAAAAATATTAAAAATATTACCGGAGAAGAAGCTGTTTTGGTGGAATTAGACGAAGAGGATAATTTGGAGTTTCTTAGAGAATAAGTGAGTAGTCAGTTAATTTCCTCGAAGATTCCTTCTTTTTTGTTTTTACGGACATTATCCCATTTGAAATAACGTCCATTCATCGCAATGTAAACCCCTGTGGGTAGCGTTTGAACAAAAGCAAAAGCGGTACCTAAGTTAAAAAAGCCGTCAGAACTGCTAAAAGTATAGGGAACCATTGCACCAACCAGCACAATGGTTTTATCCTTTACAAGCTGGGCAATTACGCTGGCTGTTTCCACCATAGTATCTGTGCCATGAGTAATCACAATATTTTTTTCAGGTGTTGAAATACAATGTTGCGCTATCGTATGTCTGTCACTATCTTTCATATCGAGGCTATCCATCATCATCAGGGTTGTCCAATCAACCGGAACTTGAAACCGACCCCTTGTCAGCATTTCTGGTAAATGAGAATCTTTGAAATGAAGGGAACCGTCGAGTTCGTTATATTCCTTATCAAAAGTTCCACCAGTAACAAAAATTTTAACAGTCATGAGGTTACTTTAAAAAGATTTGGACCAGATGTTTTCCTTGTTGCACATACTAATCATTGATTTTTGTCAATTTGATTAACTTAACACCATGATGAGGGATTTTTGTTGTAAATAAACGAGAGAATTCACCTATTTCTTTTTGTTTCCAAACATCGCGTATCAACCATTTTCCGGGTAGATTGAATTTGTCAAGATGCAGATTAAAAAGGATTTCTTTTTCGTCACCCCATCTGAAATAGGATGCCGGATGCTCACCGTAATTCGCCATATTGAACATACCTAAAGCATAAGAGCCGTCTTTTAACTCTTTCAGCCATATTTGTACTCCGTTGTCAAGGCCCATGAATCTTGCCGGTTTACCAAGAGGGTCTTGATTTATGTCAAGCACTTCATGATTATTGAGCAAATTAATGGTAAATGGGTCCAATCGTTCAAGCGGACATCCAATAAGCATGGGTGCTGAGAGTAAGCTGAATATACTGACATGGCTATATTGCTCATCGGGCGTCAATCGGGTAGGGTGTAAAACAGGACCTATGGACACATCACCGATAATCATCATATCAGGATCTGCCCAATGGCCGGGGCCGGAAAATGGGCCCCATTTGTCTAAAGAGAAAGAAGTGTGATATAAACTCGTCCAACTATCTTTAATATCTGGACCTGTCCTGTACATTTGAGCCCATTTTGCCCAATCTGCCGCTTTATCAAAAGGGGCGTTATTGGATAAGCTGAATACCACATCACGCCCTGATTCTCTAAGTGCCTCAGCCATTCTAATGGTTGAAGGTAGGTCAATTCTCCAATCATATTTTAAAAAATCTACACCCCACTCAGCCATCAGTCTGGCATCTTGCTTTTCAAATTTAAATGAAGCAATACGATTAAAAGAAGGTCTGTTTACTATTATCTTTTCATGGGTTTCGCCTCCTTTTGGATAATCAGAAGATGCGCCAACATAACCTGCATAACTTGAAATATAGGGAGTTGAGTAGAGGCCAACTTTTAGTCCCAGAGAGTGAATGTAATCGAACATCCCTTTTATATCAGGAAATTTTTCATTAGGTTGAAGAGCCAGAGAAATGGAATCGCGATAGCCTTGCCAGGCATCGTCGAGATTTACGTAATTCCATCCATAATCCTTCAATTTAAAGTGAATCATGGCATTAGCAGAGGCCATAACCTTTTCCCTGTCTATTTTTTGTTCCCAGGCATTCCATCCATTCCAACCAAGAGGGGGAGTAAGTGCAATGTCCTCACCAACTCTGATTTCAAGTTCTGTGGAAGCTTTACCTTTGTTATTTTCAGCAATCAGCGTTACATTATGATTCGTTTTCTCCTTTAGGACACCTGTTATCTGACCCGTTTTTTCATTTAGTATAAGGCCGTTCGGTAAATTTAATGCGCTGAATATCATCGGTCTGTTGCCAGATGCGGCGATATTATACAAAAATGGATTTCCAGGACGAACGCCAAAAAGTTTTGGTGAATTAATTCTTGGAATGGCGGCAGTTTTGGGAGTAAGTATATACTTTTTGCCCTTATTTTCTACATATCCAATTGATGAATTTTCAATCATTTCTACTCTTGCATCCAACCAATTCGCATAAGTCCGTTTATTATTAATACCACCAACCGTATCCAAAACTAAAAGTCCAAGTTGTTTGATACCTTTCAACGACACATCGATAGCAATGGGGTTATCTCCCATTTTCATGTTTTTTTTCTCAAAAAGGATTTTACCATCACCTAAAACATAATAGGACAACGATAATGCTGGATTTCCCTCGTCATCATTTCCAATTTTAGCTTGAAACCTTAACGCTTTTTTATCCAAATTAAAAGCGAGAACACAGGGCGATTGTGCTCCAACACCTCGCTGAAAGGACAATTTGTTAACCTTTAAGGGGTGAGATTCGTAATTTTTCTTAGCTTTTACAGGTCTTAATCCTTCAGAAAAGGTTTGTATTTCTAAATCATCCAACCATTTTATACTGGTTTTTTGAGCCAATGCAGGAACGCTAAATAGTAATAAAAAGAGTAAATGTTTCACAGGAGTAATAGTTTATTGTTTTTAAAACAGCGACAATTTATAAGAAAGGTACGCTGAAAAAAAAGTTTACCCTAATTAGGCGGGAAAAACCTCAATGACCATGGCAGAGGCACCTCCTCCACCGTTACAAATGGCAGCGAGACCATAGCCACCACCATTTTGTTGTAAAGTATGAATTAAGGTCACTAAAATACGGGAACCAGAGGAACCTAATGGATGTCCCATGGAAACACCTCCGCCCCGAACGTTTAATTTATCGGATGGGATAGAAAAAGTTTTAGCAAAAACCATGGGAACGATGGCAAATGCTTCATTTACCTCGACAAAAGAAATATCCTCCCAGGTTAATCCTGCTTTATTCAGCGCAAGCGGTGCTGCTTTAACCGGAGCAATGGTAAACCATTCAGGCGCCACTTCGGCATCGGCGAAAGAAACGATTCTACCTATGGGTTTAATGCCTGATTTTTCACCTGCTTCTTTTGAACCAAGTAATAAGGCAGAAGCGCCATCGTTTAAGGTACTTGCATTGGCTGCAGTTATAGTTCCTGTGGGAGAAAAGGCAGGTTTAAGGGAAGGGATTTTAGAGAAATCTACCTTTTTGAATTCTTCATCTTCCTTGATCACTATATCTCCTCCTTTTCTTTGAGGAATGGCAATGGGTACAATTTCAGCATTAAAATAGCCCTTTTCTGTGGCTAATGCTGTTCTTTTATAAGATTCAATGGCAAAATTATCTTGTTCTTCTCTTGAGAAATGATATTTTTCTGCGGTGGCATCCCCGCAATTACCCATGGCTGCACCATTGTACGCGTCCGTTAATCCGTCTTTTGTTAACCCATCCAAAACTTCAGCATTGCCATATTTATTTCCCCATCGAAGGGACGGTAGGTAATGAGGTACATTGCTCATGCTTTCCATACCGCCGGCAATCACCCAATCGTTTACACCTGCTTGAATGGACATAGCTGCTAATTGAGTAGCTTTCATTCCAGAAGCACATACCTTATTAATGGTAGTACAAATAATGTTTGCGCTGAGACCGGCACCCAGGGCAGCTTGTCTGGCGGGCGCTTGACCTAAATTTGCAGCGATTACATTTCCCATGTAAATTTCCTGAATTTCCTCCTTAGGAGGACCTTGCTCTGAAAATAATCCGTCGATGGCTTTTGATCCAAGGTTAGTGGCAGAAAGGCTTGATAATGTGCCACCAAAACTTCCAATGGGTGTTCTTTTTGCACCATAAATAAATGCTTCCATTCTCTTTTTATTATTAAAATATTCTTTTTTGCAAAATAGTTGACCCAATGTTGAAAAAAGGTGTATATTTGCAGAACGAAATCGCGGTGTGGAGCAGTTGGTAGCTCGTCGGGCTCATAACCCGAAGGTCGTAGGTTCAAGTCCTGCCGCCGCTACAAAATAAAAGGGAATCATTCATGGTTCCCTTTTTTATTTTATACTCATCGTTGGTTAAAATAATTGTAATCACCAAAATTGACGAAGAATCCAATTTCACCGGATTACACAAGCAGGCGATTAGCTCACTTTTCTTAAAATAAAACTTAATCTTTAAAAACTAGTTGTTATTTCTAAATAAGATTTGGGCTGGCACTTACTTGCTGTTATGCAGCGCTTCCTTCAATGGGTTTGATATTATTGAATTCTTGGTCTTTTTGATTTTGCTCTTCTTCCAAATCATAATCATCTTGAAGACCTAACCAAAACTTGGCGCTTGTTCCGAAATATTTGCCGAAACGTATCGCAGTATCAGCAGTTATTCTCCGATTACCTTTTATAATTTCAGAAATGCGGGTTTGAGGAAGAAAAGTTTCCTTTGCCAAACGATAGGCAGAAATCTCCATAGGTATTAAGAATTCCTCAAGTAGGATTTCGCCAGGGTGAATATTTTTTAACTTTTCCATAGCTGTTTTATTAATGATAATCCACAATGCTTATTTCGTATGCATCATTATTGATCCATTTGAAGATGATTCGCCACTGATTGTTAATCCGAATACTATAGTATTCTTGCAAAGCACCTTTTAACTTCTCAAGTTTGTTAGCGGGAGGAATGCGAAGATCATTAACATCCAGAGCGTTATTGATTATCCTTAATTTTCGACGCGCAACATCTTGAATCTCGTTTGGCAATTTTTTCGACCGAATACCATTCCAAATTTTCTCGGATTCTTTATCGCCAAAACTTTTGATCATTAATTCTGATTTACGTTACTAACGTCAAAAGTAAGTATTTATTTTTTCTTAGGCAAGTTTTTCCGCTAGACTTACTCTGGATGAGAGTGTTTATATACTGCCATCGTTTTGGGTGCTATCCGAATGGCGGGACTTTTACCACAAAACTGTCTTTGGAACAATGGCATTCGTTATATATACATTTTGCTTTTCAATAAAATTTAATTAAAAAACTAAATATTCCAATCTATTTATCCTTGCTTTGCTTAAGGAATTCTTTAGGAGTGGTTTGGGAAAATTCCCTGAATACCTTATGAAAGGTAGATTTATTTTTAAAGCCACATTGTTGTGCCATCTCAAATAAATTGGCCCCCTTGTTTTTAGGGTCTTTTATTACTTCTTTTAATTTATCAATCCTAAAATGATTGATATAATGTTTAAAATTGTTGCCAAATTGGTTATTCACCACCTGGGAAAGGTATTTTGTATTGCTTTTGAGACCGACAGCGACTAATTTTATGTCTAAATCAGGATCTAAGAATAAATTTTTACTAATAATTAAAGTGTTTAACCGCCTGAATAGAGTTACCTCATCTATTGGTTCTAAACTGCTTGCTTTATATTTTTTTTGAATCTGAAGCATGCTATATTCAGTTTCAGGCGATTTATTACTTTCATCCATTTCAAAAGCAATAAAGTTTGTAAGCACTTTTTTATCGTTAAATACGGGGTGAATAGCTAAGTGACAAGAATAAGGTTCACCCGATTTACGATAGTTTATAATTTGGGTTTCTACAGGTAATTGTTTTTTTAACGACTTACTTATTAATTCAATGGTTTCTTTTGAGGTGTTTTGTCCCTGTAAAATACTGCCAGGTTTTTTACCAAGCACTTCGAATAATGAATATCCTGTAATGGTAAGAAAGGCATCATTTACCCAAATAATACTTTTTTTTTCGTCGGTAAGAATTACAGCTAATTCAGCAGGTTTAGTTCCAGTCATAATTTTTTGGTAAAGCAAAACGAAACATTATTTTTTTAAAACGGTTCATTCGCTAAAAGTTTTTTAAGGTTTTCTATATCAATATTTTATTATATTTGTAAATAAATTAATGTATTGTCTTTTTAATTAAGTAGTTCATTATTAACGTAAACGTGCAATCATATCAAATAGTTCGTTTCAGGTTTGGGTAGTATGGGAAATGAAAGGTTAAGAACAAACGAAAAAGCTTTAGATATTTTAGCGCTTTCAAAAGATATAGATTTTTTGAGGTGGGTTGCTGATTCTGGGCATTTAATTGCGCCGTCTAATCTGGTTTTTAATACGCTCTCTCCCGCGCTGACCTGGGAGATTTTTCATAAGCAAAAATTATTTTACTCAAGATTTGGAATGCCTTCCCTTAAAGTCGGATACCCTTTGTTGGTCTCAATGGAGGGAAATGAGGTTATATCCATACCTTTTTTTATTTGGGATATTTCATTGACACCCGTTGATAAGGTGGGGGTAAAGTGGATGTTTTACAGGAATGTATCTTTATTGCCTGCGCTAAATCCAATGATTTCAGCGCTTCCTTGCTTCGATAAATTAATAGCGGTGATTTCGCCATTTTTAAATAAAAATGGAATAGATCTCGATGGTTTTAGGGCTATAAATCAAGCAGTTGATCCTCTTTTTAATAGTAATGATGTTATTGTTCCTTTGTCTGGCGCAGAAAATGTAGCCATAAAGAAAAATGAATACAAAATTTTAAATTCAGTTCAATTAATGGTTCTTAAATCACTTTTTGATCAAAAAGAAGAGCCACTTTATTTTGCAAAAAATCAGGAGATTACTCTACCAGGACATTCTTTTGGTTTGCAAGTTTTAATACCTGAACAGGCTACAGCGTATCATAAGACACAGGAAAATTCGCATACAATTATTGAAGGAATAGCAGGAACCGGGAAGAAATTTTTACTTTTTAATATGGTTTCTAATGCCTTATCGAATGGTAGAACCTCTCTGATTATTTCTGAAAATAATGGATTTTTTGCATCCATGAACCATTTTTTTTCTTCAAATAATTTGGAAAATCTGGTTTTATCACAACAGGAGGGTGAGCAGTTAAGACAACTCATTAAAAGAGTAACCTTTATTATTCAACAGGAAAAGAATTCTCCTGTGTTTGCCGGAGATAACTTTAAAGAAATTTTGGCTTCCTGCCAAAGGCTTTTTACTAAGTTGTCTATGGCGTACTATGCGTCCAGAAAAAAAATATTTGACCAGCTTGATTGGACAGAGGTTGTTACCCTTTTTTTACAAAGCGTTAGTAGTGATGAAATTAAATTAGTTAATATTAGAATCCCTACGGATAATTTTAATTTTATACCCTCGGAATTTTATTCCTTATTGTCAGAAATTGAACCCTTACAAAAAAGATTTGAAGCAATTAATACCCTCCAACATCCTTTAAATATTTTAAATACCAGCCTTATAGACCTTTCTGATTTTGAAGAAGGAACAGATCAGTTTAATTTACTTTTAAATGAAGAAAGGAATAATTTTAGATTTATTCTTGTAGAATACTCAAATGGTCTGTCACAGTATTCAGACTCCTTAAATATTCGCTTATTTAATGAAATTCAATTGATTATTGAGCTTATAGAGGAGTTGAAGAATAAATTTGATGGATATTTTGATTTATACGGAAATGACTTTATTTACTCGAAAAGTTTTTCACTTCTTTTGTACAGTAAGGTGGCCGGGCGAGGAAAAAAAATCATAGAAGCGCGGGAAGAGCTAAATGTTTTATTTCAACAGTTAAGGAATAAAATTCAAAACCAGAAGATCTGGGTTTTCCCTGAAATACCTCAGGATTTTGGTGTGGCTTATTTAGGTGATTGGATGGTTTACCTGGAAGCATTGAAAGAAAGTGCTGTAGAATGGCAGTCGCGGCTTCCAGATTATGTGAACGAGGAAGTCCTTCGTGCCTCCAGTACCAATGTAAATTCTTTTGGGAATTCCAACGATTTATTTGTTGAACTTGAAACCTTGATGGATGAGGCAATTCATCGTTTTAACACTAAGTCATTCTTTCTCGAAAAATTAGACCATCATTCCCTTACCTTAGTAGCCCGTCAAAAATGGCTGGAATCTCTGGTTAATAAGTTGGATCTGATACTTATAAATTTTCGTGACTTTCCCGTCTTTTATCAATGGCAGTCAAGTTGGGAAAATCTTTCTAAAGGAGCAAAAACAATTATACAATCCTTTTCGACCATTAATCCGGATGATTGGTTAATGACCTTCAAAAATTGGTACTTACACCAGGTCTTGTTGCGACACTACCATCACCAACTTCCCGATTCATCACTGCCGCTGGAGACTTTCGAGGCCGATTGGGAGCTATTTCGCAGTATGTTACCCCGGCAGATACAATCTGTGTGGTTTCAAAAAAGGAAGGAACGAATTAAACAGTTAAGAAAGGAAGAGAAACATACTATACAAAAAATAATAAGATGGTTTGAAAAAGAATCATGGAATGAAGTGGATTATTTGTTGTTCATAAAAGACATTAAACCACTGTTAACAGACTGTTTTCCAGTGGTATGTATGACAGTTAATCAGCTAAATGATCTTTTTGAAGATAACCCTTCTCTACATTTTGACCATGTTTTTTGGGGCGATGCCTCGTATTCGTCTCCTGCCGTTTTATCTAAATTTCAATCCCTGGCTCCTCGGGTTACTTATTTTTATAACCCTTCATTTCCTAATGAATATATTGATAATGAGCTAAAACAGAGGTATCCTGTTTCACGATTATCTAAAATTCATTGCTTTTATCCGGGAAATCCATGGCAACAGTGGCAGGGAGGCCACATCACTATTCATGCAATTAAGGACGCATCTGTTCATTTTCATAGAATCAATGGTGTCCTTCAGCCAAATGGGATAAATGAGGAAGAAGCTTCTTTTCTCATAGACGAGCTATCTAAAATTCGCTACTCAACGCCTGAAAATTTGCCAACCATAGGGGTTGTTTGCATGACGGAAACCCAACGGAATTTTATTTCGACGCTGATTTTTAAGATTCAACACCAGGAATCCACGTTAAATAATCATTTTACTCATTTGGTCAATAATGGTCTGGAAATTTTAACGCCCGATGATATTCAATCTAAACATTTTCATTCGGTGTACCTGCTAAGTACCTATAATGATGTAAATGAGTATTTAAACAATCATTGTATTACTCCCTCTTATGTGGAATTAATGGCTCAATTACCTCTGGATAATCTGACGGTCATTTCCTCCTTTAAAAGAGCACAAATGGTGGAAGTGGAAAATAAAGATGATTTATTCATTCCTTATTTGAAACTATTAGAAGCTGTTGACGGTAGAGATATTTATTCCCTGGAGTATGAGTTTCAGAAATTTAAACCGGAATTTGAAGAACCGTTTAAAACGCGTTATCCCTCATTTTGGTCGGCGTTGATTTTGAAGCTTGAGGATAAACTTCCAGCCCATGATATTCAAAAAAATATCTTTTTCAATCAGGACTTTTTTCCATTTTTCATAAAGAGAAAAATGGCTCAGTCCAATTATATATTTTTTTTGTTAGATGGCTTTCACGCCAATGAAACCCACACTGACTTTATTTGGGAAGTAAGACAAACAAATAAATTAAAAAAGTATAATATTGAATTACTACCTATCTGGACTGTAAATTGGTGGAAAAATAATAGTTTAGAAATCAAAAGGTTACTTTCAAATATCAACGCTCTGGACTAACGGGTTAGGCTATTTTACGCCCTCGAAAAGCCAGTTGGCCAAAGCCTGTCTGTTGGAAGGCAAAATAAATCGCTGCTGATCGAAGTTATTCCTCAAATTTCCAAGTTCAATATAAACAGCAGGCATGGGAGCATTTTCAAGAGA
>JAJTER010000086.1 GCA_021299835.1 Saprospiraceae bacterium | reverse complement strand
AACTAAATTTAAATAAATAATGAACCTGCAATCAGGGGCTCTTAAAAGAGAGAAAAAACAATGGGTTTTAGCTATCATCGATTTTACCCAATTGGTAAAACTTCGATTGACCTTAACCGTTGTTTTTTCTGCTCTTATGGCTTATTGGATTGCCTTGCCAATGGAACGTTCTTTGACCTATAAATTATTCTCCATTTTTATTGGTGGATTTTTAATTACGGGTGCTGCCAATGCGTTAAATCAGGCTTTAGAAAAAGGTTACGACACCAGAATGTCCAGAACCGCAAACAGGCCTTTGCCATCTGGAAGGATGGAGGAATCAACTGCCGTCTTAATTGCTGGCGTGATGAGTGTTTTTGGTCTTATCATTTTAGCTAATTTAAGTCTTTGGTCTGCTTTATTAGGGGCTATTTCTTTATTGCTCTACGCTTTTGTTTATACACCATTAAAGAGAGTATCTTCTATTGCAGTCTTTGTCGGTGCTATCCCTGGTGCTTTGCCTGTTTTAATTGGTACGGTTTCAGCTCAAGGTGAATTAACAATCTTAGGATTATGTTTGTTTGCTATTCAATTCTTTTGGCAATTTCCTCATTTTTGGGCTATTTCCTGGTTAGGTCATCAGGATTATATTAAAGCAGGATTCAAAATTACGCCTAGTTTAGGTGATGTTCCAACGAATACTACTGGTTTCCAAGCGTTTATTTATTCTTTATTCCTTATTCCAGTGTGTTTTCTAATTTGGTATTTTAACATCTCGGATAATTTTTCATTATTTTTATTGCTGATATTTTCAGTGGTTTATATTATTCTGAGTTTTAGGTTATACTCGTTGAACAATAAGAAGGCTGCTTTAGCATTATTGTTCTTTTCGTTTTTTTATATACCAATTGTGTTGGGTGTATTTTTAATGGATAAACTAAACTAAAAGGTTATTAAATGTCAACATTAGAAAATACAGTATATAGCAGGAATAAGATTCATCCTCAAAAATTTGCACTTCTGGTGAGTTGTGCGAGTGTTGTTATGTTGTTTGCAGCATTGACAAGTGCTTATGTGGTTCGTCAGGCAGCAGGCAATTGGCTTGAGTTTCCAATGCCTGTTTTATTTTTATATAGTACGATTACTTTAATAGCCAGTAGTTTTACCCTACATTTTTCTTACAAAGGTTTTCTTGCGGGTAATGTTAAGTCATATAAATATTTATTACTTCTTACTTTTGTACTGGGCATCCTTTTTATTTATTTACAATATAAAGGTTGGATGGCTTTAGTAGCTTTGGGTGTTGAATTAGGCACAAATCCCTCCGGATCTTTCTTATATGTGTTGTCAGGTTTACATGCTGCGCATATTTTAGGTGGTCTCGCTGCAGTTTTTGTTGCTATTTTACATGCTTTTATTTTACCTTTTGAGGTTTCTGCTAAACGTAAATTACGTTTTGAAATGACACAAATATATTGGCATTTTGTTGATATATTATGGATATACTTAATCGTTTTCTTATGGTTACAACAGCAATCTTAAGAAATCATTTTAATTTTTAAAATTTTAGGAATGGAGACAACTGAAAATGTGCTACATCAGCATAGTGAAAATCATGGTGGTTCTTGGGAAGGAGCTGCTGCACCCTTTAACATCAGTTATGGTAAATTGATGATGTGGTATTTCTTGCTTTCTGATGCATTTACTTTTGCTGGTTTTTTAATTGCTTACGGTGCGCTTCGTTTTAGCAGCCCAAGCTGGCCTGTACCTGATTTTGTGTTCTCAACTGCACCATTTGGTATTCATGATGCTCCGTTAATTTTCGTTACGGTCATGTCTTTTCTCTTAATTATTTCTTCTGTTACTATGGTAAGAGCCGTTCAGGAAGGGCACAGGGAAAATAAAAAGGGTGTTGTTTTTTGGATGTTTCTTACTATTATAGGCGGAGCCGGATTTTTGGGTTGTCAGGCTTGGGAATGGACAAATTTAATCGGTAAAGAAAATATGTCAGTTACTACCAATCCTTTTGGTAGTCATATAGATTCAGGTACATATCTTGATGAAAAGGGTAATGCTACAGGTGAAACTTTTAAAGCCGGTGCTTCTTACCTTTTACATAAATCTGAGGAAGGTGGACATGCTGAAGGTCATGCTGAAGGTCATCATGCTATGGCTAAAGGTGATCACCCCAACGCTTTTGTAGATAATGACGGATTCATACACAAGAAATTTAAATTGGCGTCAGGACCTGCGGCTGGGCAAGTTCAAATGGAAGAATTCGGTCCTAAGGCTTTTGGTGCTTTATTTTTCTTTATTACTGGTTTTCACGGTTTTCACGTATTATCAGGGGTTGCATTTTTATTAATTATTATGATTAATGTGGCTAGTGGTGTGTATGCGTCAAGGAAAAATGGATATGAGATGGTAGAGAAAATAGGTTTATATTGGCATTTCGTCGATTTAGTCTGGGTTTTCGTTTTTCTTGTTTTCTATCTGTTTTAATTTTTTATCTTTTTCATGTCTAAATTTTGAATTATGAGTCATAAAACATACGAAGAAAGCAAAAAAGCGGTAGTAAAAGGCTTGTTTTTATTGGGCTTTGTTACTTTAATTGAGGTTTTTATTTCCCTCTTTGGTAAAGGTCACATTATTCCTGGTATTAATGATATTACTTGGATAGCATATCCTGTTGGATTTATTATCGCGGTTCTTTCTATTTATAAAGCATATTTTATTATTTATGAATTTATGCACATGGCCTATGAGGTTAAAGGTTTGGCTTTAACCGTTCTTTTACCTACTTCCTTATTGATATGGGCACTTTTTGCGTTTTTTCAAGAAGGTACTGCTTGGAAGGCCAGGAGAGAATTTGTTAAGGAAAAAAATGCTAAAACAGTTGAACCTTTAAAGGGTAAACAAGGTTACGTTGAAGATACAAGCCTTTTTAGACTTTAACATTAAGTATGTCCAGCAAATCGATTTGGCAGTTTATATTTCTATTAGGAATTTTCGGTGGTGTACCAGTAGT
Source organism: Saprospiraceae bacterium (assembly GCA_021299835.1). Lineage (GTDB taxonomy): Bacteria > Bacteroidota > Bacteroidia > Chitinophagales > Saprospiraceae > BJGN01. The sequence continues at coordinate 17,269 of JAJTER010000086.1, read as the reverse complement.
TAGCTGGTACTATCTTCAAACAGGTTTGGATTACAGGTTAAAAGCGTTAGCTGAATTGGGGGATTTAGGTCCAATGGAAAGAGAAACTAGGGTTTCTTTTGATAAAATCGTTTTTTCCGCGGATAAAACTAAAGGGAAGGTTCATCTCGGCATTTGGTACCCTGATGGTCTTGAAAACGAAATTAGTTCTATGAAATTCATTGATGAACTTCATGAACAATTCAAAAGTAGATCCGATATTTCCTTTTATATTTTTACCAGAGCAACCCAGCCTGATTCTCTCATCGCTTTCGTGAAACGTAATAAATTGTTTCCTTCTCCTATTATTTCTTATTTTCCTGATCTTGGTGTTCAACGGATGTATTATTTTATGAAACCAGCTTTAGGTGAAATTCCTGTTGCGCTCGTAGATACTTCTGGCACCGTTAGGAAACATTATAATCTTGCTTCAGGGAAAGAATTAACAAGATTAACGGAACATCTCGCTATGTTACTTCCTATAGAATCAACAAGAGATGAACTTATCTTTAAAAGAGAGAAAGAAAAATAGCTATGGATAATAATATTGTACTCGAGAAAAAGTTAAATAGGGTTGCTTATGTTCTAACTTTTGTCGTTTTAGTTTTAGTAGGTCTAATGAGGAGGTATAAGTTGGATATAGGCGTAGATTTTAGTTTTTTACCTCCTTTTCATGCTTCTTTAAATGCATTAACAGCTATTGTTCTTTTGGTAGCCCTTTATTTTATTAAGGCAAAAAACATGGAACTTCATAAGAGATTTATGCTAACTGCTTTGGGCCTGTCTGTTCTCTTTTTGTTATCTTATGTTGCTTATCATTTTACCACTCCGGAAACCATATTTGGTGACTTGAATCATGATGGTATTCTTGATAGTGAAGAGCTCTTATTGGTTGATAAAAGTCGTACGCCTTATCTAATCTTATTGTTTTCTCATATATCACTCGCGGCTATTAGTTTGCCGTTTATCTTACTGACTTTCATCAGAGCTTATACGAATCAATTTGATAAGCATAAAATGATGGCACGCTATGTCTTTCCCGTTTGGTTATATGTTGCTATAACTGGCCCTGTTTGTTATTTTCTATTAATGCCTTATTACTCCTAAATATTTGTTTATGAAAAAATGGATTGTTTTGGGTTTTATATTTGCCATGATGATTTTAGGTAGTGAGTTAATGGCTCAATGTCCTATGTGCAAAATGGCTGCTGAAAGTAATTTGAAAAATGGGGGTACTGCTGGCAAAGGTTTAAATGCTGGCATCCTTTATATGTTGCTTACTCCTTATTTACTAGTGGGTGGTTTGGCTTTCTGGTGGTTTAAAAACAGAAAAAAGGTTATTGAATAATCCCTTTTTAAGTTCCCTTTTCATGAGTCCATCTTCCAGATTTCATATTCTTTGTGGATTACTCTTTGCCTTTTTAGGTGTCGTTATTGGTGCCTTTGCAGCCCATGGCTTAAAACCTTTATTATCCCTCAAAGAGGTTAATAATTTCGAAACGGGCGTAAAATATCAATTTTATCATGCCTTCGCGCTCATTGTTTTAGGTCTTTTAGGTGCTAATTTTCCTAAAGGAGAGCGTTCATTTAAAATAGCTGGGTTCTTTTTTTTTACAGGTATCTTACTTTTTTCAGGTTCTCTTTACCTTTTATCTACCCAGTCAATACTCAACATTAGTATTCCTTTCTTAGGCCCAATAACTCCTTTGGGCGGTTCCCTTTTAATATTTGGTTGGCTGTTTACCGCCTTGGGGATACTTAAAAAATAAAAAACCCGAAATAAAATTTTATTTCGGGTTTTTTATTTTTTTTACCATCCAGGATTTTGTTTCAAGTTTGGATTAGTTATTATATCCGCTGCTGGTATTGGATAATAATAATGTTTATCATCAAATTTCCTTTTGATATTATTTAGCCAAGTTAACTCTCCAAAATCACTATTTGATAATAATTGTGCGTTAGGTTTACCAGATATTGTCGGTGATACTTCAACGTAGGTAACGCCGGGAACCTTAGTGGGTAGTTTTTTGTAAAATGCAACATCTAACTTTCCGTCCTCATTTAAATCCATAGGAACATCCAGAGCAGGAACATACATTCCGTTCCATTCCATTTCCATTAAATTTCCTTTTTTCCATCTTATAATATCGTCAAATCTAAATCCCTCCAAACATAATTCAATGCCTCTTTCTCTTCTTATTTCTAAAAGTACTGGGTCATTTATTTCTGGAAAATATGTCGATTTTAAATATGGATCTATATTAGTTGGTTTAGTTGTTAAACCTCCTGTTATTCCAGCTCTTTTTCTCAATAAACCTACAGTGGCTGCCCACTCTGCATCCGTTAATGTACCTAATTCTGCTTTGGCTTCTGCAAAAATTAGCAAGATTTCAGCATATCTTATGATAGATACAGAGTTTATATTTAAATCCCTTGTGTCATAATACATGTCATCTAACGCCCATTTGATTGGTTGATAGCCAGAGAAAGTGTAGGAAAATAATGGAGGTGCCGCCTCCAAAATACCATTATTTATTCTTTTGTAATCTCCTACTCTTATGGTTTGTTGTAACCTTTTATCTCTGCCCTTTACTTCCTCTTTAAAAAGCATAGTTTTAAAGTTGGGATCATTAGTGAACGGGGTACCATCTATTTTCAAATAAGTATTAATAAAAGATCTAATAAAGCTGGCTTTATCACCATAAGTTCCACTTGTCCAATACCAATTTGCATCATTTAAATTGTTTAGCGCTAAATCACAAACAGCTGAAAATAAAACTTCACTTGTAATGGGCGAAGGATTTATGAATACTTGACGATACGATTTATCAATACTTGCACCGTCATATAATTTATAAGTTCCTTCGTTCATTACCTTTTTAGAAGCCTCTACTGCTTGGTTTAATAAATCTGGAACAGAGGATGTCAAACCCAATTGAGTATGATATTTTCTGAACGTTCCTTCATGTAAACAAACTCTAGCCTTAAATGCAAGAGCAATATTTTTTGTTACTAAGCTTCTGGAATTTTCAGCTTTTATAATAATATTGTTCGCTGCAAAATCTAAATCTGCAATAATAGAATCAATAATTAATTTTCTGGAATCTCTACCTTTAAAAAGTAACTCCTTATCGTCTACGTTTAATGTTTTTCCAATCCATGGTACGTCGCCAAAGCGTTTTACTTTTTCAAAATAGAACCATGCTCTAAAAAATCTTGCAATACCTAAATAATTATTTCTGGTAGCCACGGGTATTTTGGGATTGTTACAATTTTCTAAGAAATAATTTATATTTCTTAAGTCACCCCAGGTCCAGCCCGAACTAACTTCCGGACTAAAATTTCCTGGTGTTATGAATGCTGGACTTCCATTTCTACATAAATAATCAGACATGGCATCTGCTCTATGTAAATTTTTACCATTGATTATATTGTAAAAAGAGTTTGTGTAAAGAATTAGTCCATTTTCACTTTCAAAGATTGGACCCTTCGTAGTTGTCGCCTCTGGCAGTTCTTCCAGGTTACATCCCGAAATAATAAAGGAGGCAAAAAATAATGTTATTATGGTTGATAATTTCATAGTTATTTTTTGTTTGTGTTTAAAAAGAAATAGAAATCCCAGCTGTTACGCTTTTCATTAATGGATAATTGTAACCGTCACCTGAGTTACCCCCAGGATTGAAAACCTGGTCTGAAGCAACGGCATTTTCAACATCTATATCTCTAGTAATTTTAAATAATGGCGAAAATGCCCATATATTTTCAGCAGATAAAAATAACCTTGCAGATGTTGCCTTAATCTTATTAATTACATTAGTTGGAAGGTTATATCCAATTTGAATATTTTTTAACCTTATATATCTTACATTTTGAATATACTTTGTTTGAGGTGCTGATAATGTACCATTTGCATTACTTGCAATTCGTGACACGTATCTTGGAAAATAGGCGTCTTGATTAGTCTCAGTCCATATATTTCCTAACATGCTTTTTGGAATTACTCCGTAAGGTCTGTTATATTGACCCCAAAAAAGGCTGGCTTCTCTGCTCGGGTACCAATCTTGCTTTCCTACACCTTGAAAAAAGGCACTGAAAAAGAAATTATTCCAATCAGCATTTATCATTATTCCATAAGTGTATCTTGGACTTGAGTTTCCAATGATAGATCTGTCTCCTGTATTTCCTATCCTATTTGTACCAGGAGTAATAGCTCCGTCTCCATTCATATCCTTAAATTTGATATCTCCCGGAAACCATAATCCACTGGAAGCAGTGCGAAATAAGTTTTGATTAGCGCTATTTTTAACGTCATCTGCTGATGTAAAAAAACCTGCCGTTGTATACCCCCATATTTCTCCAATTACCTGTCCTTCATAATAATCGGTTAGTACTTTTTCGGGATTATTATATTTTTTAATGACAGAAATATTATCTGCTAGAGTAAATCTAAGATTAAAGTCAAGTGGTTTTTTACCCACTTGTATTTTATCTCTGTAAGTTAATACTCCCTCCCAACCTTTAGTTTCCAAATCTGCATAATTACCTCTTGGGGAACTTGCTCCAAATACTGCTGGAAGGGTCAAACCAACAGTAAACATATCCGTAGTAGTTCTAATATAAGCGTCAGCATTTAAGGTTAATTTATTAGAAAACATAGCTAAATCAATTCCAATATTTTGGGTTGTTGCTGTTTCCCATGTTAATCCTTGTGGTAGAACAGCAGGATTTCTTGTTATCTGAGGTCTTTGGCCAGCCAATATTAAATTTGATTGGGAGATAGAAAACTGTTCTAAGTACGCATAGGATGAGATATTACCATTTCCCAGAGAACCATAAGATGCCCTAATTTTAAAATCAGATACAATTGTTTCAGGTAGCCTCCAAAAGGACTCTTTATTTACACGCCATCCAACAGAATAGGAAGGGAAAAAGGCATATCGTTGGTTTTGTGGAAATTTAGATGAACCATCATATCTACCATTTATCTCAATTAAGTATTTATCCCTAAATGAGTAATTTAGTCTGGAAAAGCCACCTTGAATTTTCCATACTTCCCAACCTCCTGTGGTTATAATTGACTGACCAAGGGCTAAGTTTAAGTCATTGGCACCGTCAAAAATAAGTCCATTCCTTTGAGCTGTTATTCTTTTGAAATTTGATTGTTCATAATTGTAACCTGCAAGTATTTTTATATAATGGTTTTTACCTATGGTGTTTTCATATTCTGTATATAAATTAGTCGTTATGTAATTTGTTTCTCTATAAGTATCATTTAAATAATTTGTAGTTGTTCCAATATACGAAATTACACCAGGTTTTACACTATAGGGAACGGGTACCGCTTTGATTCTATCGTTATTGTCTGTATTTTGAAAAGTGAAATCACCTTTTATTCTTAATTTATTATTTAAAAAGGTGGCGATCATCCCAGCCGTATTTCTAAATACTCTCTTGTTATTGTCAATTCCATTTTTTCCGTAATAAAAATCTCCAATACTATAGGCGGAACTAAATGTTAGGGTTCCGTCTGGATTTAACAATGGTGCTAATGGAAATCCCTCATCTGCAATATTTCTCCAAACTCCTCCTCCTTCTCCAACATTTAATGGATTGTGGTACTTCATACTCGTGAATTGGGAAAAATTGGTAACTTTTAACCATTTGTATAGATCAATACTTCCTTTTGCCGAAAAATTTAAAACCTGGTAATCATCCGAATTATATCTAAATAATCCGTTTTGCCCAAAATATCTGCCGGTAACAAGATAACTTGCTTTATCACTGCTTCCAGATAAGCTTAAGTTATGTTCAGTAGAAAGTGTTTTATCTTTATATAGGATTCCATAATAATCGGTACTTCCATAGTATACATATTCTCCAGTGACTGGGTCTATTTCAACTTCAGGAAGACCTTCAATGCCAGATCTTCTTTTTAATTCGTTTAAATAAGCCTGTGAAAATTTCAACGTCTTGTTTGAATTTTGTGGAAATATTCCACCGAAATTTACAAATGACTCAGCAAACATTGATGCCCAGGTATATCCATCCGTAACTAAATCAGGTACTGTAATGGGTTGTTTAAAAGAATAATTACTAGAATAGTTGATGGAGGTTTTGCCAGCAGTCGGATTTTTTGTTGTAATTAAAACAACGCCAAAAACACCTCGGGCTCCATATATTGAGGCTGAAGCGGCATCTTTTAAAAGGGTAATAGATGCAATATCATTCGGATTTAATAAACTTGGATCACCTTCGACGTTATCAATTAGTACTAATGCATTTCCTCCTTGACCAATGGATGTAGCTCCTCTAATATTAAAACTAGGCGCCTGATTTGGTTTTCCATCACCCATTCTAATATTTAAATTAGGCATAACTCCTTGTAAACCTTGGTTTAAGTTTGTTAAAGGACGATTATCAAATACCTCACTGCTGACCTGGTCAACAGCGCCTGTTAAATTTGCCTTTTTTTGCACACCATATCCAACAACCACTACTTCTGATAATAATTTGGCATCAATCTTTAAGGTAATATTAATGTTTGTTTGCTGTCCAACCATAACTTCCATGGAAGTGTAGCCAATGTATGAAAATACAAGTATAGATTGCGAATTTTCAACTTCAATTGAGTATTTACCTTCTTCATCTGTATTTGTTCCTTTGGTGGTACCTTTAACATTCACCGAAGCATAAGGAATCGCAGTCCCATCTTCTTCAGTTACCTTGCCAGATATAATAATTAGATTTTTAGGGTGGTTATAAATGGTTGTTTTTATTACACTTGCCTGGTTTTTATCCATACCAAGTAATAAAACAAGTAACATGAAACATGTTTTTAAAAAACCTCGTTTTTTAAAACTAAAGTTTTGGTGTTTTTTCATAATAATGGTTTAAGTTTTGCAAAAAAAACAATAAAACTAAAGTTAATAATTAATTATTTAATAATTATCAAATATTATTTCAATAAATTGGTAAACATTAAAATATTATCTCGATTTATTGGTTTTCCTCCATTTGAAATACTTCCTCCACCGTTTTGTTAAATAATTTTGCAATGCTCATTCCTAACGATAAGGATGGAGAGTATTTATTGTTTTCTATGGCATGTATGGTTTGTCTGCTGACCCCTAGTTGTTGCGCTAAATAATCCTGGGATATTGAAAGCTCCGCACGTAAAACCTTTATTCTATTCTTCATCGTTGCTTATTTTGTAGTAGGCTCTTAATTTATATTGAAAGCGAAGGTTAAAAAGGATGATTAAAGAGAATAAGTGAATGATCATTACATGAAAATAGGCCATTCCAAATATTAAAAGGGTGGCCAATAATACTAGACCATAGTTTACATAAATGGACCAGGTCAATGCCTGTAACCTGATGCTGGAAATGTATTCATCTTCCATTTTTTCTTTTGAAAATGAATGTATGATGCCTGATAAAATTAATACTATGGTGATGAGTTCATCAAAAATGCCATTCTCAATCCATATCCCTTTTTGCTTTGTAAAAATTGGGTCATTTATAAGTGCGGGCACCTTCATTACCAACAGTTCATCCATATTGATATCTGAAATATAGACCACCGCGCCAATCATAGTGGTTAGATAAAATATCAATCCAGAGATATTTTTAAATCTGGTCGGAAATAAATAGTTCTTCATTTGTTTTTTTATCAAATGTAAATTATTTTTTACAAAATGTCAATTATATATTAATAAATGTATTAAATATTTTACATTTAGAGGTTTTTGACTGTTTCCTATGTTATTTAATCCACTGAATTATAATAGGCATTCCTTTTTTGTTTAAGGTTTTTTACCTCATGATTTGCCATGGTTTCCAGAACACTTAATTTATGTCCCCGAACCAAATCGTGTGTTTTATAGCCTTTTACTACCATATTTCTGGTATGAAAATAGCCTGCTAAATTCTGTTTGTCAAACAATAGGGTAATTCTGTCTAAAGGGGATAAATCTACCACCGTACTTTCATAGATGAAATATTGTGTAAATTTTAAATGATTATCTTCCTGATATTCTGTAAATCCGAATTTTTTCATGTAAGGTTCAAGGGCTTTTTTCTGGTAATTTCCCAAGGCTAATATTTTCATTAACTGTACTTCAGGGTTAAATGCCATATTTATATTATCCTGATGAGTATATGCTTCTATGTATCCTATTTCTTCTTCAATCATAGATATTTCTACCGGACTAATCGTTTTTCCAATAGTTTTTCCATCTTCATTTATTAAGGGGATGTTTTTTTCAAGTTTAAATGCTTCAATTTGTTTACCTGTTAGTTTTACATAAACCCCTATTTTTACCCATTTATTTATTGTGGGGGATGTTTCAATTAAAACACCGTCATTTAAGCTGAATAGTACATTTCCATTGACGGTGTCCCGTATATTCGCTGGTCCATTTATCCTTTCTCCAACTTCTAATTTACTTTGAGCTTGTATTTCTTTGTGTATGAATATAAAAATGATGAAGGCTAAGTATTTTAAAATGACTTTTGAGTAAGACATTGTGCTCATATTTTTTAATTTTAAGAAATATTATTAAAATGCAACGCATGTACAAGTTACCTATAATTTTATTGTTCTTCCTTTTTACAAGAAACATTTATGCTCAAAATCTGACGAAGTTTCTGGATGAATTGCCTATAAAAACCTTTTCAGATGGCATTCAATCAGTTGTTGCTAATGTAAATCAAAAGGGAAACCCAATCACAATGGGTGGCATTAAATATAAAAAGGGTATTGGTTTAGAATCAACCAGTGTAATGGCTTTTTTACTTAATGAAAAGGGAGTGCGTTTCTCTGCGGAAGTGGGTGTTGATGATATGGGGAATGATTCTATTCCACTTCGGTTTTATGTATTGGCCGACAGGAAAATTATATTCGATAGCGGTGAAATGTTACCAGGGAATAAACCTAAAGTGGTTGATGTATCCATTGAAGGGGTAAGAAGATTGGGCTTGTTAGTATTAGGAAAAGGGGCAGGGTATCCAAAAAATATTGGCTCATGGGCAAATGCTTCCATAACGGTAAATCAGGCTGATTATCCTAAAACCATCCCTAATGATGGCGAAAAATATTTGTTGACTCCTGCGTCTTCTACACTGCCTAAAATTAATTCTCCTAAGATTTTTGGCGCAAAACCTGGTAATCCTTTCATGTATTTCATTGCAGCAACAGGGAAAAAACCTATGGTTTTTAAAGCTCTTCATTTACCAGAAGGTTTGAAGTTAGATTCTCTGACTGGGCATATTACTGGTGCGGTTCATAAAAATGGTATTTTTCCCGTTGAATTAGTCGCCCAAAATTCTTTGGGTAGTCACAGACAAAAAGTGGTTTTTAAAATCTCTGATACCATCTCTTTGACTCCGCCTATGGGTTGGAATGGCTGGAATTCCTGGGCCAGAGAAATTGATCAGCAAAAGGTTATTGCTTCTTCCAAGGCTTTATTAAATAACAGATTAATAGATTATGGATGGCATTATATAAATATTGATGATGCCTGGCAAGGTCTACGGGGGGGTGAATTTGGTGGATTACTTGCGAATGAAAAATTTCCTTCTTTTGATAAAATGATTGATACCCTGCATGGTTGGGGTCTAAAAGTTGGTGTTTATTCTTCTCCCTGGATTAGTAGTTATGCTGGTTTTCCCGGTGGTTCTTCTAATGAGGAAAATGGTTTTTATTCAGATGAGGTGCGCTTAAATAAACGAAATTTTCGATATATTGGTAAATATAGATTTGAGGAACAGGATGCCAGACAATGGGCAAAATGGGGCGTAGATTATTTAAAATATGATTGGCGCATTGAAGTTTCTTCTGCCGAGAGAATGAGAAATGCCTTAAACGAGGTAAATAGAGATATTATCTATAGTATTTCAAATTCTGCTCCTTTAAATAATGTAAAACATTGGGCACGATTAACTAATGTTTTCAGATCAGGTCCTGATATCAGGGGGATATGTTGGTTATCGGAAATGTAACTACAGGTTCACCCATGCATCCAACGCGACTTACCCCCGATGAGCAATATAGCCATTTTTCTATGCACTGTTTGTTGGCCGCTCCTTTGTTAATTGGTTGTCCTATGGATCAACTGGATGCATTTACCCTTAATTTATTGACCAATACGGAGGTTATTGAGGTAAATCAGGATCCTTTGGGTAAATCTGCCTCCCTTATTAAATTGGAAAATAATTATCAGATTTGGAAAAAACCACTGGAGGACGGTTCCTTTGCCGTGGGTATTTTTAACGCCAATCCTCTTGGAAATATTCCACACGAATATTTCCGTTGGGGGGACGAACAGGCGTTGAACATATCATTAGATTTGAAAGATTTGCAAATCAATGGTCCCGTTAGTGTCAGAGATTTATGGCGACAGGAAGATTTGGGACCTTGGGAAGGTAAAAAATCATTGCGTATTCCTCATCATGGTGTTTATCTATTTAAAATTACTCCGCTCAATACTAAATAAATTATGAAACATCCCTTTTTTGCCATCTTCGCTGTTTTAATTGCTTTTTCTTCCACTAACGTATTTAGTCAATCACCATCAGACGATTTGATTATTCGTTATGACCAGCCTGCAAAACGTTGGAATGAAGCCATTCCGATGGGCAATGGTTTTATGGGGGCTATGGTCTTTGGCGATGTCATTCGGGAAAGAATTCAGTTGAATGAGGGTACCTTGTATTCCGGTGATCCGCTAAAAACATTTGATAATATAAAGGTGGGTAAATATTTAGATTCAGTAACTCAACTCATCGATCAGCAAAAATTTATTGACGCTCAAAAAATTATAAGTAAAGAGTGGCTGGGAAGGAATCATCAGATGTATCAACCTATGGCTGACTTATGGATGGATTTTAAACGTGATTCCCAACAAGTAAAGGATTATAGCCGAACCTTGAATCTTGCTGATGCCTCGGTGGTCACACAGTATAAAGTAGGGGATAACAGATTTAAACACACTTATTTTGCAAGTTACCCAGATCATATCATGGTTTTTAGATTGGAAGCATTGGATGAAGAGCTGTTACATTGTAAACTTTATCTATCTACCCCTCATAAACCCACTGAAACCCTATCTTTAAAGGATAATTTCCTTCGTTTGGAAGGAAAAGCTCCCTCCTTTGCCTTGCGAAGGGAATTTTCCATGGTTGAAAGTATAAATGACCAGTACAAATATCCGGAGCTATATGATGAATTTGGAAATCTTCGACCCAATGCCAATAGAATTTTATATGACCTGAAAAAACCTGGGGAAGGTCTGTCTTTTGAGGTGAGACTTGAGGTTAGAAACGTTGGTGGGACAGTTAATTATCATGAGGATCATATTCAAGTGGACAATGCGAAGGACATCATAGTTATTCTCTCTGCTACAACTAATTTCAATGGATTTGATAAAAGTCCCGCTATTCATGGGCTAAATATGGACTCTATTTTACATCTGTATTTTGCAAAAGTTAAAAATGTTTCATTCGATTCGCTGAAAAGCAGACAGGAAAAGGATTATAAGTCCTTATTTCATAGAGTGTCTTTAAATCTGGCTGCAAAGACCAAACAATCTTTACTTCCAACGGACAAAAGAGTTGAACTTTTTTCAAATGGTAAAGATCCTTCCTTTGTCTCGTTGTATTTTCAATTTGGAAGATATCTCATGATTTCCGGGTCCAGACCTGGAGGCCAACCTCTTAATCTGCAAGGTATCTGGAACGAATTAATGGTTCCTCCTTGGAATGGTGCCTATACGATCAATATTAATGCCCAAATGAATTATTGGCCTGCCGAATTAACTAATTTAGCAGAATGCCATGAACCATTTTTTACAGCCATTAAAGAGTTAGCTGTCAATGGGGAGAAAACGGCAAAAAACATGTACGATGCCAGGGGGTGGGTTGCTCACCATAATATGGATATCTGGCGACATGCTGAGCCTATTGATAAATGTAATTGTTCCTTTTGGCCCATGGCAGCGGGTTGGTTAACCAGTCATCTTTGGGAAAGATACCTTTTTTCTGGAGATTTGATTTTTCTACGTAATGAGGTTTTTCCGCTTTTAAAAGGAGCCACTTTGTTTTATAGTGATTGGCTTTTTAAAAATAAGTCTGGGAATTGGGTGACTCCTGTTGGGCATTCTCCGGAACATGATTTTCTTTATGATGGTAATAAAAGAGCTACTTTTAGCCAGGGTCCCACCATGGATATGGCTATTATAAGAGAAACGTTAGACAGATATTTACAGGCTTGCCGTGTGTTGAAAATAGCTGACGATATTGAGGTTAAGGATAAATTAAAAGATCTGTTGCCTTATCAAATCGGCCAATACGGCCAGCTCCAGGAATGGCAAATTGACTTTCAGGACAGTGAGGTGCAACACAGACATTTTTCACATCTGTATCCTATGTATCCAGGGGATCAGATAAATGAGAAACATACACCTGAGTTGATGTCAGCGGTAAAAAAAGTGTTGGATAGGAGAGGAGATGAGGCCACAGGTTGGTCTATGGGCTGGAAAGTGAATATATGGGCTCGTTTGAAAGACGGAGATAAGGCGTTAAATATTTTATCGAATTTGTTTAAACTAGTAAGAGTGGACGGTGCCAACATGAGCGGGGGAGGTACTTACCCCAATCTATTTGATGCTCATCCTCCTTTTCAAATCGATGGGAATTTTGGTGCTACCGCCGGAATAGCTGAAATGCTGGTTCAAAGTCATGAAGGTGAAATACATCTTTTGCCTGCCTTGCCCACTGAATGGCATACTGGTAAAGTAACAGGTCTGAAAGCCAGAGGTGGTGTTACTGTGGATATGGAATGGGAAAATGGTAAACTAAAAATGGCAAAAATTTATAGTTCATTGGGCGGATTAATTAAAGTCAGAACCAATGAGCAAGTTAAATGTGCTGATGAGGCTGAAAACACGGTGGGTGTGGATTCAAATCCTTTATTTCAATGGGTTAATCCTGGTTTACCGATCATTCATAAGTCATCAGCAACCTCGATCTGGCAAGGTAAAACGTCGTTTAATACGACGTTGAATACTAAACCAGGAGGTAAATACCTCATTTCTGCTGAGAAGTAAGTTATTTTATATTAGTTTTTAAATATTCCGAAACCCGGATTGGCTGGTCGGTATTGATGAAATCAATGCCAAGTTCAGGTAACATGTTCCAAGCCTCTGGAGTGTCAGGCGTTGCCCAAAAACGGAAAGGGACCTTATATTTATGAACAGATTGAGTTATTTTCAACACTTTTTCTTTTTCCGGAGCTGGTATGGTATCTTTCCCATTCCATCTGACAAACTTGTAAAATGGAAGTGAGACCATACCAATTTTCTCAAAAGATATTTTGTCCAAATCATCAATGGATTGGTGATCAAAAAATAAATATGGTGGGCTATTATTATAATCTGAGGCAGGAGGCCTGTTCCCAGAAATGGTGATTTTTACCCCTTTTCCCGTTTCAGGATGGTAAAGGAATTCTTTGTAAGTTTCACATTTTTTAATAATTAACGCAAGAGTAGCGTTGGCCTCCGTTTTACAATCTACCAATAGTTGTAATGACGGGTGTAAAGAAAAGGACATGGCAGAACTTAGCCTTAAAGGTTCCAGATACATATTTTCAAAGGTCCTGTTCGATGTAATAGATTCCTTTTCATGCGCTACAAACAATGTGTCTCTCAGCAGGATGACATCTACTTCAATGGACATGGCTTTGGCTGAAGCAGCTTCCCAAAAAGGAAGATGTCGCAAATAATCGTTGTGGCTATGTATTCGAAATTCCTGTCCTCTGGTCTCAAGAAATAAAAAAGTGAGAATAATGGACCATAAAAGTGGACGAATATGTATTGAAAACTTCATTTTTTTAATTTTTCAGCGTTAAAATCTGTCTTTTTTGTAAATCGTACTGTTCTCCTTTTTTTAGGAGATAAAAAGGGTTTTCGGTACTTTTATCATACATAAGAACATAACTATCGCCAATGACCCTGAATGTATCCTTTTTAACGACAATAGCTGTGTTTTCGTCCAAACCAATACCCAGATAGGAGGGGAATTTTTCTAATACTTTTGGCAAATCAAAAGATCTGTTTCTTGCTAAAACGTGTTGGTCAATGATTACACTTTTTAAAAAGGCAAAACCCTTTTCATGGTCGCCCATAAGGATGGTATTATTTTTCGTATCTCCTCTAATCAGGTAATCGCCTTGTATGGACGCTCCGGCAGAAGTACCGGCAATGACACCATTATTTTCCAGGACCTCCCAAAATGCTTTTTCCGAGGCAGTACCGGTGTAAGAATCAACCAATCTCCATTGTCTGCCTCCGGTAAACCAAATTCCTTTAGCATTCCTAATTGGATTTACAAAACTATCTGTATTGGCCACTAACTTATCGTAAGTATGCCAAACCTTTACATTTTTGGCGCCTAATTTTCTTAAAAAATCACCTTCATTTTCTGTGTAGTTTGGTTGTCCCAAAGCGGTTGGTATGACTAAAATGGGTGCCTCCATGCCCCCTGAGGCTTCAATGAAAGCCAATAGAATAGTATCAGATAATTTCCCACCTCCCACTATGATTAGGGTGCCATTTTCAGGCCCTACGATTTGTCCATTTGCCCTGAAAATAGCACCAAAGGGTATTATGAAACAAAAAAGCAGACAATATTTCATTGTTTGTAATTTGAAATAGATAATAAAAACAATATCGGTAATTTTCTATATAAAAAAGCTTTACTCATGTTATTTAAAATTTAAACATAAGGAAAATCATAAACTAATTTCATTTTTCAATGTTTCCTAAAAAAAATGTAAAACATGAGGGCTTCCACTTTAGGGCAATTAAAATCGACAGGGTATCAACCTATTTCTATAAAAGACGAATTACGCAGAAATCTCAGATCAAGGTTGCAAAAGGGTGAACCTATCCTTGCTGGAATCCTTGGATTTGAAAATACGGTCATTCCTGATTTGGAAAGAGCTATTCTTTCCAGACACCATGTTTTGTTCCTCGGATTAAGAGGACAAGCCAAAACCAGAATGGCGCGTTTGTTAGTCAATTTGTTAGATGAATATATTCCTATCGTTGCAGGAAGTGAGTTAAATGACGATCCAATGCAACCACTTTCCAGATTTGCAAGAGATTTAGTGGCAGAAATGGGAGATGAAACGCCTGTATCCTGGCTTCACAGAAGCGACCGATATGTCGAAAAATTAGCTACCCCCGACGTTAGTATTGCCGATTTAATAGGTGATGTCGATCCGATAAAAGCTGCCACTTTAAAATTGCCTTATGCGGACGAAAGAGTTATTCATTTTGGCCTTATTCCTCGTTCACATCGTTGTATATTTGTTATCAACGAATTACCCGATTTGCAGCCAAGAATTCAGGTAGCATTATTCAATATTTTACAGGAGGGGGATATTCAAATCAGAGGTTTCAAATTAAGACTTCCACTAGATATTTCCTTCGTTTTTACGGCCAATCCGGAAGATTATACCAATAGAGGAAGTATTATTACACCGCTAAAAGATAGGATTCAAAGTCAGATTTTAACCCACTATCCTAAAACAATTGACATAGCCAGGCAGATAACTTTAGCGGAAGCTAAAATTGCTCCGGAAATGGAAAATGTAGTCAAAGTACCCGATATTTTATCTTATTTATTGGAGGATATTGCTTTTCAAGCGCGCGAAAGTGAATTTGTCGATGCAAAAAGTGGTGTTTCAGCGCGTTTATCTATCAGTGCTTATGAAAATCTGGTAAGTACCGTCGAAAGAAGATTATTGTTAAATAAAGAATCAACCGGCATAGCAAGGGTCAGTGATTTCTGGGGAATTATTCCCGCTATTACAGGGAAAATTGAACTCGTTTATGAAGGGGAACAGGAAGGTCCTCAAGCTGTGGCTATGGCGCTTTTTGGGAAGGCTATAAAAAATTATTTCCTGAAACTTTTCCCGAATCCCGATGCGCTCTCTAAAGGGAATGAAAGAGATCCTTACGGAACGCTAAAAGCCTATTTTTCAGATGCAAATGTTCTTGAGTTGCCTTTAGATTTATCAGAAAATGAATATTTAAAACGATTGGAAAAAGTGGCAGGTCTGAAAAAACTGGCTGAAAAATATGCAGGCACTGAAAAAGAAAATACCCTTATTTTGATGGAACTGATTATTCACGCGCTGGCCGAATTCAATTTGCTTTCAAGAGATCCTTTAGATAATGGAATATCTTTCAAAGATCCATTGTCAGATGTTTTTTAAGCAATAAATTATTGTTATATTGATTAAAAATTTTGAACATGAATCATTTTGCTCGTTGTCTATTTTTAATCAATATACTTTTTGTCCATTTTTCCTTTGGACAAATAATGGATGATGCTTCTATCGTAAAAAATGGAGCAAAACTTATAAAAATTGGGAGTGGCTTCATTTTTACTGAGGGCCCGGCCGTAGATAAAATGGGGAACGTCTTTTTTACCGACCAACCTAATAACACTATTGTGAAATGGTCTGCCAACTCAGGTCAATTAAATATTTTTTCTGATGATTCGGGTAGAGCCAATGGTCTCTATTTTGATAGTAACGGAAATTTACTTGCCTGTGCCGATATGGATAATCAGATCTGGTCTTTCTCTCCCGATGGCAAACATAAAGTGCTGCTTGATTTGTATGATGGAAAAAAATTGAACGGTCCCAATGATTTATGGGTTCATCCCAATGGTGGTATTTTCTTTACCGATCCCCTCTATAAAAGAAATTACTGGACAAGGAATCCTGACAGACAACAAGATGGAGAACATGTTTATTTCATGTCCCAGGATGGAAAAAAGGTTGAAAGAGTTGAAACTACCCTCGTAAAACCCAATGGCATTGTGGGTTCAGCCAATGGTAAGTTACTTTATGTGGCTGACATTGGAGGAAAAAAAACCTATTCCTACCGCATCAACAAAAACAATCAATTGATTGATAAAAAATTATTTGCGGAAATGGGGTCTGATGGAATGACCCTGGACCAAAAAGGAAATGTTTATTTGACAGGGGATGGCGTGACTGTTTTCAACAAAAAAGGGGTCAAAATCGCTCATATTCCTGTAACTGCCAGATGGACTGCCAATGTTTGTTTTGGTGGTGCTGATAAATCTACTCTGTTTATAACTGCAATGGATGGACTTTACACGTTAGATATGAATGTCAAAGGTTTGTAAATCTTTTTCTTTTAGCCAATATACCCAAC
>JAJTER010000085.1 GCA_021299835.1 Saprospiraceae bacterium | reverse complement strand
AATTGTTAAATCTGTAAACTTTTTTTAGGACGGGTCAGTTTATAGAACGGTTACCGCCAGGGGCCTAATGGTATAATGGGGAAATAATGCCGCCAGGGGCATAATATTATGACATGTAAAAATGGTAAAAATCGACCCCGGATGGGTCGCATGTTTATATTTAATCGATAATTTTGAAGGTCGTTCGTCTGTTTCGCTGGTGTTCCTCTTCCGTGCATCGCGAACAGACACAAATGGCTGTGGGTGATGTTTCGCCAAAGCCTTTGGCAACCATTCGTCCAGGTGGAACACCCTTTCCAATGAGGTATTCAATAGCTGATTGAGCTCTTCTTTGAGAAAGAACCTGATTATAGGAATCAACACCCCGGCAATCTGTATGTGAAGCCAACTGAATTCTGATGAGAGGATTTAAGATCAGCGTATTAGCTAGTTTATCCAGCGTGGGTTTAGCGTCAGAACGAATATCCCATTTATCTAAATCGTAATAAATATCGTCTAAAACAATCTCTGTATTTTTAAATATTTTATCGAGGACGATTTCCATTTCAACTATTTGAATAGGATTTTCCGGGGTAGCTTGTAGTCCGGCAGCATTAAAAGTCGCTGCATTATTGAGATACCCATCTTTACCAGCCAGGAAATTCCACATAGATCCTGGTTGAATGGTAATTCTGGTTTTTCCAGTACTATCCGTCAAAAATTCCTGGTCATTTCCGGTAATGATGGTAGATAATTTTGCATTGGTTAAAGGTTTTCTACCTAATAACGCAGAATTTGGATTATTGGGTTCTGCATAAATTTTTTCCAGTACAAAAACATCTAAATAATATTGATAAGCAATAACCTTGGGTTTTTCCGAAGGTGTTTTCTCATCTTTTTTAGGATTTGGAGGTAATTTTTTAAAAGTATAAATATCTTCTCTGCCATTTCCGCCTTCTCTGGTTGATGTAAAATAACCAAATGGCAGATTATTTACGGAGTGAATAATGGTGTAGTTAAAATCATCACTACCGGAATTTATGGGATATTTCAGGTTCACCGGAGGCGACCATTCTCCGTTTTCAAGTCTGAAGCTTTTAAAAATATCCAGTCCGCCCATACCAGGTAAATAATCTGAACTAAAATAAAGCGTATCTTTATCTAAAGACGGAAATTGCTCATTTCCAGGCGTATTAATCTGTCTATTGAGTAAAGCGGGTTCACTCCAGGTACCATTATCTAGAAGTTGGGAGTTATATAGGTCAAAGCCGCCCCATCCTTCGGGTGCTTTAGCGCTGAATAGCATGTATTTTCCATTTTCAGAGAGGGTTGGATGTCCAAGATTAAGATCTTTTAATGTGGGAAAAATTTGAGATGCAGGCCCCCAGGTTTCTGCATTTATTTTTTCAATGATAAATAATTTACAAAAGGCATCTTCCTTTTTACCTCCGCTACAACGTGTAAACACCGCTTTATTTCGTTCAGCATTAAAGGAAAGTGTTCCTTCATGGGCTGGAGAATTAATATTGATTTTCCAAGGAACAGCATCGCCAGTTTCCAGGTCGGCTATAAAAATATCTGTAAATCCTGCGCCGGTCCATAAATAAATTTGTTCACCAGTGGCAGTCGGTCGGTCCGAGGTAAAGATGAGGCTGTTTTTATTTAGTAGAACGGGAGAATAATCGGCGAAAGCGGAGTTAATGGGTAAAGGTTCAACTTGAAAATCTTTGTATTCTTCTTTCTTCCATTTTGCAGCCAGGTCACAATTGGCAATATCTTTTCTGTATTCATAAGGGCTGCCAATTTCAATACTTAAATCTTTGAAAGTTTGCATCGCTTCAGCGTATTGCTCACTCTGTTTTAGGGCAAAAGCCAATCCTTTTAGCGCATCAACACCAAAGCCATTATCATAAGAAAGTTTATAATTTTCGATAGCCTGATCAATATTTCCCATTTGCATGGCAGTTTCTGCCAGAATAAAAGATAAAATACCTCTATCAGTACCTGTTTTAACTTTTTTTATTTCATTGGTAAGCAATTGATTGGCAATGGTAAATTGCTTTCTTTCATAGGCTGTTTTTCCGTCCCTGATTTTTTCAGTGTAAGTACAAGCAGATAGAGTATATGTTAGGATAAAAAGAATTCCCCATTTTTGCATAGCCGATAGATTGAAGTTGGACAAAGAAACCAATAGATAAATCTTCCCAAAAAACAATGATTCACCTTATTTTGTTTTGCTTTTACAATATAAACAAAAAAGGCGAATGCATCGTTGCATTCGCCTTTATCCTGTATAGGAAAAAGAAATTTTATCTCTTTTAAGACTTAGTTACTTCGTCTTTTTTTAGTAAATCAGACATTAGCGGTGAAGCTACAAAAATAGACGAATAAGTACCGATGGTTATACCAAATAGGATAGCAAAAGAGAATCCTTTGATACTTGAACCACCAAACAAGAATAATACAATAACTACAAACAAGGTAGTTAAAGAGGTTAAAGTGGTTCTACTTAAGGTATTATTGATGGCTTTGTTGATTACCTCATGCCTTGATCTTTTGACATAAATACCCATCATCTCTCTAATACGGTCAAAAACTACCACTGTATCATTTATTGAGTAACCAATGACTGTCAATATCGCGGCAATAAAGGCCTGATCAACCTCCATACTGAAAGGTAAAATTCCATGTAAAGCAGAGAATACACCTAAAGTAATTATGGTATCATGAAATAAAGCAATAACAGCACCTGCGCTGTACTGCCATTTGCTGAATCGAATGAAGATATACAAGAAAATCAGAACCAACGCAAATAAAGCTGCCTGAAATGAACTTGTCTTTATATCTTCTGCAACGGTAGGCCCAACCTGACTTGAACTAACAACGTGGGTTCCAGTTCCCTCTGGATTACTGAAATTAGCAATATCCAGATTATTTCCAGAAATAGTATTCACACCAGCAAACAATCTTTCTAGTACTTTTTGAGAAGCATTTTCATCACCACTGTCAATCATGTAACTGGTAACCACATTCAGTGAATTTTCAGAGTCAATGGATTTAACTACTGGTGTATTTCCATAAAAAGCGGTAGTTAATTCTTTCCTTAAATCCTCAGGATTTACTGATTCTGAAAATTGAATATTGTAGGAATATCCACCTTTGAAATCAACACCAAATTCAAATCCTCTGGTAAATATTGAAACTAAGCTTAATAAAACCAAAACCCCAGAAAACAAATAAGCTATTTTACGCTTACCCATCCAATCAACATTGATGCTTGAAAAAGCGCTTTTAGAGAAAGAATTAGAGAATTGAAGGTTTTTTCCTCTTCCTGTCCACCAGTCAATTAATAATCTACTAACCAATACAGCCGTAAACATAGAAGATAAAATACCGATGATTAAGACAACGGCAAAACCCTTAATTGGACCCAATCCGAAATACGAAAGCATAAATGCAGAAAGAAGCGTAGTGACGTTTGAGTCAATAATCGCTGAGTATGACTGACGGAAACCTTCTGAAATAGCCGTTAAAAGAGCTTTTCCTTCTGCGAGTTCCTCTCTGATTCTTTCGTAGATGATTACGTTGGCGTCAACGGCCATACCTATGGTAAGAACGATACCAGCAATACCCGGTAGGGTTAAAACAGTTCCAAAGGAAGCCAGCGTACCGAAAATAAAGAAGATATTAAGGAAAAGGGAAATGATAGACATGATACCCGCAGAACTATAGTACAAGAACATGAAGGCCATTACGATTAAAAATCCAATCACTAAAGAATTGATACTTTTTGATATATTCTCTTTTCCTAAAGAAGGACCAACTAAGGCTTCTGATATAATTTTAGTTTCCGCTGGTAATTTTCCAATTTCCAGAATATTAGCTAAATCCTGTGCTTCTTGAATATTGAAGTTTCCTGTTATCTGTGTATTTCCGCCAGTGATTGGCTCGTTTACACTAGGGGCAGAAACTACCTCATCATCAAGTAAGATAGCAACCTGGCGATTATTATCCTGTGCAGCTTTAGTGGTCATTTCTGCCCATGCTTTAGCTCCGTTTTTATCCATTCTAAGGGTTACACCTGTTTCCTTAGTAATTGGATCAGGTTCTGCCGCTGCAGCAACCACCTGGTCACCTGACACTGGTGCTTCCGCTCTTTCCTTTTTAATTGCGTAGAGCATGTAAAGATCCGTTACCTCGTTCGTTTGTGTGTTGGTAATTGGATCCCTTCCCCAATGGAATGAAATTTCTTTAGGTACTCTGCTTCTAACCTCTGGACGGGTTAATAAAGAATCGATAATAGATTTTTTATTACGTTCCGAAACACCAATAACTGCCATTCCGAATTCACCTCCTGTATTTAAAGAAAGATTCTCGAATATGGGACCACTGGCTATATTTACCGGACTATAAAGCGTATCTAATTTCGCAATTTTAGTTTTGTTTTGATTTCCGTCTGCATCAGTGGCATAAGTAGTATCAATACGTAAAATTTCTTTTTTCAATTCGCCACCACCAATGGTTTTTGCCAATTCAGCGTTAGCATCAGCAATAGCCTTTTGAATGGTTTCGCTACCTGCACGATTAGGATTCACAGGATCGGTTATCCTGTAAACATCCCAAAATTCAAGTTTGGCAGCGGCTTGTAAAAAATTACGCGCTCTCTCTGGATTATCAATACCTGGAAGTTCCACAAGAATTAAATCGCGACTTGGGTCAAGAGAAACGTTGGGTTGCATAACACCAAGACGGTCAATACGTTCTTTCAACAGTTTGAAAGTCAATTCAACGGTTTCACTGGCCTTTTCGCGTAAAATGGTTACCACTTGAGCGTTACTTGATCCAAACGTTATTTCCTCTCTGAGTAATTCTGAAGTAGAAAATAAAGGCGCCAAGTTACGGTTATTTTGCGTGTAGGCGTCCGCAAACAAAGTTACATAATCTCCTTGTGAGGTGATTTGATCCTTTGATGCTTTTTCCAGGGCTGCTAAGAAAGCTGGATCTTTACTATCATTCGCAAGAGCACGTAAAAAGTCACGTAAATCTACTTGCAGTAAAACACTCATACCTCCCTTTAAATCAAGTCCCAACGCTAATTGTTGTGACTTTAATTCCTGGTAATTGTAGGTTTTGAGCATAGGAATCTTCAACACCTCTTCAGAAGACATGGAATCCAAATAGGCAATACGCTTCTGTTTGAACACTTCCTGCTTAAGGTTCTTTGATACGTTTCTGCTTGCTGCTTCAGCATAAGCATCTGCCGCTTTTTCGACACTCTGGGTGGGCAATGTGAATAGGAACTGGATTAATGTAACCAGAACCATCAACACAAGGAAGAACCTGATAATCCCTTTTCCTTGCATAACTAGTTGTTTAACGATTAATGTTTACTTTTTTAGAAAACTGCGCAAATATAATTCTTTTACAATATTTTCACGCTTCAAAAACGCGAAGATACTATTTTCAGATTTCTTTACATAACCTTAACTAAACCTTTTATTTTTTTGTGCATCTTATTTTTACTTAGCCAAATTATTGAAAGGTCTTTTCTCTAAAAAACATAGTATATTTTCTACGGTCATGTCCATTAGTTTTTCCCTTGCTTGTTTTGATGCCCAAGCCACGTGTGGGGTTATGATGCAATTTTCTAAATTAAATAATGGATGACCTCCTACAGGGGGTTCCGTTTTTAATACATCTAAAGCAGCAAATGCTGGTTTTTTTACATTTAATCCTTCGTAAAGATCTTCCTCATTTATTAAATCTCCCCGGGAGGTATTTATTAAAATGGTATTATCTTTCATTTTTTGAAAAATAGTCTTATTCATTATATTTTTTGTGTCATTGGTCAAAGGAATATGTAGGGTAATGATGTCACTGTTTGAAATAACCTGCTCAAATGTTTGAACTTCATACCCCAGATTTATTGCCTTTTCAGCCGTCCTTGCAACCACTTTAACGTTCATACCAAAGGCATCGGCTATTTTTGCAACGGCCTGACCAATAGATCCAAATCCAACGATACCAATGGTTTTTCCCTCTAATCTTTCCAGGGTTTCATGTCCATAACAAAAATCGGGTTGATTTCCCCAATCTCCCTTTTTTACCGAGGTGTTTTGCGTATTTACCCGATTGGTAATATCAAGTAAAAGGGCAAATACGTGTTGAGCTACTGACCCTGTTCCATAATTACTTGCATTCAAAACGACGATACCTTTTTGTCTTGCTTTTTCTATAGCTATGTTGTTGTACCCAGTCGCCGTTACACATATACATTGGCAAAGGGGAGCGTTTTCCAATACCTCCGCATCAAGTTTTACTTTGTTTACAACGATTATTTCTGCAGCTTTGACCCTGCTCAGGACTTCTTCTCTGCTTGTCCTGGGGTAAATAGTGATCTTTCCTAACTGTTTTATTTTTTCCCAGGATAAATCTCCTGGATTTAATGTGTGTCCATCGAGTATGACAATTGATTTCATGGGCGACGCTTATGATTTTAACAAAACTTTTTTACTGAAAATTTCAATATTTTTTTCAAATATGCGTATTAATGTTCAAATACATATAATGAAATATACTCGTTTAATTTTTTTCTTTTATTTATTCGTGCCTTTCTGCAGCGTTGGTCAGAATAGTGTTATAGCCTCTCAGGTTGAATCCTGGGTGAATCAAACTCCCATTTCATCAGACTATAATTTAAATTCGTCCTATATATTTTTGTTGAACCCGTCTCTGCTTGCGCCTATGTTCGAAGGGGAGGATCTTAATAAAGGGGAAAGAAGGGATGTGGGTATAAAAAAAGGGGATTATCCACAGTACATGTATCTGGCAGCCAGCATTAAAGATCCTGTTAATCCTAATAATTTTCTTACGATTCCTCTAATGATTCACGATACAAGGAATCCTAATATTTCCTCTCGACTTCTTGAATACGGTGGAAGGGTATTGGAAAATATTTCAGATGATGTATTAAATAAAGGAGATATAACGGCAAAAATTAAATTTGAAGCCATTAAAAGTAATGAAGCTCGGGATTTTTGGCAAAAAACAGCTGAAATATCTGCCGACCTGGGTAAAACGGCAACCAGTCTTCTAAAAGTAGGCTTGTCAGGCCCTTTTTTGGCACTGACGAATCAGATTATGCCTCAAGTCGATAAAGGACTTCGCTCTATGGAAAAACTGGACGATCCCCATAAAATGGTGAGTGAGTTTTACATTAAATTGCTCTCCAAAGATTTAGGAAATCTTTATGATGAAAAAGTCGTGGGTGCAACCCTTTATAGAATTCACTGGGATATCGATGTGCCTCTGAAATCCAAGTATTTTCTTCAGTTTCAAGCGGGTAAGGTAGAGGATTTTAAAAGTAAAGTACCCAAAACTACCGCACCCTATATTTTGATTGTTCAAACGAAGTCAGAATACAATACTGATTATTCAGACCTTGCATTCAACAAAGCTTATTTTGATAAAAAAACAAGGGAATTTAAACTGATTCAAAATGAAACTAAAAAAGAAGTAGAAAGTGAGTTTTTAGAAGTTTTTTCTGCAGCACTGGATTTGAGAAGACAAATCGACTTATTTCAAGGCTCTCTTCAGACAAAATATACGGATTGGATTGCCTTTGCCCGGTTAATTGATAGCTACCGAAACATAGGCATTTTAAAAACAAATTCGTTGAAAAGTTTGTCCAGCAAGGATGTTAAACTGAAGGAGAAGTACGGTAAGCTTTATACCAATGTTCAAACAGAGGTAGATCTCTGGTTCAATGCTGAAATGCTCCTGAAATTTCGTGAAATTGGTAGGTTTTTGATTGTGAATGAGACAGATTCTTTGCTATCTAATAAAACGGCCGAACAGCTGTATAAGGATATCGAACTATTAGCCTTTTATCGTGAGCGTCTCAGTCAGTCAGAAATTCAAGGTAGGTTCCCCAAGGAAATTGAATCTCTCACATCTTTTCAAAGGGTGAATGATTTACGCAAAATGATAGAAAAACTTTTTTTTCAAAAGGAGTTTCTCTCGAATATCAATGTGTCCGGAAAAGAACAGGCAAATGCTTTTTTAGAAAAAGCTACTGCGCAGTTTCCATCGTGTGCGTCTTGTAAAACCTTGGCAATAGAAAGGTTAGCAGCCTCAGAAAAAACTACCTTTTCTAAGTTAAATGAACAATTCAAGGCTTTGTCAAAAGGCTTGTACCATACTTTGAGTTGTTTAGATGCCACTGTTAATTTTTTGAATCAGTATATCGAAAATGGCAGAGTAACTCATCAGGTTCCAGAATTAGTTATCGATAATTTGTCCAGAGATAAAGAAGAATTAATCAGGTTAATAACTCAATATCAATCCCTTATATCAAAGGATCCACAAACTATGGCGCTCGATGATTTTCAAAAAATACTGACTGATTTCGAGAACAGGAAAAATAAAACGGTACTTATTTGGGATAGATTGAAAAGCAGTGTATTGCCCGCTGATTTAAATGGGTGTTCTTCGGGATTATTTTAATTTACTTGTTTTATTTATCATATTATCTATACATTTGTCCCGTCCAAATTTATAGGTTACATGAGAAACCAATTTCACCCGTACTTAATATATTTTTCTCTCTTTTTGTTACTTTGGGACCTTGGTTTCAAACACTCAGCTTCGGTTCATGCATATATTCTGGTGGCCTATTTTGGCATTATCATTGCATCCTTTTTATTTGAAATTGCAGATTTTTTTAAATTAGCAAAAAGAGATAAATGGAAGCCTTTTTTAAGGGGAATCCTTCCGTTTTTAACGCTTATAAGTGTAGGTTTTTCATTATTTCAAGGACTGGAGTTTACGACTTCAATGAATAATTCCTCTGCCTTATTTGTCGCTAATGTTATACTACTGCTTTCCATAGAGATTGGGCTTTTTAGTGATCGCCTTTATTCCAAAAAGAATATCAAACCGTCAATTGTTTTAGCGGGGAGTTTCATTTTTCTCATTATAGTTGGAACAGTTTTATTAAAATTACCGAAGGCAACGACTTAGCCATAAATGACACGGGAAAAAGTTTTACCTTTTTTGGTCACGTGGTTATTTTGTTGCTGATTCAGCTGGGCGGATTAAGTATGCTCGTTTTTACTTCTTTCTTTTCCTATTTTTTCAAGGGAAAAGCATCTTATAGGGAAAATACCTATTTAAGTGATTTTCTTGGTTCTGATCAGTTTACTGATCTTTTAGGTTTAGCCAGAAAAGTAGTTGTTTTTACCCTGTTCATGGAAACTTTAGGGGCCATTATTATTTATTTTAGTTTGCCCGTTTTGCCCGATGGTAACTCATTTCAAGAACGACTTTTCTTTTCGTTCTTTCATGCCGTTTCTTCTTTTTGTAATGCAGGTTTTTCTCTTCTTGGAAATAATTTATACGATCCTCTCCTTCGATTTAATTATGTTATTCATTTGGTTATTGGGTTTTTACTCGTTTTTGGCGGCCTTGGCTATGCAATTCATTTTAATATCGCAGATTTCATAAAGTTTAAATATTATCGATTAAAATTTGCTTTTTCGAAGGCTAAATTTTTCACAGAATATCATCATGTAAGGTTAAGTCTAAACTCAAAAATGGTGTTATACACTACCATTAGCTTAATATTCATTGGATGGATATTTTTTCTTGTGGCAGAATGGAACCGTCCAACATTACAGGAACATTCCTCCCTTTTTGGAAAATTGGTCGTCTCCTTTTTTGGATCAATTACTCCGCGTACAGCTGGCTTTAACACGGTAGATGTAGCCGGATTGAGTACGCCGGTCATTTTTTTAACCATTATGCTAATGTGGGTGGGTGCGTCACCTGCATCAACAGGTGGAGGTATAAAAACAAGTACTTTCGCTGTAGCTGTTTTAAATATCTGGCATTCTTTGACAGGCAGACAAAAAATGCATTTTGCCCAAAGGGAAATCGAGCAATCTTCTGTCAACAGAGCCTTTGCTATCATTTCTTTATCACTTATTATCATTGGCTTTGCCATTATTGTACTTAGTATATTAGAACCTACGATGACTTTTTTGTCCCTGGCCTTTGAAGTTTTTTCTGCCTATTCTACCGTAGGTCTTAGCCTGGGCGTGACCGCTGCTTTTTCCGATGCGGGTAAACTTGTGCTTATATTAGTTATGTTTGTAGGAAGGGTAGGTATCTTTTCCTTATTATCAGGCCTTCTGGCTCACAAAGAACCACCGATATATGATTATCCGGAAGATTCTATCCTAATAAATTAAAAATTATTTTTATGCCCGTAAAAGAAGTTGAAAAATTTATGATTATCGGACTTGGGATTTTTGGTTCTGAGTTGGCTATCGATTTGTCCAGAAAAGGACATCAGGTCATTGGCGTTGATTCTGATAGAGATAGGGCGAACAGACTCAAAGATATTCTTGAAAATACATTTATCATTGATTCAACCAATTTGAAAGGTATGAGTACCTTACCTCTCAAGGAAACAAACTGGGTAATCGTTGCCATTGGTGAAAACGAAGGCGCGTCCTTAATGACTGTAGGCATTTTAAAAAGCATGGGCGTAAATAAAATTATTTGTCGTTCTCTTTCAAAAACCCACGAGTATATTTTGGCCGCAATGAATATTCATGATATTGTGCATCCTGAAAAAGAAGCAGCGCAACAACTTTCCCACCGGCTTACTTACAATCTTGGAAAGGAAATGTTGTTTATTGATAACGACCATTCTGTGACAGAAACCTTGATACCATCCTGGATGGTAAATAAAAGATTGGCAGATTTAGACATAAGAGGCGAATTTAAAGTGAATATTATTTCGGTTTTAAGAGATGAAAATGTATCAAAAACTAAATCTAAAGTGGATATTGAAAAAAAATGTAAAGGGGTAATTACCCCCGAATTTGTATTTATGGAAGGAGATATTATTGTTACTTTTGGGAAAAATGACGACATTAAGAAAATGATGACCGCTAACGTTTAATATGTTTTTATGGAAAAATTAGATGTTCTTAACCAGGTGGCAGATTTCCATCGCACGTTCAAACACCCCTTACCTACAGAGCCGGCGATTCCCTCAAAAGATCGTTGCCAACTGCGGATTTCTCTCCTTAAGGAAGAATTAACCGAATTGGAGGATGCCATTCAGGCAGGTGATTTGGTGGCAGCGGCCGATGCCTTTTGCGATTTGCAATATGTTCTTTCAGGTGCTATCCTGGAATTCGGACTTGGCGATAAATTTAAGGATCTTTTCGATGAGGTTCAACGGTCTAATATGAGTAAATCTTGCGCTACACTTGAAGAAGCGGAACAAACCCAGGTTCACTACAAGGCAACAAAAGGGGTGGAAAGTGTCGTTGAATTATCTGAGGACCATTATTTGGTTTATAGAGCAGATGACAGGAAAACCCTCAAATCTATTCACTATTCACCTGCAGATTTAGCAACTATTTTATTTGAAAAATAACACCAATGCTTAAAATATTACCCACTTTGTTCATTGCCATTTTATTGAGTTGCTCAAACTCGAATGGCCAGCCTGAACTTAAAAAAAAGAATAGTCAGACGACTGAAATTTTAAATTTTCTTGCCGATGATAAGCTCATGGGGCGAAGAACCGGGGAACCAGGGAATAATGAGGCCGCTCAATATATTGCCGATAAGCTGAAATCTTATGGTGTTACTTTTGCTCCGGGCATGGATTCGTACTTTCAAAAAATTCCCTTTTCTGTGTTCAAACCAACTGAAAAGTATAGCCTGGTTTTGAATAACATTACTTTTGAACCCATTTCCGATTGTTTGATTTTAAGTGGACAGGCTAATTTTGAAAACATTCCGGTGGTTTTTGCCAAATATGGCCTTGTTAATGAGGAAACCGGGGTAAGTGACTATGATGGCCTGGATGTGGAGGGTAAAATTGTCATCGTTTTACCAGGTGAACCTGATAATTCCCAACAATCAGCCGTAATGAGAGCTTCAAAAAAGAAAAGGGCATTAGCTATAAAACATAAAGCAGTTGCCTTGCTTGAACTCTACCAACTTAACTCGCCATGGGCCTTTTTCACTAATTATTTTGGCAGAGAAACACTTCAATTGGAGGATGCCGCGGAAGGTGATAAAGATCAACTTATTGTCGGTTGGGTAAAAGATAAGGGTGATCTTATTAAAAAGGAGTTGATCGCCGGAAAAGTTAAAATGACTGGTTCTGTTTCAGCTGGAGGAAGTACTACCATTCCAAAACCTTCCCAAAATGTTATCGGGGTTATCGAGGGCACTGATCCCATTCTTAAAAACGAATATTTACTCCTCTCGGCTCATTATGACCACGTTGGTACTGGAAAAAAAGGTGGGGTGTTTACTTCAGAAGATTCAATTTTCAATGGTGCCAGAGATAATGCTATGGGAACTGCAGCCATTATGCATGCCGCAGCCGGGCTGGCTATAAAGAAACCTCTGCGCTCTATCATTTTCTTAGCCGTTACCGGTGAAGAGGTAGGATTGTTGGGAAGTAAATATTATGCTGAAAATCCAATGATTCCCCTAAATAAAATAATATTTAATCTGAATACCGATGGGGCTGGTTACAATTCTACAAAACATATTTCTGTCATCGGTTGGGGGAGAACAGGGGTTGATAGCCTGATTTCCCAGGCAACCAGAAAAGTAGGACTGGATGTTTTTAAAAATCCAGCCGCTGAGCAAAATCTCTTCGATAGGTCGGATAATGTTTCTTTTGCCGCAAAAGGTGTCCCCGCGCTTACTTTTTCACCTGGTTTCGATGCTTTCGATGAAGAAATTGCAAAATATTATCATCAGGTTGGAGACGAAGCTGATTCTGTGGATAAAGCCTATTTGTTGAGATTTTCACAATCGCTGGCCTATCTTGCCAGACTTATAGCTGATAATCAGGTTTTGCCAAAATGGGTGAAAGGAGATAAATATGAAGAAGCTGGCCTTAAACTGTACCGCAAATAGTGGAAAAATTAATGGATGCAAATATTCCCTCTCCGGCCCGGTATCATAATACGGGTATTGCAGCTATTGCTCTGGCAGCTATTCTTTGGAGTACAGGTGGCTTGTTTATAAAGTGGATTAGTTTACCGCCTATCTCTATCCTAACTTATAGAGCTTTTTTTGCAGCTTTGCTTTTTTTGCTTGTTTTTAGGAAGAAAGTACTCGTTTTAACGCCTAAAATTCTTCTGGTATCCTGTTTTTATGCATTGTTGGTAGGAACTTTTGTTTTTGCAACGAAATTGACTACCGCGGCAAATGCCATCTTTTTGCAATATACAGCGCCTTTGTATCTTATTATTCTGGAGCCGTGGCTCTTCAAATATAAGTTATCTCTCCAAAATGGATTGACCGCCGTTTTCTGTATGCTGGGTATGGGTCTCTTCTTTTTGGATGAATTTTCTTTGGGAGGTCTTCTTGGTAATCTTTTAGCCCTTTTTTCAGGCGTCGCTCTCGCCGGTATGATGCTTGCTCAAAGGAATAACCCTCAACATCATCACGAAGCGTCTATATTTTGGGGTAATGTTTGGGTTGTCATTATTGGGTTTATTTTTACACTGAACGCTCCCATTCCCACCATTAACGATTGGTTCATGCTGTCATTTTTGGGATTTATTCAAATTGGATTGGGTTATATGCTTTTTACCTTTGGCTTAAAAAGGGTTTCAGCCCTGGAAAGTTCTCTTGTCGCTATGCTGGAGCCTATCCTTAATCCTGTTTGGGTGATGATCGGATTTGGTGAGATGCCAGGTTTCTTTGCCATCGTGGGCGCGGGAATTATTATTTTCGCCCTGGTATTTAGGACTGTTTATACAACTTATGTCAAGATATGATAATTTATTTTAATATGTTTGCTATTTAGGTTAATTTTACTTACTTTCGTAGAAGTTTGTATTTCACATCTAATGAATGAAGTATAAATGGGTAATCTAAAATAATGAGTAAGGGGCTTCATTTATGAAGCCCCTCTTTATTTAAAATGGAAGAGGAGTTCCCTCCGTTTTCGTTTTCTTCCTAAAAGCAGATTGTAGTTTTTCCAGAATAGGTAAATTAGATCGATTAGTTATCTCCCGTCCATCAATGTTATTGACCCTGGTTAACTCTCCCATAGTACCCGTGCAAAATACTTCATCGGCACTATAAAATTCTGTTACAGATAAATTTTTCTCCCTAAAAGGAATGTCTAAAGCTTTACATATATCAATAACATGGGCACGCGTAATTCCCGGAAGGCAATTATCGGCAAAAGGGGTTAAAACTTCCCCTTTTCGAATCATGAAGACATTAACGCTGTTTGCCTCGGACACAAATCCATGCTGATCTAACATTAGTCCTTCATCTACCCCGGCAAAGTTAGCCTCAATTTTAGCTAAAATATTATTTAACAGGTTATTGTGATGAATTTTTGAGTCAAGAAAAAGCGGAGAATTTCTTCTTACAGCCGTTGTTACCATTTTTATATCGGGCGGAAAAACAGGCGGTTTCCACTCGGCCAAAACAATAAGCGTGCAACCTTTGGTGTTTAACCTTGGATCCATTCCGGAAGTGATTTTCTCGCCTCTGGTTAACGTTAACCTTATATGTGCGTTGTCTCGCATGCCATTGGCCTCCAGTGTTTTAAAAATAGCATTCTGGATATATTCCTTAGATGGTACTTGTTTAAAATCCAGCGCATGAGCGGATAATGACATTCTCTCCAAATGTTTTTCCAGGCTAAATATCCTGCCTGAGTATACTCTTAATCCTTCCCATACCGCGTCGCCGCCCTGCACAGAACTATCAAAAACAGATACTTTTGCTTCGGATCTGGGGTACAATTTATCGCCAACGTAAATTAAAATGTTCTCATTGGCCGTGTTATATGTTTGTAACATAAAAGGTTTTTTTTTAAATTCAGGAAACTTTTAAACTTTTATCTATCAACTCAGCGTAAAATGGAGCACACTGCGCCGCCAATGGCTCCAGATGAGGGGGTAAAATGGTTTCTTTCTCAATGTAGGGTTTAAATCCGTCAGACCGATGAACTTCTGCATACCAGTGCGGTGCCCATATTCCATCATAATCCTTTGGACCCGCAGCCCATTGGAGCATGGTAGGTAAATAGGGTATATCACACAAAAGACATATTTTCTCCAGCATTGCCGCTGGATTTAAGAGTAAGTCCCTTGCATCCACAATGGCGGTCAAAGCCTTATTTTCGTTCAAATAATGATATAATCTTTGTTGTAGCGCAACGCCTATATCCTCAATGCTCGGATTGGGAATAACTTTGGCATAGGATGCAATTATTTCCCTCGGATTTCTTATCAACAGAATATTTAAGGTTTTAGTCATAAAGCCCCAATCTATGTCTATTAAATGGTGGGTCATCTGTTTGAAAAATAAAATATTCTTTTCAGCTGGGCCCAAAATGATATCATTTATAACATCAGAGCCATTATTTAGCTGACAGGCTATGATTTGGTCTTTAACAGGATGGACAGCCTCCGTGGGTGTACGCAATAAATAATGGGCATATAAAGGCTCGTCAAATGCTTGAACATCAGGCCTTTCTCCAAATGAATACATAAATGCGGTACTCACATTCCTTGGACTGGACCAAACATTTAATCGGGTTGGATTTGGAATCATTCAATTTTTTTCCGAATATAGGTCGATTTATTCATTTTAAAATATCCATTTTACTAAAATATTGTTAATAGCTTTACTATTTTGACTTCCCTTTTGTTTTTAATATATTAAAGGACCAAATTTTTGACTTGTGGCTCGATTTTTAATTATATTGACCTTGTTGAGTTTTTTACAGAGCAGTCATAAAGTATTGTTCGCGGGAAATATACCATTGGATGGTTTATTTCCTGGGTTTGTATTAACGCTCAATGGCTATCAACTTACAGGACAAATTGGTGACATTATGGAAATGAATGGAAATCATACAGTCATTTTTATGAATGATTTTGGGTCAATATATAGTTATCACCCAAGGATGATTAGTGGTTTTTATTTGAAAACAGAAACAAATGCATTGTTTTATGAAAGTAAATTCGACGGCAAACACTGGTTATATCTCCAGCTCTTATTTCGGGAAAAAGGCGTTTCTCTTTATCAAATGCCGGTAGATAGAATCCAATGGATATATGATAAAGGTATCTCAA
Source organism: Saprospiraceae bacterium (assembly GCA_021299835.1). GTDB lineage: Bacteria > Bacteroidota > Bacteroidia > Chitinophagales > Saprospiraceae > BJGN01. The sequence continues at coordinate 5,988 of JAJTER010000085.1, read as the reverse complement.
AACCATTCTCCTATCCCGTTATAGAATATTTTCTGGATGTATCCAGCCTCGGTAATCCAATAAAATTGACACGGGCGACTTACAGGAAAAAACTTATGATGTTGTTTAAAAAAAGAAATCTTGATTTAGCATCAAAAATAGGTAAGCCAGGTTATCGATTTCAAAATTTGCCTGAAATAATCAAACAATTCACACAGAGCTTACTTGATAAGGAAAAAATATTGCTTTAATATTTTCTTTACATAGGGTCTTCACTGGTTTCCTGGTAAAAGGTAGCATCCGTATGCATAAAATGTAGCAGAATAGAAACGGCAAAGGGGTTATTCCCCTTTCCAATACCACAATTTTTAACGAGGTCCTTTTGAGGTAAGTAATGCATATAATAACCATATTCTGCAACCAGTTCCAGGGTATCTTTTTTTATTTGCTCTGCAAAATCAATTAAATCAAATCGGGATAATCCTTGAAAAATCAGCCAGTTCATAAATAAAGACATGCCCCCCCGGCCAGGCTTTTCTACTTGAGTAACATCGGCATATAGTGAATTTGAGGCAAGTTTATAAAATTCAGGTTTCTCAAAATTTAAACGCAAAGCACCCAACATGGCTTCTGCTTGCTCCTGAACAGGTATTCCAGCCAGTAGAGGTAGCAAGCCGCCTATGGAACCCGATAGCGGAAGTTCTTTAGTGATTAAATCATACCCTCGATAAATACCATATTCCTCGTCCCAAAGTTCTTCATTCATGCTGTAAAGAGCCAGTTCATTCCACTGAATTATTTCGCTGACATTTTTCCTGATAAATTTTCCCATAGCTATTAAAGCCTCATTGGACCAGCAAAGAAGCGTATTTACCACAGGATCTTTCATAGCCCATTCTTTTTCAGGCTGTTGGGATGAAATCAGTAGGTCTTTTTGTTTGTTGAATAGAGAAGTTGAAATATCTTCTTCTGTAGAATGAGCTCTTTTTTTCCAAGCGTTAAGGGATTCATCCCAGGCACATGAAGTTGGTAGAAGGGATTCAATGGGGTGAAATATGGAAACAAGCCCATCTTCCTCAATATCTCTGCGCTCGTACCAATACAGGTGAGAATGAACTAATTTTTCAAAATATTTCTTAACGAGTTTCCGACCTGTTTTTTTATCCTCAATCTCTTGAACATACTGCCAGATGATGCCGGCATGAAGGGGAGCCTGGATAAAAGGCGTTTCAATACCCTTTAAATACAAGGCCATTCTCCCATCTTCCCGCTGACTTTCAAATAAGGTATCTAATATAGTTTCCGCCTTTTCTAAAGGGAGTTTGGAGCCGCCAAGTAAAAAGAAATAGGGGGCGAAATAAGGCTCCGTTTTAAAAATAAGTAGTTGATCCTCTGTTAGTTCAATGGAAGATTGAAATAATTTGCCTGCTGCGTTCATAGATCTGTTTTCTTCATAGTATCGTAAAAACTCAAAGATATTGATTATTTTTTTAATATAATCAAACTATTTATATTTTATATTTGCTAATTAGTTATTTTTATACTATTTAACGCTATCAAATTCAATGATATGGTTTCGATTCGCTGGGGGATTATAGCTCCGGGAAGGATAGCACATAAATTTGCTTCCGATTTTTCATTGATTCATAATCATTCTATAACCTCCGTTGCCAGCACTAACATTGAGCGGGCCAGGGCATTTGCAGATAAATATAAGCTGTCCTCGTTTTATGGAGACTACAGGGAGATGTTGGTAAATGAAAAGCTCGATATAGTATATATTGCCTCACCTCATTCCTTTCATTTTGAGCAGGCAAAAATGTGTCTCGATTTGGGCATTTCTGTCCTTTGTGAAAAGCCGGTAACCATTCACTCGGGACAGTTAAAACAGTTGTTAACTCTTGCCGCCGAAAAAAGATTATTCTTTATGGAGGCTCTTTGGACTGTTTTTCTTCCTACTTACACCCAGATTTTTGAAAAGATAAATAATGGCGATATTGGATCCATTATTGGTGTAAAAGCTGACTTCGGGTTTCACATGCCTTTCGATCAGGATAGCCGGCTTTTTAATCCTTCCTTAGGCGGAGGTAGTTTGTTGGATATTGGTATTTATCCGCTCTTATTAGCTACTTTATGCCTCGGTTATCCAGATGAAATTAAGGCGTTGGCTTCTTTGACTGAACTAAAAGTAGACGATGAAATGATAGCTGTCTTGAAATATAACAAGAGGGGCCTAGCTCAAATTCAATCTACTATACGGGCAAATACCAGAACAGAGGCCTTTATTTTCGGTGACAATGGAAGTTTCTGGGTGCCTGGCAGATGGATAGATAGCCATAAATTTTATTTGTTAAAATCAGATGGGCAAGAAGAACTAATTCATTCTCCCTGGGATGGTTTTGGCTACCAATTCCAAATTTCAGCCGTTGAAAAATGCTTGGCTCAGGGTTTATTAGAATGTCCATTGGTTCCACATTCCCTAAGTATTCAACTAATGAATCAAATGGATGAAATTAGAAAGCAGACAGGGATTGTCTATCCGGAAGATGCGTTTAATTACGAATAATTACCTTTTATTTTTCACCACAAATCATTGGCTAATAGTATTTTATTATTTTGATCCCTAATTTCAAATGTTATAGCAGGCTTGCTCCAGTCTATGTGGAGAAGTCCGAAATTTAAACTGACAATTAATTTTCCAATGCGGTGTTTATTTGGTTCTTCTCTTAATTCCCCCCAGGTATGAGTCAGTCCGCTACTGGTTATTTCGGGCAGGTCAAGGTCATTTGTCTTAATCCTGCTGTATTCCGCAATGTGCCTGTCCCCACTTAAAACTATGGGATTCTTTGGCTTTGTTTCTGTTAACAAATCTAATAACCGTTTTCTTGCTTTGGGAAAATTAGCCCATTTTTCAAATCCTTGTTCTTCTGAGATAACCTGAATGCCATTGGCAATAATATGAACATCAGCCTCACTGTTAGTTAACTCCTTTTTTAACCAGGCCCATTGCTCCTCCCCCAGAATATCACCTGTCTGATTTATTTCATATCTTTTTCCTTCTATTTTACTTGATTCCAAAGCGTCCCGAAAATATCTGGAGTCAACTAATAGTAGCTTTATTTTTTGTCCTTTTGGACCAAAGGTATAAGATTGATAAGCTCCCACATGGTTCCAGACGGGTGCATCTCTCGGTACATCCAGAAAATCGAGCATTAATTTTTTACTTTCCCGCTTGTAAGGATATTCCTTGCCTCCATCATTTACTCCGTAGTCATGGTCATCCCAAATACCCGTTATCTGTGTTTTTTTTCTAAAAGCAGAATAATCTTTTCCGCTTTTTTGTTTCATGTATTTATCGTGTAAGACCTTCATATCGTCACTGTCACCGTAGATATTATCACCTGTCCAGATCCATAGATCGGGCTGATTTTGAGCAACGGCCTTCCAAATATCCTGGGGAAGATCTTGCCTGTCGCATGAACCAAAAGCTATGGTTGTAATAGCTCGTTTGGTGTTCCATTTTTGTCCTTCATAGAGAGCTTCTTTCTCTGAAGCTGCTTTTTTTGCCATTTGGCAGCCTGAAAGAAACACAAAAGTAAACAGAAGGAAATACAGCGTTTTCATGTCTTAATGTTTTTTCAAAGATAGCATTAAATGGAGTCAAAGATTGGAATTTTACCCTAAATTCGAATTTTAATGCATTTTTTAATGACAAAATTTAAATGGTTATATTAATTTATTATGCCATTATAATGTCGTGATTTTTATTTATTTAAAAATATAATACTGATTTTAGAGGCTGGGTAAGGCAGCTACAGACTATTTTTTTGAAATGATTAAGGTTAGCCTTCGTAATATTGTATGTAAAGACAGGCTGATAAAACTTACCTAAAAAGGAATTTAAGTTGCATAGAACTTTTTAAAAAGGTAAATTTACATATCGTTTTGCCCTTTCCTTTATATACCAATTTTTAAAAAACTTAATTAAACCTTTCACCTCATCAGGGAGTGGGCTTATTATAATTATGGAAAATAGCAAAATTAAACCTATCATTTCAAAAGGGCTTTACACGCCGCAATTGGAAAGTGATGCCTGTGGTACCGGACTTATCGCCAATCTTAAAGGAAATAAGTCTCACGAATTAATAGATCAGGCCTTACAAATGCTCGAAAACATGGAGCATCGTGGAGCTTGTGGTTGTGAACCAAATACAGGCGATGGTGCGGGCATTTTAATACAAATCCCTCATTTGTTTTTCCAGCATAAGGCCAAGGAACTTGGCTTTATCCTTCCCGATATGGGTTTATATGGGGTTGGTATGATCTTTTTTCCTATGGATCGCGTGCTAAGGGACCAATGTCGCGTTCTCTTAAATGATTATATCGATGAATGTGATTTTGAATTAATAGGATATCGCGACGTACCAACTCAAAATGAATCGCTCGGTGCTTCTGCTTTAATGGTGGAACCTAAGATTGAACAGGTATTTGTAAAACCTAAATCTCCATTGGACAAAAAGTCTTTGGAGAGAAAGTTATATATATTAAGAAAATTTGCCACCCACAATATTTATCATACTTATCCTCAGGCTAAAGATCATTTTTACGTTCTTTCTTTTTCTTATAAAACCATTATTTATAAAGGTCAGCTAACTACCTATCAATTAAAACCTTACTTTCTTGATTTGCAGGATGAACTTTGCACCTCAGCTATTGCCCTCATCCACTCCAGATTTTCCACCAATACAGTGCCTAAATGGAAATTGGCACAGCCTTTTCGGTATATAGCGCATAATGGAGAAATTAATACCATAACAGGTAATATTAACTGGTGGAGATCAAAGGAAAAGGAACTTGTTGCCGCTATTTTTACCCCGGAAGAACTGGAAAAACTTAAACCTATTTGTGGGGAAAGCTTATCCGATTCCGGAAATTTTGATAATGTTTTAGAGTATATTGTTCTTTCAGGATTCTCCCTGCCGCATGCTTTGATGATGATGATTCCTGAAGCCTGGGAAGAAGCTGATAGAATGAAGGACGAAAAGAGAGCGTTTTATGAATATCACAGGACGCTCTCTGAACCTTGGGATGGTCCTGCCTCTATCTGTTTTACTGACGGTATTGTAGTGGGTGCAACCCTTGATCGAAATGGTTTACGCCCCTCCCGATACTGTTTGCTGGATGATAGCACGCTCATCGTTGCTTCAGAAGCGGGTGCCCTGCCTGTCGATCAACGTAAAGTGGTGTTAAAAGGCAGATTGCAACCTGGTAAAATGCTTATCGCTGACTTAGATGAACACAGGGTCGTTGGCGATGAAGAATTGAAAAAAATAATATGTGAGCGTTTTCCTTATCGTCAGTGGTTAAATGACCATAAAATTAATCTGAAGGACCTCCCCCTCACTTCTTCCGTGTCTTATCAACAGGACGAGAAGACTTTATTGAGAAATCAACACCTGCATGGGTATTCAAAGGAAGACATCAGTGTTCTTATGTTACCTATGATGGTTGACGGACAGGAGCCTCTCGGTTCTATGGGCATTGATACCCCTCTGGCAGTGCTTTCACATCATTCTCAGCATTTGTCAAACTACTTTAAACAATTATTTGCCCAGGTAACTAATCCGCCAATTGACCCTATAAGGGAAAGGTCGGTGATGTCCATTTTTGCTATGTTGGGCGGCGCTCCAAATCACATGAATCTGACGCCGGAAAGGGCCAATTTTATACATTTGGAAAGCCCGATTCTGACGAATGCCGAGCTAACTAAAATAAGAGATATTTCTGTAGGTCCATTTAAATCGGGCGTAGTCAATCTTGTTTTTAAAGCGGATGGACAAGCAGGACGATTAAAGGCAGCTATAGACCATATTTGTGCCGTGGCGGAAGATATGGTTAGAAATGGATTTACTATTTTAATTTTATCCGATAGAAATGCCGATGCTTTTCAAGCGCCTATCCCTTCCTTACTTGCCGTTGGCGCAATTCATCACCATTTGGTTAAGGAGG
>JAJTER010000008.1 GCA_021299835.1 Saprospiraceae bacterium | reverse complement strand
ATTCTTGGAATCACAGAAACACTGATGGTATCTTTCCAAATACAACCCTTAAAGGTTGCTGTTGCAATATAAATTCCTGTTTGAGTAATACTAAGCGAAGCCGTTTTCGCGCCTGTATTCCAACTATAGGTAGAACCAGCAGGTGCGTTTACACTTACAAGATAGCTACCTCCAGAGCAAAGGGTGGAATCTAATCCAAGTTCAAAACGAGGTAATGTATTTACCACAATACGGACAGAGTCAATTCTTTGACAAGTACCAACTCCTATTGTTGCAGAATAAATACCCGTTTTATCTGCTAAAAAATAAGGATTTGTTGACCCGTCCTGCCAGGTAAAGGAGGCTGACGGAATCATAGGTTCCAGACGCACCTGGTCTCCTTCACAAATCTCTTTATCTGTTCCTAAAAATTGACTGGGTACATCAATAAAAGTGACGGTTACCGAATCTGTTCTAAGACAACCATTTAAGTTAGCCTCTACCACGTAAGTGCCGCTTGAAAGTACACTTATTTTAGATCCATTGTCACCATTATTCCATTTCAGCGTACTTCCCGGCGTAAAACCTACCTCTATAATGCCTATTTCACCGGCACAAAGCAGTAAATCAGGCCCTGCTGCCACGCTTGGTCTTTGATTAAACACCACAAAAGTGGTATCAATATTTAAACAACCAAATTGATTGGTTGCCTGTACCCAAGTTAAACCACTTTTAGAAACTTTGATAGAGGGTGTTAAAGCTCCTGTACTCCAAAAAAAAGTAGTATTCGCCTGCGCTACATTCAAAGTTACGGTATCACCCTGGCAAGCCAGCGTTTCCTGGGGCATATTCAAAACAGGAAGTGGATTAAATGTTACCTGAACATCATCTTTATAAATACATCCATCAAGATTTATCTCTAACCCATAAACCGCAGTGGTAGAAACGTTAATTTCAGGCGTAGTTAAGCCATTTGTCCAGAGATATTTAGCCGTTGGAAATACGGGACTCTGCCCAATGGTAATGGATTTTCCCTCACAAGAACTTAATAATGGAGGTAAACTAAACGTTGGAACTTGTTTATGACTAATATTTACACTCCCCGATTTAGTACATCCGTTTTTTGCCACTGTTAACGAATAAATCCCGGGACTGCGCACCTGATAAGTCTGGTTCCTACTGCCGTCTTGCCACAAGTAGCTTTCATAAGTGGTGGTGCTACCCAAAGTAAGTGTTACATCGGCACAAACCGTAGTATCTCGTCCAAATTGCAAATCAATGACTGGCTGATAATTAATAGAAATAGTATCTTTTATCATGCAAACACCCACCTTAACAGCCACGGAAAAAAGACCGGATTTATCCGCTATAAATTTTGAAAGGTTCGTATTATCTTGCCACAAATAGGTAGTAGCACCAGGAAGCGACGCATCTAACGTCAAGGTAGCAGCCGGACATAAAAGCGTATCTTTTCCGAGATTAAGTTTAAGGGGTGTCTGAAATTTCACTTCTATAGAATCGGAAACAGTACAGCCCGACAGGGTAACAGAAACCTTATACTTCCCTGGTTTAGTCACCACATAAAAGCTATTTAAAGAGCTATCTTGCCATACATATCGCACACCTATAGCCTCTAATTTAGCGTCTAATCTTAGGGTATCGCCCACACAAAGGGTCGTATCACCTGGTAAATTCACTTCAAATTTATCTGCTGCAAGCACCTGAACAGTATCTATGATAACACAGGTGGTACCGTAGGTAACTTTTGCCCAATAAATTCCCGGGGAATTCACTGAAACCGTTGGTTGCACCGAGTTATTGAACCAATTATATCGTTCTCCGGGGCTGTAGGTTCTTGCATCTAAAACAATTGGCTCCAAGGTACATTGCACCAAATCGGGACCTAAAAATCCTTCATTTTCATAATAATTTGGAGAATCAAAAATCCAGTTTGTATTGCTGTTAGCAATATTTGCACTTCTTACCCCCGCGTAAAATTTGACAGATCCGACGCCTAACTGATCTCGCATTTGAATAAAGTCACCCTTAATTTCTCCTGAATTCATGACCACCTGAGATTGTTTGCCTGTCTGGGTGCTTAATAATTCAATGGGATTACAATTATTGCCAAAAACCTGAAAAAATCCTGTGATTTCCTGCGGGTTGTTTGCATCCAGTCGATACGTTTTACCCGGTGCGAACAATAAACTATCTATTTTGTGTTTTCCTAAAATAGTTCCACTACTTAGAAATTCGAGTATTTTAATATTTGAAATACCTGATTCCGTTTGAACGGTGCTATTTCCCGTTTCTAATGAAAATAAAAGCCTATGAAAATTATGCAGCTTCCGCTCGTAAAAATCTCCCCCGTTAATAAATTCAATGGTAGAAGTTCCTGGAATAACCGAGATAGAATCACCTTGCAAGCTAAATTCTGAATAATTTTGAAAATTTCCGCTGATATACCAGTGACTGTCGCCCAATTCCAATCTTTTAGGGGTGTTTTCTCCACTTCCATAAAAATAATGGATATTAGCTGATTTTCCATTGGTAAATAAGGTCCCGTTTCTTAACGCCAATTCATAACAAGTGAGAGAATCGAGAAGGGTCCACTTTCCACTCCCATCCACTTCAATATAATTAATATACTGCCCAGCAAAAAGGGCTGTATTTGTCGTCAAATTTCCTTTGAGGCTTAACCTATGAAGACTAAATTCACAAATATTTTTGGATGCGAGAACCAAATTGCCATAAAGCTCCAGATTTTCAACATTTTGAGATCTTATCCAGGGTCTATTTTTGACGTTGCCGATAGTGAAATTTTTAGCATAGACCGAACTGGTTTCAATCACTACGGCAGCCCCGGCGACTGGAAATGAAAATTCATCAAAAAAAACATCGTCCAATGGCGTGGGAATACATTCTCCACCCGGACCATTGCTCGACGAGGACCAGTGTGCAATATCTGACCATGAACCAGCACCTCCTACCCAATAGAGTTTTCTACCTACTTTTTCTGTAAATACCCAATTAAGCGCATTCCCTAAATTTACTGAATTATTAGCGGTGACCAGGCCAGTTCCTACAGAGTGTAAATCTTTAACAATAAAATTATTAACGGTCGTATTTTTTTCAAAATGAATAGAAGCCGATACACTATTTGTTGTAGAACCAAAATATATGAGTCCATCACAGGCATTCGATGGAATTAGTTCACCAACAAACAAGGTTGAACCTGAATTTACCCTATATTGGTGACCACCGGTTACCTCCCATTTAATACATCTTAGACTGCTGGATACGGAAAGATTATTGGCACTTACAAATAAATTAAACTCATGTTTTTTGTTATTATTAAGATATCCATTCACATTAAAATATCCATATTGTTGTACATTATTAAATTTAAGCGGATTATCTCCCCAAAGACTCATATTACCCCAACTTAAAAAAATGATAGTTGAAGTTCCTGCATTTAGCGTAAAGTTATTGGTTTGCATGCTCCATTCTGACCAAGGGGTGAGTTGAGGCCTGATAACGATCAGTGAACTACCTAAGGTCAATGTTCTTGCATTTCCCAAATCGTCCCACCTTTGGCTTCTGAAATTTTGAATAGTTAAAATCTTACTATTTGTATTTAAGCCCCCTTTAATAAGGTTAAGATCGAGAGCCACCTCCATATCGTCTTCTAAAATCCAACCACCTACTCCATTAAAATAGAGATTTTTTTTAAATTTTTGAGATGCCATGGTAATACTATTTCCAGCCATATTACTTTCAAAAAATACATCCCCCTGAAGGGCCCATGACATGGCATTGATTAATTTAAGGTAACCGAAAATATGGATAAATTGATCTGGATTCCCTACAAAGGAGGGATTACCCGTTGCACCTGTCCAATCCATGGAACGACAATAGGCATTATCAATATTTAGATTAACTGTTCCTCCCGCGGCGGGAAAACTATTGGCATCAAAAAAAACATCGTCCCCCGCTGTGGGCACGCAACTGCCAACAGCTCCGCCTGAGGTGGATGCCCAATGCTTTGGGTCAAACCAATCGCCAGAGCCACCTACCCAATATAATTTATTATTTGCTTTAGGAGTGATATTCCAACCATTATTATTGCCCAAATCGGAGCTATTATTGGCATTGAACGTAGCGCCACCTGTGGCTGAAACATCTCTGATACTCAAATAATCTCCTGTTAATACACCTGCATTTGCAATGAAATTGGTTTTCACCCCCCCCGAACCACTTAATATTTGTATTGGATTGGCGCAGTCTCCTTGTGCGCTTAAGAATTTGAGCTTATAATTCCTTCCCTCCTGAAACCTGTAAGTTCTACCTTTTGCTAAAGACAGCGTGTCCATGCTAATGGTTCCCATAGTGAAAGTTTCACTGTTCAGCGAATAATGCTGAAGGGAAATACTATCTACCTGGATCCTGGCTTTGCCCGTCCCAGATGTATGTGCAAGCTTTCCCCACTGTAAACCACCAATACCTTTTATCTGAAAAAGTGCATTCGCAGAGGTCAGCACCACTGATGTTTTTTGACCAGAGAATTTACCTTGCGAATAACTTATGATGGCCGATGGTATTTCAATATTACTGTTAAAAGATAAATAAAAAGCGGAACCTTGAATGGTTACCGTTGATCCATCAAAATTAATATCCGTTTTAACATTTTTAAGAATAAGGTCTAAATACCCTGTTTTTATATCAAAACCTTTCGATGTAAAAACACCTCCTTCAAATATCAATAAACTGTCAATTTCTACATCTCCATTCAGCTGAAAAGAACCTGTATTATCTTTAAAGCGGACGATACTATGAAAGGAATTTCCGGCCATTTGAATTTGAGCATTCGGTAAAGCTGCCGAAAAATTCACCTCGCCCAAAAAGGTAAAATTAATTTTATCATTAAATTTTAAGTCGCCAAAAATATTCAATATGCCTGAGGATAGACCTTTTACCTCCACTGATTGCGTAACTGTGGACATATTTAAAGATTGGCAGAAGGTTATTTGCTGATCAATTTGTACGGTTTGATTTGGTGCGGTAAAAGATTTATCGTCAAAAATCACATTATCCTTCGAGCCTGGAATGGCTGAAGGTCTGATACTCCCGCCAGAGGTGGTAGCCCAATGACTCAAATCGGACCATTTTCCTGATCCTCCAATCCAATAAATATCAATACCAAAGAGCGCGTTGGTTACGCTCCAAAGGATGGTTGCCAGAATTATTTTTTTCCAAGAAATCAATGGATTCATTTTTTCAGCTGTTCAAAATAAACATCGAAGATAATTTATTAATTAAACGTAATAAAGAATTATTTTATATGGGTTTCACGTAATTAAAGCTTCCCTCATTCAATTATTTTTTTAAATGGCAAAATTCATCATGGGCACCAGGTAAATAAGCCAAACTGACTAAGAACTCACGGACAATTTCAGGGCCTGTAAATTTAAAGGTTTTTTTAAACAGTTTAACCCAGTCCTGTAATTCAGCTGGGTGATGCACATCGAGCCAGGCCTTGAAACTTCCGTGGTTTTCAATTAATTGAAGCACCACATTAGCATTATGAATGACCGCCCTTATTTTTAATTGATTCCTTATTATTCCTTCATTCTGCAATAACTTTTCGATTTTATCTTCCCCATAACAGGCAATTTTCCCCAGGTCATATTCATCAAAAGCCTTTTTAAAGTTTTCCTGCTTCTTTAGAATAGTCACCCAACTTAATCCTGCCTGATTAATTTCCATAACCAGTCTTTCAAATAAAAGACTATCATCTTCCATAGGGACACCATAAACATGGTCGTGATAATATCGGGAAACGTGATTTTCAGGTAGTTTTTGCACGGAAAGACAATAGGACATTGTATTTGGTTATTTTAAGACTAAATAAATCATTACTTTTACAATTCATCTTAAGATTAGTTAAAAGATTATGAAAATTCAAAGAATCAGTGCCATTTTTTCTATTATTTTATTTTTTTCAATGTCTATTTATGCCCAGAATTTTATCCAGATCAATGGAAATTTGAAAAGCGGCACTCCAATAAATAATCTCGTTCTTTCCAGGTTTAACGGACAGGAGATACCCGTTACGGATACAAAGGTCACGGATGGTAAATTTTTATTCAGCGTTCCCGTTGAAAATTTCCAGGCGGGTGTATATCGAATTATTATTAATCCACAACAAAGAAAATTTGTTGATATCATTATTGCTGACACTCTTGGTTTTGATGTTTCAATTGATGCTGACAAACCTGAAGGAGCCGCAACGTTCACTGGTTCTCCTTTAAATACCAAATGGTATGCTTACAAAGAATCGGCTTATAAAGCGCAGGAAAGAAACAGGGCGCTGATACAGTTTACTGATATTTATCCCGACAAAACCAATGCGTTTTATGCCACAGCTATCAAGGAAATTGAGCGAGAAATGAAAGATTTTGACCTTAATTTCAACAAGTTTGTAAAGGAAAATAAAAATAGTCTGGCAGGAAAAATGGTGGCTAACCGCCCGTTCTACTTTCCTAACATAAAATTACCGCTGAAAGGTCAGGAAAAAGATTTTCAGCACAAATATTGGAAGGGCATTGATGCTTCTGATCCCTCTTTACTTTTTACTCCTTTATATGTAGAGCATATCTTAGCGTATTTTGGATTTTTTCTGCAAGAACAGCCTGGCGCTGAGTCTGATGTAAACTTAAGAACAGCTGTTGATACGGTAATGATTAAGTTTGGAAAAAATAAGGAAACTGCTGATTTCGCAAGACAATTTTTAACAGAAGGTTTCAAACAGTTGGATAAACCCGCTTTGTTGCAATATTTAGACGAAACCTACAGCGCTACCCAACAATGCACAGACGAATTGGAGGAGAAAGAATTAAAAGAACGCCTCGCTGCTTACAATTCACTGAAAATTGGCTTTAATCCTCCAGCTATTAAAATACCTGACTACTCGGGAAATGCAGCAAGCTTCCTGGAAAGCCCCGCCGATACCATTATTTTGGTATTTTGGGCTACCTGGTGCCCTCATTGCCAACAAATGTTACCTGTTTTAAAGGAAAAATTAGCAGGAAAGAAAAATTGGGCAGTGGTGGCTGTCAGCGTAGATGATGATAAAGAGGCATTTGAAAAAGTGATGAAGGAATATCCTATGTTCAGGCATTATTGCGACCTGAAGAAGTGGCAAAGTCAGCCCGTGATGGATTATCATATCAATGCAACGCCCTCCTTTTTTATGTTTGATAAAAAACGAACCTTGCAAGGTAAATATCCTGACATCCGCCAGGTTCCCTTTTAACTTAAAAGTTATTGAACAACAACGGTTTTTGTTACGATTTTTTGCCCAAATTGAAGTTTAATAGCATAATTTCCTTTGGGTAAATTAGCCATATTTTTAAGCGATAAAGAGTTTATCCCTGTTTGGATTAAAGGTTTTTCCTCCATTAAAATCTGTCCGTCCATGTTTATTATCTGAAATAAAAATGGACCTGTTTTGGACAAATACACATCGAGGTAACTTTCAGTATCCGATATAGGATTGGGTCGGATATTTATCCATTCTAAGCCGTCGGGCCATTGTTTTGTAGCCGTGGCGGAACAGGCGAGAACTTTATTCTGGCTTGTTTTTCTTATCAAGGATATTTGGTCATAAACCTTTTGTCCGGGACATTCTGTAGCACAACCATCTCTGTGACCGGAAATGCCAAATAAATTGAAGCCGGTACTTGCGTGAAAAGTCTGGGTATTGGGATCGATGCTTCTTTGGCAAGCCTTCCATGCAAAAATTTCACTTAGTTTTGCCATCATGGTATCAGGAGGCGTTGCATTGGTATAGGTTCCAATGAGACAAACACCCATAGTACCAGAATTTTTTCCGCAAAAATGGGCCCCCATAACATTATCCCCTCCCCCTCTGCCTTCAAACAAAGTCCCGTCAGGAGAAATCAACCAATTATAGCCTACATCGGCCCAACCATTTGTATAAACATGTAAATTCCAGATAGCCAGGACAATGGCGCCCCAGTCATTGGAAACATTAGTCCCCGCTGAGTGATGAACCACAAGATGGGACACCGTAGTAATGGAAGGGGACGTTGGCCCTTGGGGACAACGCCAATCTACCCGGCTTTTAAATTTTGGCTGTGGACAGGCACACGAAGATTTTTCACTCACCGTTTCCTGCAATGAACTTGATGCGGTTTCCATTCCCGGACTAAAAAAATTAATCTTTATTTCAGACACATTTTGGCTCACTTTACCATTTCCGTCAACCACCTGAACTTTTACAAATTGATATTCCTTTTCAAAAAACAGCAGATTTGTTGCAAACTGATCCCGAATATCTATAGCATGCTCATCGGAAATTAGAAATTCCCATGGGGTCCACTTCACGCTGTCCTTGGAGAATGAAAATAAAAAATGGCTATTAGGCTTTTCACCTTCATGATTTTCAGTCCAGGCAACGGAAGCACAATGAAAGGGCGTTTCGTGTTTAAAGTCTAATGAAAACGTAAAAAAGTTAGCTTCTTTATTGATAATAGATTCCTCCGAAAGGGTAATAAACCTTTGCTTGCTATCCCGAAGAGATTGAGACATTAAAAGTAGTGGAAAAAACAGGATGAATAGGAAAAGATTAATTTTCATAAAAAATGATTAGTCGTTGTAATATTGCCAAAGAAGTTTACTTAATTTTCTGGTTAGTACCCAAGCCTCATTATCGGCTTCCCAACTTTTATCGGAATTATTTGCAGTCATGATACAAAATATATAGGGATTCTTTGGATGGTTAACATAAACGACCTCACTCCTACTTGCATTTACTGCCCCATTTTTTGAAGCAGTGAAAACACCCGCAGGAATTTCAGCCAACGCCTCTTCATCCCAATAATTCCTACCCAAACGTTTGATCATTAAATCATCCGATGATTTTCCCAATAAATTACCCTTTAGCATTTGCTGAAATAATTGCACTAATTCTTTAGGCGTTGATTGCCCCCAGCCATATTTATCTCTATTATTTTCTCTACCAGGCGTCCTACTATTTACACGGGTATGAATAAATCCAAGCTGATCCATCAACGCATTAATAGATAGGCCTGTACCCGCCAGAGATTGTAACCATAAAGAAGCTGTATTATCACTGGTAGTTAGCATGAGCATTATCACTTTGCTTAACTCAATGGTTTCACCGTTCTTAAAGGAACCGAGGATATCCTCCCCTTCGTATAACAGAGAATCTTTATATATCAACTTTTGATGATAGGACAAATTACCTTTTTTAATTTTGTCCATAACCCCTAAAAGAATAGGTACTTTTACAATACTTGCCGTTGGAAATACTGTATCGGCATGAATATCGACAACTTTATCTTTTTTTAGGTCATAAACGTATATTCCCACATCTCCTTTAAATCCAGCAACTGCCCTTTCCATTTTTTCCTGAAGGATTAAATCTCCTTTTTGGCTAATCAACAAAGAAGGGAAAAAGAAAAGAAAGAGAGCGAGCATCCCGATAAGTGAGATGGCTTTAGGATGAATATTCAATTTTGCCGGAGCGGGGCCAAGAAATTCACCGTCTAATTCAATTAAATTCTGCCCTTCCAGCACCTCAATTTCGCAGGATTTTCCTTTATAATAAAACAAACTGGGATGATCAATAAATTCCTTTCTTTTAACTTTTGGAAGATATTTCAAATAATCAAAAAGAGTAACGTCTCCAAGAATAACAAAAGCAAGATTTCCGTCTTGAATATCGGCGTGAGGAGCTATACCCAATCCACCGCCGAACCACTGACCATTTGCGGCACAAAGGGACAACAGTTTACCTTTATACTCGAAGTTATCCCCTTTAATGGCTACTAAAGCGTGTTTAAAGCTTAAAAAAGCTCTTAAGATACTAATTTGATAGGCCAGATAAGCGGGAAGCAATCGAACCAGACCGAGAAATTTTTGGGCAACCAAGCCACCTATACCTGCATCGGCAATATTGGCAAAATACCTTGTTTCGTCCTTACCATTTTTCAGAGAAGTTACGCTCCCGATATCAATTAAGGTAGATTTATTTTGTTGAATAGCTTGAATCAGGCTTTGCATTGAATGATTTAATCCGGTACTTTTTACAAAATCGTTTCCGGTACCTACTGGTAAAATCGCCAGGGAAAGAGTAAGTCTCACTTCCTGAGAAACCATCATCATACCGTTAACTACTTCATTTACAGTACCGTCACCCCCTACGGCGACGATGATAGTATTCCCTTGTAAAGCTGCCGTTTCTGCTAACGCAGTAGCATGACCTGAATATTCTGTGTAAAAAAAACTTGCCTCAGGGAAAGTTCTTTTAAAAGGAAGCCAAACAGCGGCATTGGCATGATTTTCATGCTTTTTATTAATAATAACAGCGATATCGGACACAGCGGGTAGAATTTAATCAATGAGCTATGCAAAATACACAAAATTCAAACGAATTAAAATCTTTCTGTTCCAGGCAGTGCTGATTTTAAAAAAGGCGGTTCATAAAGTGGAAGCTCATGGGAATATTCCATGCCATTAAGGAACGCATTAATCAATAAGGTAATTTGTTTATACTCCACTAAGAAACCGTCATGCCCGTAGATACTATCAATTTCAAAAAAAGAAGCACCCTCAATATTTTTAGCTAAAAATCTTTGTTCTTCGATAGGAAAGAGAATATCTGTTTTGATGCCAATGACAAAAGTTTTACTTTTAATTTTTCCCAGTGCATTTTCCACCCCCCCAGCGTTTCTACCCACATCATGACTGTCCATTGCTTTAGACAGGGTAAAATACGACCAGGGATTAAATCTTTTCCACAATTTTAAGCCTTGATATTGTTGATAGGAAGAAGCTTTAAAGTTTTCTATCTTATCTGTTTCAGCCACTTCGGCCTGGGTAATGGCGTAGGTATTATAATGCCTGTAGGAAATCATACCAATGGCTCTTGCCGCTTCCAATCCGGCCCTTCCAGCATCGGGTAAGGATGGATTAAAGAAACCGGGGTCGGCTTTTAAGGCCATTCTTTGGGTTTCATTGAATGCGACACCCCATGGAGAATGCCTGGCATTAGTTGCCAAAAGAACTAAGTGTACAAAGCGATTGGGTTCATCAACGGCCCATTGAACCATTTGTTGTCCCCCCATGGAACCTCCAATACCTATAAAAATCTGATGAATATCCAATACTTTTGCTAAGGCTTTGTGTGCATGCACCTGATCTTTTATGGTAATTAAGGGGAAATCGGAATAATAAGGAGAACCTGTGAGCGGATTAATATCCAATGGACCGGAAGAACCATAACAAGAACCAAGATTATTGGCACAAACGATAAAATATTTTTCCGGATCGAAGCATTTTCCAGGTCCCACCAATCCGGCCCACCAATCGGAGGCATCTGCGTTTCCGGTGAGCGCATGAGTAACCCAGATAACATTATTTTTTTCACTATTCAGTTCACCAAAAGTTTGGTAATAGACAGTAAGTTCAGGCAGTATTTCTCCCGATTCAAGTAAAAAAGGACCATCAGATCGCCAAAGCAAACCCTTCATAAGCTGGGATATTCAGTTAAGTTGAGTAGTAAAAAATACTACTCACCCATTCATTTAATAATTCTTTCTTTATCTAAAAAGTTTAGATTTTTTCAAAAGATTGAGTAAAATCGGCAGTAATATCATCAATATGCTCAATACCGACGGAGACTCTCAACATGGTTGGCGTTACGCCTGCCGCCAGTTGCTCTGCATCGGAAAGTTGTTGATGAGTGGTTGCCGACGGTTGAATAATCAATGTTTTGGCATCACCTACATTGGCCAAATGGCTTACTAACTGCAAATTATTTACAAAATTTACTGCCTTCTCTTTATCCCCTTTCACCGTAAAAGAAAGAACACCACCGAAACCCTTTTTCAGATATTTTTTTGCTTTATCATGAGAAGGATGACCTGGTAAACCTGGATAATTGACTGATTCCACTTTAGGATGATTCTGCAACCAGGTAGCCAAAGCCAGGGCATTGGACACCGTTCTTTCCACCCTTAAAGAGAGTGTTTCTATACCCTGAAGGAGCAAGAATGAATTAAAAGGAGAGATAGCAGGACCAAAATCCCTTAAGCCCTCCACTCTGGCTCTTATAATAAATTGAATATTTCCAAAAGGTCCACCCACGCCAAAAACGTCAGAAAAAACAAGCCCGTGATAACCTTCAGAAGGTTCAGAGAAAGCAGGAAATTTACCATTCCCCCAGTTATAATTTCCCCCGTCAACAATCACGCCACCGATACTTGTCCCGTGACCGCCAATCCATTTAGTTGCTGATTCAACGACAACATTTGCGCCATGTTCAAGCGGTCTGAATAAATAACCACCAGCGCCAAAGGTATTATCTACAATGAGAGGTAAATCATGTTTTTTTGCCAATGCCGATAAACCGTCAAAATCTGGAATCTGGTAAGATGGATTACTTATGGTTTCACAATAGATAGCCTTGGTATTTTCATCTATTCTTTGTTCATAATCTGCAACTGACTCACTCGCTGCAAATCTTGCATCGACACCTAACTTTTTAAACGCCACTTTAAACTGGTTGTAAGTTCCACCATATAAATTTGGGCTACTTACAAAATTATCTCCGGCATTTAAAATATTATTCAGTGCAATAAACTGGGCAGCTTGACCAGAAGCAACGGCTAAAGCTGCCACTCCCCCTTCCAGGGCGGCTACTCTTTTTTCAAAAACATCGGTAGTTGGATTCATCAATCTGGTATATATATTACCAAATTCGCGTAGAGCAAACAAATTTGCGCCATGCTCTGAATCTTTAAAGGTATAAGAAGTGGTCTGATAAAGCGGAACTGCTCTGGACCTTGTTACAGGGTCAACTTCTTGACCAGCATGCAATTGCAACGTTTCAAAATGAAAATCTTGTGCCATGATATAAATTTTAAATTGAGAAATGAGTATAATTAGTGCATAATGCCGTAGAGCTTAAGCCCTACAACAGCTTCCAGAAATTTCCATACGTTAAAAAAAAGGAAATAGGAATGGCTGTTAGTTGAAACAACAACAGCAACAACAACTGTTTTGAAAACGATTGTCTGTAATAAAAATAGAGATAAGAAGAACTACTCCCGAGGAGGATAAAAGATGTAAAAAGTTGGCGTTCATAGACACACAGATTTTATAGTTCCAAAATAAATTGGCGGGATTTGGCACCGTTGCATGATATTCATTCATGGTTGCCAGAGGTTCTGTGAGCCCGATCTCTCCCCTCTTCTGTATAAAATCACATCGGTTAAGTAGTGATTGAAATGCAAAAATAAAACTATCTTTGAAAAAAGACAAGTTAAATCGAAAAAAGTATGAATTATTTTTCATTTTTGACCGTGTTTTGAATTCTTATTATAATCATATCCAAATGAATTTAACCCTTTCGCGCTTATCTGCTCCATATCATTTCGCTATAAAAAATGAATCGGGAAACACGGTGGAAACCGATGCATCCACTGATATTGGCGGAGGCGATGCCGCTTTAAGGCCTATGGAATTACTTTTGGCAGGACTCTCTTCCTGCAGCAGTATTGATGTTGTTTTATTACTTCAAAAAATGCGGCAACCTCTCACTGATATTCGCGTTGATATCAAAGCTGAGCGGCGCCAAAATGAAACCCCTTCTTTATTTGAAAAAATACATCTTCATTTTGTTCTTTATGGCGCGTTAGACCATGAAAAGGCCCAAAAAGCCATTGACATGTCTATTGATAAATATTGCTCCGTGGCAAAGATTCTGGAAAAAACGTGCACTATTTCCTGGGATTTTGAAATTCTACCTGCATGAAACCTGAGCATTTTGAATCTATAGCTATTCGGGAACAAATGGAGCGAACTGCTTACAGGGAACACAGCACGCCCCTGTTTTTGACCTCCAGTTTCACTTTTCCTTCTCCGGAATTGATGGCAGATACCTTCCAAGGGGAAGGAGACGGCCTTATTTATTCGCGGTATAACAATCCAAATACCGACGAATTCATTAACAAAGTTTGCCTGCTCGAAGGCGTTGAAGATGGTTTTGCCACCGCCTCTGGCATGTCGGCCGTATTTGCCAGCATTGCCCCTTTTGTCTCTCAAGGTGACCATATTTTGGCTTCCAGGGCACTATTTGGTTCTACTTTACAAATATTGGGTCAAATATTGTCAAAATGGGGGGTTACTTTTACCTTAACAGACCCGGCGAATCCAATGGACTGGGAAGAAAAAGTGCAACCTAATACCCGTATGTTTTTATTGGAATCTCCCTCTAATCCAGGATTAGCGCTGGTAGATTTAACGGCAGCTGGTGCTTTTTGTAAAAAAAATAATATCCTTTTCAATATAGATAATTGTTTCGCCACCCCATATTTACAAAATCCGGCAAAATATGGAGCGGATCTGATCGTTCATTCTGCCACTAAATGGATGGACGGGCAAGGTCGCGTATTGGGTGGTATCGTGGTTGGTAATCCTGAATTGATAGAGAAAGTACGCTTTTTTTGTAGACATACCGGTCCAGCTATGCCTCCTTTTAATGCCTGGATACTAAGTAAAAGCTTAGAAACACTGGCTGTAAGAATGGATAGACATTGCCAAAATGCCCATCAAATCGCTCATTTTTTGCTAGATAGAAGTGAAATAAATCAGGTAATCTATCCTTTTTTACCTTCTCATCCGCAATACGAATTAGCTAAAAAACAAATGAAATGGGGAGGTGGTATAGTGAGTTTTGAAGTTAATGGGGGGCTAAAAGCGGCCATGTCCCTTTTAGGCGAATTGAAGTTTTGTTCTCTTTCCTCCAATTTAGGAGATACCAGAACAATACTCACCCACCCTGCCTCAACCACTCATTCCAGACTCAGCTCTGATGAAAAAAAAGCGGTTGGCATTACCGAAGGGGTTATTAGAATATCTGTTGGATTGGAACATATTGATGATATAAAAGCAGATTTAGTGCAGGCCATGGAAAAATTATAGGTAAAATGAAACCTGACAGACAAATCTTTGTTTTATTACCTTTGTGGGATGATTAGCTTATAATATGCAAGAAAGTAACCCTATCATACGTCAGGCGGAAGCTTTAATACCCACGCCTTGGGGTAATTATAAATTATTGGCTTACGCCAGTCACCCAGACGAATGGATGCCTCATCTCGCATTGGTTCATGAAAATATTGATTTCAACCAACCCGTATTGATCCGTATCCATTCGGAGTGTATAACGGGAGATTTATTTAGTTCAAAACGGTGTGATTGTGGGGAACAGCTTTTATCTGCAATGGATAAAATATCAGATGAGCATGGAATCCTTATCTACTTGAGGCAGGAAGGTAGAGGCATTGGTATTATCAACAAATTAAAAGCTTATCAATTACAAGATTTGGGTTTAGACACCGTGGAGGCTAATCTACATTTGGGATTATCCATTGATGCCAGAGATTTCACCATTGCTCTGGCATTATTGAGTGATATTGGGGTGAAAAAGGTTAGATTGCTGACAAATAATCCAGATAAAATAGAAATATTCAATGAAAGTGCCATCGAATTAGTAGAAAGGGTTCCACTGGTTATTGTTCCTCAAGAAGAAAACAGGGATTATTTGAGGGTTAAAAAAGAAAGAATGGGTCACATCTTAAAGTTTTGATATAATAAGGGAAGATTATCCTTACCCTATAAATTTACCATAAAAACACATTATCTATGAAAACAAGTAACCTATTTATTTTAATTGTTGGGTTTAGTATGCTATTCCTATCAAACTCGCTGGCACAAAATTACAAGACGGCCGTTGGTGCGAGAATTGGATATCCACTTACTTTATCTGGAAAATATTTTATCAATGAGTCTATTGCGGTGGAAGGCAATTTAGGATTAAGAGCCTTTTCGGGATATTCCTGGATTGCCTTGAGTGCTGCCGGCTTAAAACATAAACCGTTAGATGTATTAGATGGTTTAAACTGGTATTACGGCGCCGGACTCTCCGTCTATTTTTGGCGTTTTGAAACAATATCTACCTTTTCCTCCTCCTCTTTAGGGCTACAGGGGTATGTAGGATTAGATTACACGTTCAAAAAAACTCCTATTAATATTACCCTTGACTGGACGCCTACCTTTTTTATTAATGGCTACACGTCAGGTTTAGGTACTCGATTTGGTGGTTTGGGAATTCGTTATACACTCAATTAAGACAAAGATTGTAATATATGAATGACCTGATAATGAGGTCATTCATATATTCAAACCCTGTTCATTATAACTCATTTATATCCATTAATTCGGGGATATTTTTTTGAACCCAAATGCGGGCTTCTTTATAATCTTTAAATAAACAGAGAGGTACGTCGTTTTTAAAATCATCCATAGCCTTTACCAGTTTATTTTTGCTCCTAAGAAATGGTATATCTCTGATAAGAATGGCTTTCACCATGGTAGGATATTCTTTTGCCAGTTTTTGGTATAAGAAAAAGTCTTTTTCGCCACTATCTCCAACGAGAACAAAAGGAATGGCAGGAAAAAAAGACATAACATGCTTTATCCAGGCCAGTTTAGATTTAAATCTTTGGGAAGCACCCTTATCGAGGGTTGAGAGGCCAAAATCTTTTAGTAAAATAGGACCCTTAGGAAAATGGCATCTATCTAACCAGGTTAGCACAAAATCGTAAAGCGTACGAGGCGTGCTGGAAATATAAAAAACAAAGGATTGCCATTCTGCCTGATCTTTCAATTGAGTAAGCCGTTGAAAAAAGGCAGGTGCTCCGGGAATCCCTCTTCGCTGTTCCAAATTTTTCAAAAAAGTATTATAAAGGACTTTCCAATAAAACATTGATTTAACACCAGTTAGCAACAAAGTATCATCAATATCACTGATGACAATAAATTTTTGTTTATTCGAAATGAACAAAATTTCCCCGGTCAGGATCGATTCTTCAATAGAAAAATCATTCGTTGGTTTAATCTTAACCGCTACATTTAACCAACAGGAACAGGAAGGATAAAATGGAGAAGGCCAGTTTATTTCCAGGGTAAAATAACCTGCAGAATTTGAGGTCGTTAAAAAAGTGTGATTTAGAATGGAGATTTCACAAGGAATATCGGGAATTCTTGTGTTAAAAATTCTCTTTACTGTATCTAACAAATGTTCCAAAGGAGAAGCTTCCGGATTATTTTTTATATGCCTATATCTTGAAATTCTTCCTTGAATAAAAAGCTTATCTTGAGACGCGTACCCTCTAAAAGTAGTTCCACAAATCATTTTATTTTTATACCCTTCAAATAAACGCCAACAAAAAAGACGAAAGCTGGTTACATAATAACTGAATTTTGCAAGAAAGAAGGTTTTGTTTGGTTTATTCAAAGGTAAGATGCTTTAACAGGGAAATATTTTACAAAAATCTAATCTCCATTCAAAAATAGCGTTTAATTGATTATTTTATACTAAATTACGGCAGAGATTCTGAATTATTATATGGCTATATTATTGTATCAAGGAAATAACGGGCAAAATCAAGCGGGGGGAGGACCCTTCAGCACGATAGATAATTTAATTTCCAGGTTATACCACATTATTTCCAGTGAGACTGCTGGAAGCAGAAACTGGGATGTATTCAGAAAACTTTTTCGTTCTGAGGCGAGAATTAATGCACTTGGGAAGGATAACCTGGGACATGAAAGATTTATTTCGCTTACCGTTGAAGATTATATAAGAGGAGCGGAGGCAAGTTTTCAGAAACAAAGTCTAATCGAGCAGGAAATTGGAAGGATTGTCGAACAATACGGTGACATGGTGCATGTTTTTAGTACTTACGAGACAAAAGATTCGACGAACGAAAAAGTTTTACAGCGAGGAATCAATAGTATTCAACTTATATACAGAGAAGAGAGATATTGGATAGTTTCCTTATTATTCAATCCAGAAACAAATGATAATCCAATAACTGACAGGCACTTATTTCCAAAAGAAGCAGCAAAGCCAGTTAAGACACGAAAGCCTATTTATCAAAAATAGCATCTACATAATCGCGTTTTCTAAAAACTTGTAGTTGGTGCATTCCTTCTCCCACGCCAATAAATCTTATAGGAATTTTAAATTGGTCAGAAATACCGATGGCAACACCCCCTTTTGCTGTACCGTCTAGTTTAGTTAGAATGAGACCAGAAACATCGGTTGCTTCTGTAAAATGTTTAGCTTGTTCGAAGGCATTTTGCCCTGTTGTAGCATCGAGAACGAGAATAACCTCATTGGGCGCTGTGGCTAATTTTTTAGTCACTGACCGTTTTATTTTAGAAAGTTCGTTCATCAAATTGACCTTTGTATGTAATCTGCCTGCTGTATCAATAATAGCAATATCACAATTATTTTCTATGGCATATTGGACTGTTTCATAAGCGACGGCGGCGGGCTCAGCATTCATTCCTTTCACATAAAAATGACAAGAGACCCTTTCCGACCATATTTTCAGTTGATCGACAGCAGCAGCTCTGAAAGTATCAGCGGCACCTAAGACCACATTGAAACCTGCCTCTTTAAACTGAAAGGCTAACTTACCAATAGACGTAGTTTTACCCACCCCATTTACGCCAACCACGAGAATAACATAAGGTTTAACTTCTTTTGATAGAGCGAAGAAATCAATATCGGTTGAATTATTTTCAGCGAGCAGAGCTACCATTTCACCTCTCAACAATTCATTTAGCTCACTGGCATCAATGTATTTTGAGGTGGAGACCTTTTTTTGAACTCTTTCAATAATTTTATTTGTTGTTTCGAGACCTACATCAGAGGACATAAGAATGGCCTCTAACTCATCGAGAAAATCATCATCGACAGAAGACTTGCCGACAACCAGACGAGAAAGGCGACCTAGCAGGGACTCTCTTGTTTTCTCCAGACCTTTGTTTAGATCTTCCTTTTCCTTTTTCCCAAAAATCCTATTTAGCATAGACATCTGAACAAAATTATATCAAATGAAATAAAGGGGACCTTTCTTAAACAAAGAAAAGTCCCCTTTAAAAGATGATTCATAAAAAGATTATTTCTGTTTAGCCAGAAACTCGTCTTTTTTATCTTTGTGAATCATTGATTCTTTATAGCTGTAATTGCCAGTCTTAGGGTCTTTGACACTAACGACGATTTTAACGAAATCACGACCGGAACCTACATTCGCAGCACGCTGAGCAACCCTGGCGTTTTTAGAAACTTTTGCCATGACAGGATGATTTTAAAAATCCAAAAATTATTTAATTTCTCTGTGAACAGTTACTCTTTTAAGAATAGAGTTATATTTCTTTAGCTCTAATCTATCAGGCGTATTCTTTCTGTTCTTTTGGGTCACATACCTTGATGTACCCGGAAGACCTGATTTTTTGTGTTCGGTACACTCCAAAATAATTTGGATACGATTACCTTTACTTTTCTTTGCCATGATGGTTAATTATAAAGACCTAGAGAGTTATCCCTGTGTCAAATCCTTTTTTAGCACACATCTGAAGATATAGATGAATACCGTATTTATCAATATTACGTAATGCAGCAGTGCAAATACGTAATGTAACCCATTCACCCGTTTCTGGTATAAAGAAACGTTTTTTCTTAAGGTTAGGAAGGAACCGACGCTTAGTCTTCCTATTTGAGTGCGATACATTGTTGCCGACGATTGGTCTCTTACCTGTCAGCTGACAAACTTTTGACATAATTGCATTTATTTAAAGCTCTGCAAAAAAGAGTGACTCCGTCAAGACTCGAACTTGAAACCTTCTGATCCGTAGTCAGATGCTCTATCCAATTAAGCTACGGAGCCTTGCCATTTGCTTTAGCGGTTGCAAATATAAACCGTTTTTTTATTTTCTAAAAGAAAAATACAAATTTAGGTAATAAAATATTCAGAGAAAACCTTTTACTGCCCCTGAACAATAAAAGTAGCCTGTTGAATATTAAAAACGCCTGGAGAGAATACCCAGTAGTTTCCTGGTTTCCAACCATTTGTTATCACTCTGGCCCTATTCACTCCCTCTGGCATGAAAATCTGCTTTACCTGTTGTCCCATGGCATTATAGATAGATAAAAGACCTGTTTCATTTTCAGGCTTTGCTATTTCAACATATATTTCGTCTATGCTCGGATTAGGGTAAACCAGTAACTTACCCGTTGGCATCTCGGGCTTCTTCTCCGGATAGATTTCCAATAACTTCAACATACTGCTAAATACGTTAAGCCTGCCCCCTGTGGAGGTTAAAGATACAAGAGAAGGCACTTTATCGACATTATTTAGCAATAAATTTCTAATTTTCATGGCAGTTTGTGCCGGAAAGGCCATAGCGTCTTCAGCGAGTTTCTGACGGGGAATGCTATAAAGAAGCGCTATAGCTCCTGCGAGATGAGGAGATGCGGCAGAATTTCCATGAAAAACACCGTATTCATTGTTATTCCTGGTAGAAAAAGAATTCTGTCCCGGAGCACCCATATCTATAGAAACGGCACCGAAAGCAGATCCGGCGTATCGCTCATCTTTAGGATTAGTATTCAGAACGGTTATTAAATAATCGCTTTTACAGGTGGTAGGCATGTCCCCCACTTCATCCACATTCCAGGGATTATTAGCCGCTCCGGCTGCTGATAAAATACCCGCAGCACCAAGACGGTCATACATTTCACCCCACAAAGGCTGGTCCACACACTTTATTTTATTTACACCAAATGAGGCATTCGTTGTAACCACAAAAGCCCCCTGCTTCCCTTTGGTTCTGTTATATCGTTCCCTTTGATCTATAATGTAGTCATAAGCGGCAATGATATCGCTTACCAACCGAGTTTCAAAAACCATCAATTTAACATGCCAGTTCATTCCTGAAATTCCTTTTCCATTGTTTCCCTTGGCCCCAATAATACCCGCTACAGAGCTACCGTGATTATCGGCAATATGGGTGGCATTTTGGTGTATGAAATTCCATCCTGAGACATCATCGATATAGCCATTCTGATCGTTATCCAATTTATCACCAGGTTTTTCCCCTTTGTTAATCCAGATATTACCCTTCAAATCTTCATGATTAATATCGAAACCAGTGTCGAGAATGGCCACTACAATGGTGTCACCTAATGCAGATACGCCCCCTTTGGTTAATTCCCACACTTTCTCTGTTCCAATAGTAAACAGACCCCATTGTGACGCTAAATTTGGATCATCCGGCATATCTCCTCTTGACTGAACAGAGATGTCAAAACAGGCATATTCAACCTGTGGGTCTTTTTTAATTTCCTCCAGTAAATTTAGCGCATTCACCGTTAATGTATCGTAGCCAATCAAGTTGATATTAGCCGATTTACTCAATTTTTTTTCTAACCAGATACCTCCCCCATCTCTGGCATAAGTTTGAAATCCAACCATGAAATTTTCCGGAACTACTTGTGGTTTGAATTTAACCAGTAGTTGCCCAAGGGTAACCGTCGATTCCTTTTGCGCTGAAATAGTTAGCGCGGGAATCATTAATAATGCCAGGAGGTAGATTTTAATTTTCATGAGTTTCATTTTACCTGAATGCATGAAACGGTTTATTCCGGTTCACGTGTGGGGTAAAGCAAATCGTAAGCCAAATTAGAAATGAAAAGCCTTTGTAAACACTGAAATTCAATGCTTTATAGTAAAATAATTTATAATATGTTCTCGTTAAATATTGACTTTATATTTTTTATACTTACAATTTTTATTTAATATGTCTTGAAAAATAAATCATATTTTTATTTTTACCAATTGAAAAAAGGAAGAAAAAACAAAAAAGGAGGTTGTCTAAAAATCCCATTATGCCCCTGGCGGCAAAAATTCCCCAATATACCATTATGCCCCTGGCGTCAAAAAGCTAGAAACATGCGACCCCTCTGGGGTCGGTTTTTCAATATCCTGACCCCTGAGGGTCAGGATATTGCCAAAAAAAAGGAGGCTATCATTTTGATAGCCTCCTTTTTCCATAGGTTTTTAACCTGATTAATTCCCGGTAGGAGCGGGCATATCTGAATCACCAGGTTTTGCCACCTGGAATTCCACACGACGATTCATGAAGCTGCTATTTGCCTCCACGATATTATCATCTTTACCTTTATAATTTAATACAAATCTATCACGTGCTATGCCTTGTTTATTCACAAAATAATCAATAGCGGCGTTTGCCCGTTGAAAAGAGAGTTTTTGGTTGATATCTTCCCCACCCGTCTTATCTGTGTAACCTATTACTAACAACTTCATACTCTTATTTGATTTCATCATTCTGGCAATAGAAGATAGATTTCCAATATCTGAATTACGGATGTTACTGCTTGACATTTCGAAATGAATCATAGGAAGAAACCATTCTACGACGGCACCACCACCATAAGATCCACCTCCTGTTGCTTCACGTTGTTGGAAAGCCTGTTCCACTATTTCCTTTACTCTGGCTTCAGTTACACCGCTACCACCTGGACGAGGATTCATTCCTCCGCCTGTTGAACCTGCACCACCTGAAGTATTATTTCCATTAACAATAACACCATCTGCATCTACCTGCTCTCCTTCCAGCGGAGCATAAAAAGGTTGTTTATCCAAATAATCAGGAACACCATCTTTATCACTGTCCAGGGTACGACCACGTGTATCTACCAAGGCATTGGGAGGCGTATTCAATTCCAGATCAAATTCATCTAAAACGCCATCATTATCTGTATCTTGAATAGGAATTTTTCCCCCTGTTCCTATATTTGTTTTAATACCTTCAATTTCTCTGATTACATTTTTTAACGGGCTATTCCAAAAAGCAGGCGAATCACCTGTTTTATTACCAATAATATAATTTAAGCTAAGATTGGTAAATCCAATATAATCATTATAATCTGTCTGAGAAGAAGTAGGATTTTCTAAGCCGTTGTCCCATCCATCCAAAAGATCTTTTCTTTCACCCATAGCCATCATTGTTTGATGTTCAAGCCCGATGCTAAGATTGGGAGAAACCCTGTAAGCAAGGTTAAGACCTACACCAGCATGAAAAGGATTATTCGAAAAATCAAATTTCCTTATAGTAGTTTCAGCCTCCGTTGGTCTGGAAATAATAGTTCCAAATTTCTTTATTGTTGATGAGTTTGCGCCACCACCGACCATCAAATTAATGGCCAATTTTTTTTCCTTGTCTGCGGAAGCCAAAGAATTAAGATTTATAAGACCCCACATAGAACCTGACATCCAGGTAGATGTGAAACCACGAAGCGAAGGATTTAATCCATCGGAATTACCTGCTGCCTTTCCGTAAAGGAATTCTGCGCGCAGAGAAAAGATATTATCTAAGGCAAACCTAAGGCTACCAGCAAAACCATAATTTGAAAGTCCACCGACTGAGTCAGGCCCACCCCTTTTAACTTCACCTAAAATCTGAAAGAGACCACCTCTTAAGCCAACTTCGAAACCAGAACCAGGAGAGTATCCTGTAGGTTTATCTGCTTCGGGATTCTCTGTTTCAGGCATTTCAGCTTCCATTGGGGGTGCAACCTCCTCGTTCTTTTCTTTTGAGGGTTTAGGTGCTTTCTTTTCCTTCTTTGGTTTGTCTTTTCCATTTGCTTGTTGATCCCAAGGCATTATTTCATCGTCAGTAGTTTGGCTATTTGCGACAAAACTGGTTACTAGAAGGACAAGTAACGAATAAAATATTTTCTTTAACATGCTCCGAAAATTAATGATGTGGTTCTAAATGTAGAATCTGGGAGATTTATTTTCACGCTAAACATTTGATTTACACATGAAAATTAATTCAAATTTATAAATAATTTGGTTAAAATAATACTATCTATCTTTTTTTCTAAAAAAATAAAGATTTTGTTTGATGTCCTACATAGAGAACCACTATATTCTTAAAGTTAAGCATTGAAATACTAACTATAAATAAAAAATATTTTAATGTTCAATTAACTGCAACAAGTGGTCTCGACAGGAATCGAACCTGTATCTCGGGTTCCGGAGACCCACGTAGTATCCATTCTACTACGAGACCTTCAATTATTTTGCAAATATATTTTATTTTATCTATTTCCAGTGGATTCCCTTCATATTAATGACGTTAAAAATAAAATAGCGGCGTTTTTAGTCCTTTCGTAGAGTTATTTGGCACTTTGATTTAAAATAATTTGGAAATTAGAATAAATAGACTTGCTTTGTGTCGTAAAATAAGTTAAACCAAATCTATGTCAACGAACTTAAAATTAATTATTTTTATCCTAACCCTTGGACTTCTATTTTGTGGAAATCTTTCCGCACAAAATATAGGTAAATTAACCGGAGTCGTTTCTGATTCTACGGGAGGAGCGCTAAGCTCCGCTACAGTGATGTTACTTAAGAAAACAGATTCGACACTTGTTGAATTCGCCCTCTCTGAAAATGATGGTCGCTTTAAATTTGAAAAAATTAGCTTAGGCGATTTCTTGTTAAATATCACCTATCTGGGATATACGTCGTTTTATAAATCGGTCTCATTTTCTACATCGAGCCCTTCCATAGATTTAGGAAAAGTTTCCTTAGAGGCGCAAAGCACTTTGCTAAATGAAATTACGGTAGAAGGTGAAAGGAACCCGATGACCATAAAGAAGGATACCGTGGAATATAATTCTGCCGCTTTTCAGGTTCAACCCAATGCCAATGTGGAGGAATTATTGAAGAAATTACCGGGCGTGCAGGTCGATAGATCGGGAAATGTGCAGGCTCAGGGTGAAACCGTAAATAGGATTTTAGTAGATGGCAAAGAGTTTTTCGGGCGTGATCCTAAAATGGCTACTAAAAACTTACCCGCCAGTGCCATCGATAAAATTCAGGTTTTTGATAAAAAATCAGACCAGGCTGAATTTACAGGCGTCGATGACGGCCAAAGGGAAAAAACCATTAATCTTACCCTAAAAGAAGATAGCCGGAAAGGTAGTTTTGGTAACTTAAACGGAGGTGTTGGATCTGAAGGCAGATTTCAAGGCAAAGCAAGTCTCAATAAATTTGGTTCCAAGGAAAAGATTTCTTTTATCGGTATGGCCAATAATATCAATAATCAGGGCTTCTCTTTTGAAGAATATGTCGGATTTACCGGCGGTATGTCCCGAGGTGGTGGCGTTCAAATCGATGGAGATAGTCCTATAAATAATGGAAACAATACCGGATTTACAAATACCTATTCAGGTGGTTTAAATTATACGAATACCTTAAGTGATAAAACAGAATTGAACGGTAGTTATTTCTATTCCCTATTGGATAAGCAAACTGATAGAACGCTTTTCAGAGAAAATTTCCTTGCCGACAGGACCTTTTTTAATACAGAAGATAGTAAACAGAATAGCCAAAATCAAAGTCACAGACTCAATGTGGTTTTAGATCATAAACTCGATTCTTTCCAATCTATTAAATTAACTTCCCGTGTTACTTTCAGAGGCAGTAATACTCTTTACGAAGGTGAAACGGAAACGCTTAATGCCGATTATTCGCCATCTAACAGCAATATTCGCACAAATACCAGCGAAGGTAGTGCCAGTCAGGTAACTAACGATTTATTGTACAGAAGAAAATTATCAAAACCTGGAAGAAGCTATTCTGCCAATTTTTCATTCAATCTGAATAATGATGGCAATTTTGGTGAGAATTTATCGGAAAATACCTTTTTTAAGGCAGGAAAAAGTAGAATTGATACTATAAAGCAAAGATTTACCCAGGATAATGAACGGATTTCTTACGGGGTTAGGCTTTCCTACACTGAACCTTTGTTTAAAAAGCAATACCTGGAAATGAATTATGATTATCGCCATAATGATAATAATCAGTTTCGGGAAGTGTATGATCTGGCCTTTGGCCTTAATCCTTTCGAAAAATTTAATTCACAACTAAGTAATAAGTATACTACTGATTATAATTATCACAGAGGTGG
This sequence comes from Saprospiraceae bacterium, assembly GCA_021299835.1. GTDB lineage: Bacteria > Bacteroidota > Bacteroidia > Chitinophagales > Saprospiraceae > BJGN01. The sequence continues at coordinate 18,449 of JAJTER010000008.1, read as the reverse complement.
GGGAAACTACCGATTTTCTGGAGAAAAATTCAATCTTACTGCGGGAGCCAGTATCCAATATTCTTTGTTAACCGGTGAACTTATCCTCACTGAACAAAACATTGAAAAGAAATATACCAATATTTTACCGGCGGTAAGAATGCGTTGGGAAGTTGGAAAAGGTAAAAATTTATCTGCCGACTACTCTACCAATGTAAGGGAACCCTCTTTGACTCAACTTCAACCCTTGGTTGATAATAGTAATCCTTTGAATATATATGTAGGTAATCCAGATTTGAGACCTGAATATAGCCACAACATGGGCGTCAGATTCTTTAGCTTCAATCAGTTTTCAATGACCAATCTTTTTATATTTTCGAACATAGGTTACACGCAAAATAAAATCAGGAATACGCAGGTTATCGATGATCGATACATCACCACTACCCGCCCGGAAAACGTGGCGAACGACTTAAATATATCGACACGCGCTAATTTTGGCACGCGTATCAAGCCCTTGAAATTAAGAATCAACAGTAATGCAGGCATTGTGATGAACCAGGGATTAACTTATATTAACGGTGCTTTGAGTACCACTAATTCAACTAATATTTCCGGAGGAATTTCCATTGAAAATCAGAAAAAGGACTTATTTGACTGGCAAATTGGAATGGATTGGCGTAATTCAAACACCTCCTATTCTATAGCTACTCAAAACGCGAGATCGTTTAGCGTAAAAACCTACACCGCCAATATAAATATTCCGCTATTCAAAAAGGCGATTAATCTTTCTACTAATTTAGATTATGAGATTTACTCAGGATTGAGCGCAGGATTCAACCAGGCCATTCCAATCTGGAATTCAGGACTTTCTGTATTCGTTTTGAAAGATAAACGCGGTGAATTAAAATTAGCGGCTATTGACATGTTGAATAAAAATACGGGCATTAGTCGTAATGCCGATTTCAATTACACTTCCGATGAGCAAATCAGATCCTTAGGACGGTATTTCATGTTGAGCTTCACTTACACATTAAAAGGAATGGGAGGAAATCAAATGGGCATGCCAGCGGGAGGAATGCGTATGTTTATGAGATAAGTATTTTTGAAATATAACTATATAATTTATCAAAATAGGTTTCCTGATTTTTATAACAGGGAACCTATTTTTTATTAGGGAAAATTGATTATTTAGGTTTAATTTATTAAATTTAAATTACTTTTAAACTTTAAATTAAAATGAATGGGAATGCGTGCTTCGATTACTGCCAAAGAGTTAAATAAGAATAAATTAGGCATTGCAAATCATGCAAATACTATTCAACCTAAAAGTATTGATGGCTTACAAAATCATGCAGATACTCAACAATTAATCCGGATAAAAACGGCAGCTGATCAAAGTAATCATCACGGAAAATTAACTCAGTTAAAATCTATGAGCGACGCCAGGGCTCAAAAAATTCAAAACGAGGGTGTAGCCCAGTTAATGTTAGGTAGAGCGCTTGGTTCAGTGGCAAGAAACGCACCAAGAATTGCCAAAGCAGGGGCTGCCTTATCTGGCGGCTTGGCTGTTGCAGATCACATGTCAGGAGCAGCAACAGGTGCTATTATGGGCGATAAAAATAAATTCGCAATGCATAGTTTTTCTTTTGCGGAAAGTGGCATAGGTAAACTCAAAATACCTGTTACCGTTAAAAGTGCGGCAGAAGGTTTTTTTGGGACCTTAGCAGAAGAAGCAGAAACTTTTCCGTTTGATGAAACTACTCCATTTGATGATTCTCAAAATCAGATTATTTCTGAAAGTGTCAGAGATTTTAGTACTTTTTTGGATGAAAAGAATATTCCAAATCCCATAGCACCATTTATTTCAATGGACAATATCCGATCTCGTTTCTTTGCTTTAGCTGAGGTAGTTAAAAAAGGGGAGGTTGAACTTGCGCTTAGCCGGGCGGAAGGAGAAGCAGCGTTCAAAGAGGGAAGAGTCAAAGAAGCAGCCAGATTCGCTGCAGAAAACCCTGAAGTTGACGCTTTTAATAAAAGCCAGGGAAGAATGCTTTAGACCTAATTAAATGCTAATTATGGAAGACAAGGCTTTCTTCGATAATTAGCATTTAATAAGATTCATTTAATTACGGGGACCACTCATTCTTATTTGGAAGCCACCTTGACCATTAGCTCCCATTTCTTTCATTCTCTCCGCCACAATCGCATTGTATTCTTTACGGGTAACCAATTTACCCTTATCAGGCTCTACAATTCCAGCAGATAAAGCAGGATCCAGGGTAATTTCCTTTGCAATCAAGGTTTGAGCTCCTTCATTAATATCGACCATAATAACCAATCCAGGAAGACCCGCGTAAGTTTGTGGGCCAGCACTAATTGGAATCGTTGGCGTGAAATACGCTTTTATGCGACGTTCTCTACCCATCAATGAATCTTGGTAAGAAGCGCCAATGGCCAGATAACCATTAATCATTTTCTGTTCCCCTGTAATTTTCCAGGCCATTTTTTCCGTTTCATCAGATATTAGAAAGGTCTTATCCATGAAATCAGTCTGTTCAATAGAACGTTTTTCCTTTAAATTTCTAAACACGACATTAGCAGAACGACGCATCATAAATCTCCTCATCATTCCCTCTTGTTCTGTAGCTGCGGGAGGTGCTTCAGGTTGTTTCTCCGCATTCTTACAAAGAGACATGGTTTCATTAAAAAGCAATTCTAAATTTGACACCTGGAATTCTGGTACAAATTTTTTCATTTCCTCAGCTCTTTCAGGAGGTAAATTACGATGAATATTAACCGTTACTTCATATAATATTCTTCCTCCCTTACCTTGTGCGCCGAGCATTACAAACGAAAATAATCCTAACGAAAGGAAAATCATTTTATTCATTTTCATAATATAGAAAATTTATTTGTTAAAAAAGTACGCTATTATACAATTAATAACGGTTAACCCATAAAATATTCTATCAAACCTATTAAATAATCTATGACTTTTAGAAATTATAGTTAATTTCATTTTTTTAAAATATTAAAAGAATCAAACGAAACAAAAAATTTAACATGGGACAAAAAAGTGAAGAACATCAGATTGGTTTTGGGCCTACCATAGCTCTGGTCATGGGGAATATGATAGGTTCAGGGGTGTTTTTTCTACCCGCCTCCCTCGCTGCTTACGGTGGAATAAGTATGTTTGGCTGGGCGCTGTCTGCCCTTGGTGCCATTGGATTAGCCCTTGTTTTTGCAGCTCTTAGTAAAAAATATCCCGGAACAACTGGTGGTCCTTACGTTTATACCAGGGAGGGTTTTGGTCATTTTGCTGCCTTTTGGGTCGCCTGGGGTTATTGGATTTCTGTTTGGTGTACCAATGCTGCCATTGCCGTTGCTTTAATTGGTTATTTAAGTCATTTCTTTCCAACTATCGGAGAACATCCTATCGCTGCCATCTCAGCTGGCCTGAGTGTCATCTGGTTTTTAACCTGGGTAAATACCCGGGGAATCAAAACGGCAGGAACGGTACAGTTAGTCACCACTATTCTAAAGTTGACGCCCCTACTAATGGTTTCCATCGTAGGCATATTTTATGTCAATATGGACTATTTAACGCCAATGGTTCGTGGAGAAAACACGATTGGAGGTGCTTTGGCTGCTACAACGACACTGACGCTTTTTGCCTTCCTGGGTTTGGAATGCGCTACCATTCCAGCTGCCAACGTGAAAGATCCTGAAACAACCATTCCACGAGCCACTATTTGGGGCACGCTCTTGACCGCTCTCGTTTATATGTTAGGTAGTTTTGCCGTCATGGGCATATTGCCACCAGAGGAACTCATTCAATCGAAAGCGCCATTTGCCGATGCTGCCACTAAAATATGGGGACCCTGGGCAGGAAATTTTGTCGCAGCAGGCGTTCTCATATCTACTTTTGGTGCATTAAATGGTTGGATTCTCATACAGGGACAAATTCCTTTAGCTGCGGCAAATGATAAGGTTTTTCCAGCCGTTTTTGGAAAACAAAATAGTAAATCTACCCCAGCAGTGGGTATTGTATTGTCCAGTGTATTGATCTCTATTTTATTATTAATGAATTATACCAAGGGCTTAGTGAAAGCTTTTGAATTTATGATTTTATTGACAACGATTAGTGTATTAATTCCTTATATTTTTTCATCAGCTACCTACGCTTTAACAATTTCCTTTAAAAAGAACCCTCGCTGGCTAATTCAATTATCTATCGCTTTAGTTGCCTTCATTTATTCTATGTATGCAGTTATTGGAGCAGGTTACGAGGTAGTTTACTGGGGATTTATCCTCCTCCTTTTAGGCATTCCAATATACATTTGGTTAATTAAAAGTAATCCTTCCCAACCTTTGAAATGAGAGAGACCTGTCATAGTGAATATGGAAAAATAAAATCCATCTTGTTGCATCTGGCAAAAAATAGTTTTGTCAGTGAAGCTAATATTCAGGAGCAATGGCAAATGTTGAATTATCTGTCAGCGCCAGACTATACCCTGGCGTTAAAGGAATATGATTATTTCCAACGCTTATTGGAACAAACGGGTGCTACTATTTTCACCTTGCCCACTTCAGAAAAAACCAATATCGATGCCATTTATTGTCGGGATACCTCGCTGGCTACCGATTTTGGCTTAATCATTGGAAATATGGGCAAAGCAGCTAGGAAAAATGAGAATATCGAGGTTGCTTTGGCTGCTAAATCCCTAGGATTGGATATTTTGGGTGAAATCAAATCCCCGGGCACCCTGGAAGGTGGCGATGTAGCCTGGATAGACGAGAAAACGCTGGCTGTGGGGCATTCCTACAGAACCAATAAGGAGGGAATCATGCAATTAAAAGCATTTTTGAATCCAAAAGGCATTGAGGTATTGGTTTTTTCTCTTCCCCATTATAAGGGTCAGGACGATGTTTTTCACCTGATGTCCATATTTAGTCCGGTAAACGCATCCGTTGCCGTCGTTTATTCCCCTTTAATGCCTATTTCCCTAAGAAACACCTTGTTGGAACGTGGATTCAATCTGGTAGAGGTTCCTGACGAGGAATGGGATAGCATGGGTTGTAACGTTTTAGCTATCGCACCTGGCAAATGTTTGCTGGTGGAGGGAAATCCTATCACACAAGAAAGGTTGGAAAAAGCGGGTTGCGAGGTTATTGCTTTCCCCGGAAAATCTATTTGTTTGCCCGGAGGAGGTGGACCAACTTGTTTAACCAGACCCTTAATCAGAGAAATTTAAAGAACGCCAAATCCTATGAAAACACCCTTACCTTTTAACATAGCCTTATTATTTATTTGGATATCCACTACCCTGTTCTTTAGCGGTTGCGCCAGTTTACAAAACCGCGGAGAATCAACATCGTGGCATTCTTTATTTAACGGAAAAGATATAAATGACTGGACGGTAAAAATTCATCATCACGAGGTAGGTGATAATTATGGGCAAACCTTTAGGGTGGAAGACAAGATGATCCGGGTAAGTTACGACCAGTATGATACCTTTAATAACCGGTATGGTCACCTTTATCATAATACCTCGTATTCACATTTTCATTTGAAAATGGAGTACCGTTTTGCGGAGCCCTGGCGAAAAGATGCTCCGGGATATACAGAATTAAACAGTGGCATTATGTTCCATTCCCAGGATCCCCGGACGATGAGAAAGGAGCAAGATTGGCCTATCAGTGTAGAAATGCAGTTTTTAGCCCAACTGGCCGATGGGAAACCGCGACCCACCGGTAACATGTGTTCTCCTGGCACCGATGTAGTATTTAATGGAAAAATAGATCCCCGTCATTGCATCAATTCAACTTCCAAAACCTATCAAAAGGACGAATGGATAAAAGCAGAATTAATCGTTCGGGGCAGTGAAATGGTCACTCATATCATTAACGGTGATACCGTTTTGAGATATACGAAACCACAAATAGGTGGTGGTGTGGCCAATAATTACGATCCTGAAATAAAAATAGATGGTAAATTGCTCGACAGTGGGTTCATCGCGCTACAAAGTGAGGGACAACCCATTGATTTCCGCAATATAAGGATAAGGAGACTGAACAAGTAGCTGTAAAAAGATGGCAGAGCTACGCCCCTTGGAATTTATAAAAAAGTATCCATCTACAAATAACCATTATATAAAAACCAAAGACGTTCTCTTTAATCCTCAAAATCCTGTAAATCCTGATTCAGAACCAGGTGTTAAAGATAAATTTCAAATAACCATCATTCTCAAAACAAAGACGTCATTTTTAATCCTCAAAATCCTGTAAATCCTGATTCAAAACCAGGTGTCAGGTGGTATTTTTAACCTATAAAAGCATAAAAAAAAGAGGCTACCTTTTTAGACAGCCTCCTTTTGCTAAAATATTATCTAAGAAATTTAAATTAATCCTTTTTTTCTTCGTCCTCCTTTTTGTCGGTTTCTTCCTCTTTAGTGGATTCTTCTTCTTTCTTATCTTTCCAAATCTCTTTTATCTCATCTATTTTGTCTTCGATACGATCTTCGACCACTTCGGCTACTGCTTTAACGGTATCCACCATATCGGTAAAAGAATCACCGAGCATATTGGTAGCAGCATCGAACAGCGATTCTTTTTCCCCTTTTGCCTTTTCGCGGGCTGCATTAGCTGCAGCTATTTCATTGGCAATTTTCTCCTGAGCAGCTTTTTTTGCATCCTCTTTAAGCATTTCGTCCGCCTTCCTCTTCTCTTTTTCCTGAAGTTGCTCCATTTTACGATCTAATTCCGTTTTGGTAGCATACATTTCGGTTAATTTCTCTTTTTTAGAACGAACGCGTTCTTCAATCATAGCCACTTTTGCCTGCCTGATTTGCGCTTCAAGCTGACCGAAAGAAGTATTAACTTTGCCGTTCTGGAAATTTAATTCCTCAATATCGCGACCCACAGAACTTTCCATTTTATCGATTGCGGCCATCAAGCCCTCATATCTTTTTTGGATTCTAACCAAGGGATTATTATCGTCAGCGGTTTCGGGACCGAATCTTTTTTCCTTTAAAACTTTGAAGGTAGCGTCTAATTTATCCCAAATCTTATTTCTATGGTCTCTATTTAATTTGACCTCTCTTATTTTTTTCTGAATATCTTTTAGTTCATCAAAAAGAGGTTGTAAACGAATACCTTCGCGAACTTTATTTTCTATATCACTTAATTTAGCTACGATGTCTTCGTAAAGGGTCTTTGAAGTACGATCGAATTCCTCGTCCAATTTACCTCTTAGATCCTTTAATTTACCGAACAACTCATTCGTTTCTTGTCTCAGGTGTTCACTGTGTTCTCTAAAAAGACTTTTATCACGCGCTTGTTCCTGCACACGATCCCAAAAGCTTTTCAGCTCATCCCACATATTTTTATCGAAATTCAGGGCACGCTCTACTTTGTCTTTAAACTCATTTAGTTCTGACTGATAAGAACGGAAGAGTCTGGAGGAGAGAATAGAAAAATTCCATTCTGCCTGAGCTCTGGTAACGAGGTCCATTTTTTCAGCGGTAATACCTGCCGGCAAAATACTTCCAGTAACGGTCAATTCTACCAACGTTGAAGTGAACCCTTCAGGAAAATCAACTGTTTTGCCATCCCGCCAATCTTTAGTTAACGCTTGGTTGAACTCTTCAGAAACTAAAGCTTCTGGAAAGGAAATGACATTAACTTTACCCTCTTCTGCTAATAACTCCAGAGCGAGAAGCAATTTCTCTGAATTTTCATTTTTACCCCAAAAAACAATTCTATTCTTCATGATGTGTGCCAGTTTTCTGAATCTAAACTAAAGTGAGTATGAATAATGTTTAAAAATACAATAAGTTCACTAAAAACAACCATTCTGTGCGGTAAAAGGTTAAACCAAACTATTTTCGACAAGATATTCTGCGATTTGAATGGCATTGGTTGCTGCCCCTTTACGCAAATTATCGGCGGTAATCCACATATTTAACGTATTAGGCGCTGAATCATCTATTCTCAATCTTCCAACAAAAACGCTGTCTTTACCCTTACTCCATAACGGCATTGGATATTGGAACGCTGCCGGATCGTCGGAAAGAAAAACACCTGGCGCGTCGGCTAGCCATTGCCTTACTTCGGCGAGATCAAAATCTCTTTCAAAGGAAACATTCACCGATTCAGAATGACCCCCTAAAACCGGTACGCGCACGGCGGTGGCAGTCACTTTGATGGTATCATCTCTCATGATTTTTTTCGTTTCCAACACCAGTTTCATCTCCTCCTTCGTGTATCCATTTTCCAAAAATACATCACATTGAGGTATGCAATTTTCAAAAATAGGATAATGGTAAGCCATTTCCTCCGGTTTAGGAACAAATCCCTTTTTTTCCAACTGATATTGCTTTACCGCCTTCATACCTGTTCCCGTTATGGACTGATACGTAGAAATGACAATTCTATTGATCTTAAGTTTTTTATGCAAGGGCGCCAAAGCGACAACCATCTGAATAGTGGAACAATTTGGATTGGCAATAATCCGGTCATTGGGCGTAAGGCTATCCGCATTAATTTCCGGAACGATTAATTTATGGTCAGGATTCATTCTCCAGGCGGAAGAATTATCCACCACAATGGTACCCACCTCAGCAAATTTCGGCGCCCAAAGAAGAGAGGTATCTCCTCCGGCAGAAAAAATAGCTATATCAGGTTTTGCTGCAATAGCATCTTCCATAGATACAACGGGATATTCCACCCCCCGAAAAGTAACCTGTGTTCCTACCGATCTGGAGGAAGCTACAGGGATAAATGTCGACACAGGGAAATTTCTTTCTTGTAGAACTTCTAAAACGACATTACCTACTAAACCAGTTACGCCAACGACTGCTAACTTCATGTGTTAATTTTTTATCATTTAAAAAAGGTAGGTTAGGGCAAATTGCTTTTTACGTAAAATGGGCTTGAAAGCTATCCAAAAAGGAAAGACCTTGCGGCCATCTTAATTAGGGGACAAATATAAACGCATTCTTTTATATCATTAACAACTATAACATGAAAGTCCCATCTTTTTTATTTTTATTCAGTGTTCAGATTTTAACTGCCCAGTCCATTCCGTGGTCAGAAAAATTTGATAATCAATCTGTTCCATCGTATTTTGAAGGAAATATATCCAGATTTACTATTTTGAATAATAGACTTTATTTGAATCATATTTCTCCCAATCCTCAAAATGAATCGCAAATTATGCGATATGCTCCAATAAAATATGGGGAACCGCTATGGTGGGAACTTAATGTTTCCCTCGATTTTTCACCATCTCCACAAAATAATTTAAAGATTTATCTGGCTTCCTCTCACCCAAATCTGAAAAATGCTGAATATGCCTGGTTTTTGCAAGTTGGCGGAGAGACGGGGGATCAGGATAAATTAAGTTTATTTCGTCAGAAAAATAACCAGCGAACGCTTTTGGCGGAGAGTAAACCTGGTATTTTAGGCGATAAAGCGTTTAACATTTCTTTCCGTGTCCAATTAGATGAAAAAGGATTATGGCAGGTATTTACCAAAGCGGATAGCTCCCAAATTTGGCTCCCCTCCTTTGATTATGCTGGTAAAGAGGAATTAAAAGGTTTCTATACGGGCTTATTACTCACTTATACCGCAAGTCGGGCTAAACAATTTAATTTCGATGACTGGAAAATGGAAGGGCTATTACTAGATTTGACAAAACCAGTGGTAGATAAATGGTCAGTAAATTTCTTACAGCATTTGGAAATTTATTTTTCAAAACCATTAGATAAAGCCACAAATAAACTGTTAGATTTCCAGTGTCGCGAAGTTGAAGGAGAAAAAAAAACCATAAAATCTGTAACATTGGATAGCGTCAATCCCTACCTGTTGCATTTTTATTTTGATACCATTAAGCCAAATATTACCTACGAATTTCAGGGAAAAGTAATTGATAGAAGCAAAAATGAAAATAATATTTCCTTTTATTTCGACAAAAAAATGGGCGTTAAACCGCTTTCCGGCGATTTATTATTTACGGAAATACTGGCAGCACCATCGAGTGGGAAGCAAGCTGAGTTTATAGAATTACATAATCCTACAAAGCAATTTATTCAGTTAGTCAGTGCAAAAATTATCGTCAATAAAAGCACGTTGGAATTACCCGACCTGATTTTATCTCCAGGAGAATATTTAGTTTTTCATCACCTAAAAGATAGCCTACTCTTTAAAGAAGTGAAGCACACTTTTGGTTCATCCAGTTTTCCTTCTTTGCCAAATGCGGGAGGAACCCTGGAATTAATGGAATTGGGGGTAAATTTAGATAAGATGACTTACGGGATATTTCCGGCATGGCAACACTCGGTGGCAACGGGAAAATCGTTGGAAAAAAGAAGTTTATCTCATTTATCGGATTGTTTATTAAACTGGATTTCCTGCTCCAATGACATGGGCCACAGCATGGGGATAGAAAATGACGCATTTACTTTGGCGCTTCCCTTTTTTGAGCCTTTGGCAGACCATATTTTTCCATCCTCTGCAGATACCCTTCAATTTATTGCCCATGTTCCTTTAAAATGGCCCGACACCTCCGATTTATCCCTATTTACAAATCAGGGTCTGGAAATAAAGTCTATAGCTAAGGGTTCTATATCGAATGAGTGGACTTTGCATTTAAAAAAAACCATAGATTCAGGCATTATATATCCTTTTACTGTGTTAAAAGGACTGAAGAACTGTTTAGGTCAGGAAAACAATCAGCCGCAAGTCCTGCGATTAGCCATTCCACAAAAGCCTGCAAAAGAGGAAAGTATTTTTATCAATGAAATTTTATTTGATGCCCTGCCCTTTCAAAAACCGTTTGTAGAAATACAAGCAAATACCAAATATCCTATCAACATGAATTACCTGCACTGGGGCGATCGCAAGGAGGTTAACTTCCCTCAAAGAGTGCTCTTTCCCTTTGAGCCATATGCCATTACTGAAAATCCTGCTTCATTAATTCAACAATATGGATCATCGACTGAAAATAAACGAATCATAGCGGGCGAAACGCCATTATTGAACAGAACTCAAGGCAGTATGTCCCTTTTCTATGATGAACTTGAAACAGATATCATCACCTACGATAAAGCCTGGCATTCTCCCTGGTTGAGATCAACAACGGGCATTTCACTGGAAAGGAAAGGAGCGCAAAGTAATGGAAGTAATCAATCTGGCTGGTTAAGTGCGGCAGGATTTAAAACAGGGGCAAGTCCAGGAAGGGAAAATACGTCTTTTGGCAAAGAGCAAAGCCTGGTAAATGAGGCCGTTTTTTTGAATCCTCCATCGTTTACACCATACAATCAACTTCAATGTTGTACCATTTCTCCTGTCAACAGTGGAAGCATCGTAAATATTCGCATTTTTGATTCATTGGGTAATGAGGTGAAATATTTAGTTAAAAATCAAGTACTGGGCAGTAATGATGAAATTTGTTGGGATGGAAAACAACAATATGAAGTACCTCTGGCGCAAGGTCACTATATTTGGTGGATAGAATTGTTGAATGCCAATGGCGTAAGGACTATTTTCAGATTATTAAGCACCTTAGATTGACATGAAAAAATTTATTGATAGTATGGGTTACGCATTAAATGGTATAAAACTATTATTTGCTGGTCAGAATAATATAAAAATTCAAGGGGTAATTGGTATGCTGGTTTGTTTATTGGGTTGGATTATAAATCTATCGTCCTTAGAATGGATTATAGTACTTTTTTGCATTGGCTGGGTATTGTCGGCGGAAAGTTTCAATACCGCGATAGAATATGTGGTAGATTTTATTTCCCCAGACTATCACATAAAAGCTGGACAAATAAAAGATATATCGGCCGGAGGGGTATTAATTATATCTATAACCAGCAGTATTATAGGAATAATTATTTTTCTCCCTAAATGCATTAAGTTACTTCTGGGCAACTAAAAATTTGATATATTTGCAAAAAAAAAGCCGGAAGGTGGATCCAACCGGCTTTGAAAAGAGCTTTGAGAGGCTATCTACATACCATATAACGTCACGTTTGACGATACAGAGTCTGATACAATTTATTGAGTGATCGAATCACTAGATGTAAGGATTAACTAACTTCGTTTGCTATTATTTCCTTTCATGATTCAAATATGAGGGTAATTATCAAGCAGAATAAGTACAATTTTACTAATTACTGAATTTTGAAAATACATAGTTTAAAATATAAAATACTAAAAATCAATAAGTTAAACTAAATTTTTAATACAAAAAGTAACATTTATGCCTCAATAAATTGATATTTTTTTATATATTTTTTTTAATCTACAGAGATTTATTGAGGGAATTCCTCACTGGTTGTTAATATTTCCCAGGTATGGTCTGCAAAAAGCTTTACTGTAGCTTGAAAGAAATAAGGCGGATTTGCGCCCCATTCTTCTGGAGCTATCATAGAAAGGACGTAAGCTCCATTCTTTTTTGCGTATAGATGATAGACGAAACCAACGAGCGGATTGAAGGCCATTTCTGCTTCATAAATTTTCTCAGATATGAGGACTCTTTTCCTGATGTCGTCAGCTTGTTTGGCAAGGAGTTCAATTTGTTTTCTAAGTTGTCCCAGCTGGATATCCGTTTGTTGATACATAGAGGTAACGGCTCTGCCCTTAATTCTTCCTTTATCAATTGGCTTAATTACAACGCCACCAACAGAATGAGAATAAGGTAGCAGGTGAGGTTCCAATGCTACCTTATCTATATCGATAGGATTTATAAACTCTTCCTTTTCCATTTTATTTTTTAACCATCAACAAAAGAGGGCTAAGTAAGTTTACCAAAGCTAATTATTTCAGTGAAAAGCTAGATGAACCTGCCAGATAGGCTTTATTATAAACTTCCACTTTATAAGTACCAGGTAAAAGGGAAGAGGCTGGTTCCCAGTTAAAACAAGCATTCTGCGTACCGTTAATGGTTTGAATTTCTTTTGTTTCGAAAGTATATTGGATTTCGTCGCCAGATTCAGGGTGATTAAAAACGCTGATATTGGTATTAAGGGAAACGGTTTCACCGCGGGGAGAAATCACCCGGACTATAAATTTTTCCCCATCGCCTGAAGCGGAAGGATTTGGCAAAGGGAGGAAGCAAATTTCCAACAAATTGACATTATCGGCATTTTTCCTGCTAACATTCTTACCGTTATCTTTTTTCTGCAGTGTTTTAACACTTATTTTATCTGCCTTAATCATGGACGCTTTATCCACTTTTTTTGCCAGACTACTTTTTTCTTTTTCCAATTTTGATTTCTCCACCGTCAAATCTCTGGTTACAGAGGTAAGATAATCATTGGTCTGTTTAGATTCGTCCAATCTGCTATTCAAGGTTTGGTTAATAGAATCCTGTCTATTTTTTTCAGCTAAAAGGGATTCTTTTTCCAGGGCCCAACGTTCTCTTTCTTCCTTAAAGAAGGCAATTTGTTCATTGAGTTTACTAATCTCGGCTTTTGCTTTGTCCAATGAATTAGATCTTTTCAGCAAGCCAACAATTCTATTTTTCTGGCCAGTCAATTCCAGTTTTTGGTTATCGATTAATTGATTTAACGCTTCATTCTCCCCTCTGAGACTTTCCAGATCAGCTAATGCCTCTTCGTATTGTAATTCTAATTCTTCCTTGAGTTGGATAGTTTCGTCAAGCTCTGTTTTAACCTCTTGATTTTCTGTGGTTAATTCCTGTTTGTTATTAAACAGATAAATAATGACACCGATGAGGACGGCAATAATGACTGCGGCCAGAATGAGCAAATTTTTTGAACTCGACGCAGAAGAAGGTTGGTTGTTCATGGGTTAACATTTTAAGTGAAAATAAAGTATCTTAGTGTTGAAAAATCAATTAAACAAAATTGTAAAATACAACTCTTTTATGTCTAAATCGTTCGAAGTAGGAAAAATATTGTTTTTTGACATCGAAACCGTAAGTTTAACTGCAAATTACGAAGAACTTCCTCCTGCTTTACAAGAATTATGGCAACGCAAAGCTAAATCATTTTATCCAAATAATGAGGAAGAGTTAACAGCAGATCAGTTGCAAGAAAGTTTTAAAAACAAAGCAGCTATTTTTGCTGAATTCGGGAAAATCGTTTGCATTTCCATGGGCATTGCCTATTATGATAAAGAAGCAAATCACTATAAAATACGACTAAAATCATTCGACCAGGCATCAGAAGAAGAATTGCTAAAATCATTTTGTGACCTTATAAATAAACATTATTCAAACCCTTTGACCCACGCGCTGGGAGGACACAATATCAAAGAATTTGACATCCCGTTTATCTGCCGCAGATTAATTATAAACCGCATGGATCTGCCGGACATATTAAAGATTGGTGGAAAAAAACCCTGGGAACTGAATTACTTCATAGACACCATGGAAATGTGGAAATTTGGTGACTGGAAAAACTATACCTCATTAAAACTACTGACTGCTATTTTTGATATTCCATCTCCAAAAGATGATATCGATGGTAGTCAGGTTGGGCAGGTTTATTGGGAAGAAAATGACTTGAAAAGAATTTCACGATATTGCGAGAAAGATGTACTGGCCACCATGCAGGTGTATGACAGAATTACCGGTGATAATTTGTTTGATACAGACAATATCTTTACAGACTAAGGAATATCGATAGAATTACACTCTTCCTCCAGCCAAAATTTATTGATTATATTTTCTGTACTATTAATATGCTCCATGAGTTGTTTTAGTTGAGAATTTGCCTTATTTGCCTCTAAATATTCTATTTGATGTTTTATCATCACCATTTTTTTTGTGAATCTAAGAAAATTGGTGTACCCCTTTTTTTGGTCTGTATTAATGTGCGTATTTCTCATGATATATATCCGGAAAGTATCCAGTAAAGAGAGCAGAGCATCAGTATCCCGCTTGGCATGATATGTTCTGATCATTAAAAAGGTCGTATTCAAGTGATAGGTTATGTCTGTAAACTGAACCCGAATAAGTGCTGAAATAGCCTCATCAAACATTTTTTTATGGTAATACAGGTTACCAAGATTATATAGGTAGGCGTTATCCCTTCGATGTGCAGGTAAAAAATCTTTAAATTCCTGAATAAAATTTTCTGTCCAGGTAAATTCCTTTAAACTACAACCCAGCGTGGTTATATTTTTATAATCCCACTCATTGATGATACCGTTATTGAGTAAATCACCACCTGCCAAGCCCTTTTGATAAAGTTCGAATAGCTCTCGTTGATAGGCCTTATCCCCTTTATTTATTTTTGATATACAATAATTATAGGAAAAACTGTATAAATCTTGCCTGTCCTGAGGGGAGAGGTTGAGATCAAGATTCCCAAGCATATCCTTCAATGCAAGGTAATATTGAGGATTACTATCGTCTTGTAAACTTTTAAGAATAGTATAATATAAGGCTATCACTTTGTTTTGAACCAATACATCGGGATGATTTTCAATAAAAAGTAAGAGTTCTGTCAACAAGCCAAAATCATAATTGGCATTTACCAATATTTTATGCGCGGTGAGGTGACAAACATTGCGTAATTTTTCTTCCAGATAATAAGCATCAAGATAATGCAACATCCGCTGCATAGTATCGGACTTGGACCTATCGACAAATTGACCTCCATAGTAACCCATTAGATAATTTAACCGATACTTAGCGAACGTAAGTTCTGTTTTTTGCACTACATCGCTTTCAAATTTTTTTTCAAGTTGCTTTGCTCTATTGGTTAACAGTTCGAATTGATTTCTTTTATAGGCCCATTCCATGGCGAATATTTCTTCTACATTTTCTTTAGATTCATACTGTTGCACAGCTAAAAAACGGAGCAGTAATTTTTTTAACCCAGACATCAAGTTATGAATTTTCTGTTCGTCGAAGGAATCTTTAGGAAATAGCTTTTTGAAAATTTTTTCTTTTTCCAGCAACTCCATCTTGCCGTTCTGCAATTGTTTGAGAATTATATCGAGAAATTCTGTCGTTTTTTTGTGCAAATTATAGTAGGGAGAAGAGACAAACAAGCTGAATTGCTCTCTTTCCCTGGTATTAAGTTCAACGATTGTTTTAATTAACCGACTTTGTTCCAAAAGATTTAAAAAATTTATAATGAACTAAATAGATAATTATTTTACAAATATATAAATACTAAGCATATAACTTTTGCTAAGGAATGAATAATTGCATAAGAAATCAACAAAAAAATATAAATTACAGAGAAAACGTTTTAGATTTGCCATATGAAATTTGTAAAGAACCTCATGAACATATAAAGGTATTTTTCAGACGAACATTTTTAGCCTATCAACACAACACCTGTAGGGGTTTCTTAAGAGAAAATTAGGTCCCTAAACTGGGTTTTTAAAGGCTGTTTTGTTCTACACTTAACAGAGTATAATCTCCCATCAGGAGCAGTTCCGGTTTCGGCAGCTGCTCTTTTTTTTTTAAATACCAATCTTAGCATATCCCTCCACGAATATATTTGTCCAATCAATATAGTATTTGTATATTTGGCGTTTAAAAAAATTAAGCTAATGGGTCTTTCCGAATTTTTACTGTTATATTATATTTTGCTAATGATTTCCCTGGCAACCGTATTTAAAAAAGCGGGTGTAGGTGTATGGAAAGCATTTGTACCTGTGTATCAATTTATGGTTTGTGGAGAATTAGTTGGCAGAAAACCCAGCTACGGTTTACTAATACTAATACCGATTGTAAATATTTTCATCTTTGCCGCCATAATGATAGATTTGGTGAGATCATTTAAAGTTTATCAATTTTGGCACCATGTACTGGTCGTAGTGTTTGCGCCAATCTATTTAATTTACCTGAGTTTTAGAAAAGATTTGAGCTATCAGGGACCTGTTTTAGCTTACGAAAAATCGATTTTAGACGCTATTGAAGCTGCAAGAATAGCAAATGATACGAAGCAATACAATAAATTAGTTGCGCAAAATCCTTTCAAAAAATCCCCTGTAAGAGAATGGGCAGAGGCAATCATTTTTGCTGTATTTGCCGCAACGTTTATACGTATGTTTCTAATTGAGGCATTTGTCATCCCAACCTCTTCCATGGAAGGCTCCTTAGTCGTTGGAGATTTTTTGTTTGTAAGTAAAGGTCACTATGGTATTAGAATGCCTCAGACCATTGCTATGCTACCCCTTTTACATAATAGAATTCCTGTGATCGGGGGTGAGTCATACATTAAAAAACCGCAATTAAAGTATCAAAGATTACCAGCATTAGAAACCATAGATCGTAACGATCCTGTCGTTTTTAATTACCCTGAAGGTGACAGTGTTTATGTATTCCCTGAAAGAACCTGGAGTATTTACGACTTGCGACGGGGATCTATTCCCCCAATGTTTTCAGGTGCCATTCAATCTGGATTGAATCCTTTGGTTACCAGACCTCTTGACAAAATGGATCATTACATCAAACGTTGCATCGGTTTACCAGGTGATTCATTGGAGATAAGAGCTCAACAAGTTTATATCAATGGAAAAAAGGGTAAAAATCCTGAAAATGTCCAGTTCATGTATTCTGTTTTATCTCCAAATGCAGCTATGAATACAAAAGATTTCACTAAATGGGCCATTAGCACAGAAGATAGAATGCAACAATCTCCCAATGCCTTTTATTTAGTGTTGAATAACGGTCAAAAAGCGAAGATAAAAGCAATGGATCCATCCATCAAAATTGAAAAAGTGGATGTAGGAAAATTATACGGTGAAAGTGGACGATTGTTTCCGAATGATGCTCTTCATTTTGGCAATTGGACCAGAGATGATTTTGGACCCATTTATATACCAAAGGCCGGTGCTAAGGTAGCTCTGAATGAGGAAAGTATAGCGCTCTATCAACGTATCATTCAGGTTTACGAAGGACACGAACTTCGTATAGATGGCAATAAGTTTTATATTGATGGAAAATTAAGTTCTCATTATACCATAGAACAAAATTATTATTGGATGATGGGAGATAACAGACATAATTCTGAGGATAGCCGTTTCTGGGGATTCGTTCCTGAAACGCATGTTGTTGGAAAACCTTTATTTATATGGATGTCCTTTTTGGAGGGAAGCCCATCTAAAGGGATTGTGTGGAATAGAATATTTACCCGTGCAGACACAAAATAAATGATATAGACATGTGACCCCTCCGGGGTCAGTATAATATGAATCGACCCTGAAGGGGTCGCATGTTTATAGAATTTGTGCCGCCAGGGGCATAATGGTATTTTGGGGGAATTTGTGCCGCCAGGGGCATAATGGTATATGTGGGGATTTTCGTGCCGCCAGGGGCATAATGGGCTATAGACATGTGACCCCTCCGGGGTCAGGATATTATGACTTGTTCTAAAATAGGTTTACACAAAAAAGTGTAAAATGAATAAAGAAAGGAAAGCTATTTTAGGACAATGGCACAACGGTAGATTGTATATTTCAGATGATGAAAA
>JAJTER010000084.1 GCA_021299835.1 Saprospiraceae bacterium | reverse complement strand
AATTGGGGAAATTCAGGCTTCGGGCCCCCAGATTATGAAAGGTTATTATAATCAGCCAGAGGAAACGGCTAATTCGTTGAAAGATGGCTGGTTTTCAACTGGAGATTTGGGCTACATGGAACCTGACGGATTTTTCAGAATTGTAGATCGTAAGAAGGACATGATCCTCGTTTCGGGTTTTAATGTTTATCCCAATGAAATTGAAGAAGTTCTCGTTTCTCATCCTGATGTGTTAGAAGCGGCGGTAGTAGGCACGCAAGACGGTAAATCGGGGGAAGCAGTCAAAGCTTTTGTTGTGTTAAAAAATAAAGGAACCAGTAAAAAGGAATTATTAGCGTATTGCCGGGAAAATTTAACGGCTTATAAAATACCTAAAGAGATTGTTTTTAAAGATGAATTACCAAAAACCAATGTTGGTAAAATACTTAGGCGAGAGCTGAAATCGGAGTAATTCAACAGTAGTTAGCGTCTCTATTAATTCTGACAAACTTCGTCCGTTATCTCTAGCCTGTTTTTTGCTACTTTATATATGGGGCTAATAGGCCTTTGTGATGGCAAAGGATAAAAAATGGATGATTTTCTAAGACTATACCTGATCGATAATAGATTTTTCGACGATAGATTTTATAGGTGAAATTTACCCCTAACTCCTGGTTTTGAATCACGGATTTTAAGGATTAAAGGATTTCACGGAATATAGCGAGTGAAAGATGCACAGGATTACGCTTTTATGGTGCTTTCCAGAATATTTAAATCTATTTAAAGCTGACTTATTCCTGTATTCTCGAATAAATTTGCTAATTCCATTCCGAGCACTTTCAGTTAATGGCTCGCTTTTAATAATAAAATCAACACCTTTTGGTTCTCTGATATGTCCCATTATTATGATTTAAAATATCAGTTGGAATGATCATTCTATGACCGACTAAAGTATATACGCCTAATTTATTCTGATAGTGTTCTATAGAAATGAGACTTTATAAGCAGGTGCAACTAGATTTCCAGCAACTCCTTCACAAAGTTTATTATTGGCAATATTAAATAGGGCGTTTTCGGTAGGTTTTATGTTTTCCCCTATTTATTTATCTGTTGTTTAAGAAATTATTGAATTCAGTCTTCGCTATTTGGCTTTGAAAAAGTGCAGTATGACCTCCTGGTATTTCAACAAATTGACGATTTTGACAATTTGTACAATTTAATACATCTTGTTTAAAAGTTGGCCAAGAATACATTTGAATTGCCATATCATCTAATCCTTGTACAAATAATATATCCGATTTAAAACCATTTGTGAAATTAAGTAATGACCTTTGCTGGTAGACATTAGAATTTACAACGGTAGTCCCATATACATTTTTTAAATTATTACAAGAATAACTTGCAGGTGCTTGTCTATTTTCTTCTAATTGACATCTATAAACTAAATTCAAAGGACCAGGTGCATTTGCTATTACACCGTCAGTTTGATGCATAGTGTTAAGCCGAGTAACCAAATAGCCACCTTGTGAATGTCCTGCTAAAAATATTTTTTTTACCGTAACACCTAATTCTTGATTTGCTTTGTGTTTAACCCATAACAAAGCAGCCTCTGCTTGCTGGATATTGTCGCCAAACAATATATTAAGTTGAGGATGTGCTACACTTACAACCATCATATCTTGCCGGTTCAAAATATTTTTAAACTGATTAAGAGTAGTTTCGGCAGCAGGCAAAATATCTGAATCACTTTGCACAGTACCGTGATATGTAATTAATACAGCAAATTCATTACCTGTGGGTTTATCTATTATTACATCTACGTTTATATTATTGTAAGAAATAGATTTCGTAATTCTATAAGCCGAAGGATTAAGATTAGGCTGGTCTGCTGTATTGTCTTTTTTACACGATAAAAACAACAATAACAATGGTGCCAATAATTTCATAAACTACATTTTTAAATATTTCATTCATACAATTTTCATATTAGACTGTTTTTATCTTAAAAGGTTTAATCTTCTCGCGAATAAACTTAACGCATAACTAGTGTATAACCTAATCAAACTTTCGCGCTATACACCTCAATAGGTATTTCTTGCAATGGATGATCTTACTTGTTCCTTATCTAAGGCCTCGCCCTCAATTTCTGTTGATTTAATAATTTCTTGGGTTAAGATTTCAAGATTTGCTTCGCTTCGTAATTCAAACCCTAACATCCCCATTTTCCCAATTAACTTGCCTTGTCTATTTCTTACCATAGAAATTAATGGTAATAACGTCTCGCTATTCCATTCAAATATTGGCCAATTTGATTGCTCGTAAATATACATTTAAGTTTTATCTCCGCTTATCTTGCGTTAAAAGTAACTGTTAATCTCCGCATTATTTGCGTGGAATAAACCGGTTATTCTCCGCATAGACATTACTAGCCTTTGCCACTAAGGTGCTGCTAGCGGTTCGTTGTTTTAACATCATCCTTTTTATATTCTAAAATATCAGCTGGTTGGCAGTCCAAGGCATTACAAATAGATTCTAAAGTACTAAATCTAATTGCTTTTGCTTTTCCTGTCTTTAAGATGGAAAGGTTTGATAAGGTCAAATCAACTCTTTCTGAAAGTTCATTGAGAGAGATTTTACGCTTAGCCATCATCACATCTAAGTTTACAATGATTGGCATGGCTTAGACAGTTAAATCGTTTTCGTTTTGCAGTTCAATTCCTTTTTTGAATACCTGTGAGATTACGAATAATATCGCAGCCATCATTAGAAATGCAGCTGTATCGTTCCAGTACTTTTCTACATGACTAACTTCATAACCTCTATGGATGAGTTGTTTGGTAAATTGATGAGCGATGACACTGACAATAGCAATAGAGACTGCTTCATAACTTATTTTTTCAATCAGTTTTGCGATTTCAATATCAAACGGTTTTACCAGATTCAGTTTCTGGAAGATCTTCACAACCAGGTAAAACAGGTAAGCCTTTAGCACAGCCAGTGCCACCACAAAGCCCATCAAACCAACAAATTGTGGAAATTGGTTTGCATACATTTCAGAGAGGTCTAAGCCCTTGTGGATATCTTGGCTGGCATTGGGTTTAAACAAAGAAAACAGGAAATTGAAAATCAAGGCTCCGGCCTCAATGCATAGACCTATAAAAGCAATCCAGGACGCAACATGTAACACTTTTAGA
Source organism: Saprospiraceae bacterium (assembly GCA_021299835.1). Classification (GTDB taxonomy): domain Bacteria; phylum Bacteroidota; class Bacteroidia; order Chitinophagales; family Saprospiraceae; genus BJGN01. The sequence continues at coordinate 19,121 of JAJTER010000084.1, read as the reverse complement.
ATAACATCATTTTTCTTTGACATAAGCTTAAAATTATGATGCAAATATAATAAATAATTATTGATAATCAATAAAAATTTATTAATAATAAATGTATTTTTTCAAATGTACTGTTGGAAAACTGATGTTGGCAGTAGCTTTATGTCCAGTAAATAGAGCTGCACAAGCGCCTCTTATCCACATTACCTACCGAAGATTTCGGTATATGTAGATTCGATTCGTGTTACTTCCCTCTCAGTGAGCATGCTGAATTCTTTTTCTCTGGCTCTCTTGGATAAAACCCCTTGATTTTGCTCTAAAAATCTCACCAATACCGAAACCAATTTATCCGTCATTTCAAATTCCTCATCCATGTAGTCTTTAAAAGCATCATAATTTGCCAGATAATTAATTTCCTGAGGAAAAATGTTCTTTATAGTGTCCTCTACACAGTCAAATAAAAACTCAGCCTGTTTGGTAGCATCAAAGAATCGATAGTAGTCTTTGGTTTCGTTGGTCACTTTCACATTGTGATCCTTGGTTTCAACCCATTCAATGAGATCCAGAAGTGGTTTGGAATATGATTCTAAAACTTGCTGGTAATCATTGATATGGTTAAGAATGGAAGATGAAACAGGGAAAATTATACCCTGGTCGGCAAACTGCTTTTTTGCCAGGGTATGATGAATCAAATACCGGTGTATTCTTCCATTGCCATCTTCAAAGGGATGAATAAATACAAAGCCAAAGGCAATTATTGCCGCTGCCAATACTGCATGGATGTCATCTTTGATGAGCAACTGATTCACTTCAATCAAACCGTTTAAAAGATCATCCAGGTCATCCGGTTTTGCTGAGATATGGCCAGGTATGGGCTCCCCAGATAATCTATCATGTTCACCAACAAATCCACCTTTTGTCCTTAATCCCATTTGAACAAATCGGTGATTTTCAATTACCAGATGCTGCAAGCGTATCAATTCTTCTTTGCTTAGGTCAATTAAACCTGCCTGGCCTATGGCTGAACCCCACCTGGCGGCTCTTTTACTCTTTGGGCTTTCCCCCTCGATGGTAAATGAAGCTTTTGAGTCTTTTAAAAGCAAAAAGGCGGATGCTCTTTGAATGATGTCTTTTCTAATCCCGGCAAGCTGCTTTCTATTCTCCTCTACATAGCTCTTCGATAAATGCTGTTCTATTTTTTCCGTTTTTCTGATTAGCGCGCAGAATTTATTTGTTCCTGGCAAATTGTTTAGTACCAAATGACGTGGCGATTTAATGCCCGAAACAGCAAATTGTAATTTGGTGTCAACTACAGGGACATAGCTTTTTTTGGTTATATCACTTTTACCAATAATCGGTGTTCCGGATACCCATTCCATGAGAAACCAAATCCTTCTGGAATACTGACCCAATGGCTGAATGTTTACCAACGCTAATAGCTCTTCACTACTCAACTTTTCCCGCAACTTTGTGAATACCAAAAGATTTACCCCTTCGTATTTAAGTGCAAATACAAGGTGATTATATAATGCTTCAATTTTAGAGATGCTGGTATTGTCTTGAGGCAAGTAGGCAGCAGAAAAAATTAGCCAGGATGACATTTTTACACTTCGGTATTTCACCGAAATCATGGCTTTCACTGCTGGTAATGGAATTTGGAGTGGTAACTTTTCAATGATTGCTGCGTATCCCACTATCCAGCCCGGATAAGGTTTTGCTATCCCTTGAATAATGGGCGCATCGTCCGAAAAATAGGCGCTATCAATCATTTTAAGTTATTTATAAGCGCAATCTAGGGAAATTTTGGGCGAAATTAAAATAAAATAAGCGCTAATTACCTCGCAGCTTCTTGATATGACCGTTTTTAGGTCAAATAACTTTAACCTAATTGAATTAATTTGTTGACACCATAAAACTATCTATTCCAACGCCTAAACCATTATTTTTCATCAACCTCACGCTTTGCTAAATCCTTTACAACATGGTGTTTAAACGCCAAATTGTGTCAAGTGATGGTCAAGGTGTTTACTGAACATTGTGCTCCATTCTTGTGCGGTTAAAACGCCAAATGAATGGGATTCTTTTCCGTCAAAATAAGTTTCTCCAAGTTGTTGTGTCTTGTTTAGATAATCAACCAAACGTTTCTTTTCAGTCTCAAAATCCCTGCTATCTTTAATTAAAAATTGTGACCCGGTTTGTACATTCTTTTTGTATGGTTTTTGGCCAACGACTGAATTTTTTACAAATAATATCAACATTAATTTTACAAAGCCATTTGGTTTTGGGTGAATATTTTCATATTCCAATTCGTAGGTAACATTGCAATGTGCCATCATTTTTGCTACATCCATTTTACCCCAGATTGGTTTTGTAGTCGGTGTTAATTTGTCGATTCGGCTTATAAATTCTGCCGTGTCTTGTTCATTAAATGAATTTTTCATTTGCTTTATTTTTTTAACATCATTTATCATCCAAAAATCGGAACGAATAGGTATGTCCTTCCTGTAAGTCCTGTGGGTCATTGTACAAAAGGCAAATGACAACCTTTCCGCGGCCCTCCCGGTGTATGGCAATTAGCCGGCAGTAGGCGTAATATCCCAGCGCTATTTTGGGTGGAAACTGGTAGATTTTGCCGGAATCGCATTGGTACCAGTCAAATAGCTCATCTTCACTTAATTCTCTGGCAGTAACCACACTATTTTCTTCATTTTTACATATATGAAGAACCAAACGATAAACGGTCATGTCAGGAGGAAAATGACTGCTGGAGGTGTCGGGTAAAAACATATAACGAATTTCTCGCTTGTGTTTTCTGTCCGAAAGAACTATATCCCACTGGGGTTCATCCTCCTTTTCGTTGTTGAAAAACGAGGTATTTCTGTATTCAGCATCCAGGGGAAGTAATATCTCCCCGTTCAATTGAGCAATCTTATTTTTTACCGAATCCGGCAATACCACCTGACCTACTGCATTCAGCGAAAAAAGAAGGAGGAAAAGGACAGGCAATAGGGGCATAAGGTATTCAACGCTTAAGGATCTTTTCTTTTATGGCAATGATCCGATGAGGGGCAGGCTGATATTGAGACAATGATCTTTTGACCAAATAGGGAATATCTATCTGCTCGAAATAATCGGTTTCTGTCGTATTTTCTTTTAAGGATTCTCCTTCCTTTTGATCTTCTGACAGTTGGTCCGGGTGAAATTTTTCAATATTTGTCATAAGGTTAAAATCTTGCGGGTGAAATAGGTATGTTCCACAAATGTAGGGTATATTTATAGAATAATGCAAATGATTTTACAATGGAAAAATTACCAATCGTCCTTTTGGAAAATAAAAAAGTAATATTAACGCCGCTGCTTGAAAGTGATTTTGAAAGATTGTTCGAGGTAGCTTCCGATAAAATGATTTGGGTACAGCATCCTAATCCGGATAGGTTTAAACGGGAAGTTTTTGAGAAGTATTTTGAAGGGGCCATCCAATCTGAAGGGGCTTTTTTAATTTCAAATGCAGTTACAGGGGATGTTATTGGTTCCACCCGATTTTATGATTATGATGCTAAAGCCCGACTCATAAAAATTGGCTACACTTTTTTTTCAAGAGTTTGTTGGGGAAATCATTTTAATAAAGAAGTTAAATGGCTTATGCTACATTACGCCTTCAACTATGTTGATAGGGTTCATTTTGAGGTTGGGGCCCAAAATATCAGGTCCCAAAAAGCGATGGAGCGATTGGGTGCTGAAAAAATATTCGAACAAGAAGTTACCTATTATGGGGAGCTACCCAAACATAATTTCGTTTATGAAATGAAAAAAGGGGTTGGATAGCGTCCTTTATTGTGCACCAACCACTCTGTAAACTTTGCCATCCGCTTTGGTGAATATCAATAGCTCATCATTTTCGTCTAAACCAAGTCTAACATCAGGTTTATATTTCGGATGAATAGACAAGAAACTAAAAGGTTGTTTGTCCAACGTAAGGCCAAATTCAGTGATCGTAGATTGCGTGCCTAATTTCAGTTTATCGGCCTCAACGACAAAAAATCGTCCGTTTGTTACGTCACTAAAGATATATTTCCCTTGCAAAACCGGTATTTTCTGGCCTGTATATACAAATCCACCGGAAATGGCTTTTCCCTCGTCATGATCAAAATGAGCCACCGGATAAAGATAGGGTATAGGATCACCACCTGCAGGTAGGGGAAAAACCTGATCTATTTTTGCCTTTGGACGCACTACAAAAGTACCTTCCCTGTCCGGCCAGCCATAATTTCCGCCGGGAATGCCCAGGTTTAATTCCTCGCTATGAGATTGGCCAATATCTGTTATCAACATTTTACCTTTGGGTGTCCAAATAATCCTGTTTGGATTTCTAAAACCACGGCAATAGATTTCCTTGCAAAGGTCAGCGTCTTTCGACTTTGCGAATGGATTATCAGCTGGGATACCGTATTGACCATTTTTACTATTTTTACCTAAAGGATCTATCCGAATGACCGAACCCCAGATCCTGTTATTTCCCGTCGTTACATGGGTCCAACCTTCTCCGGCAGCACCGCCGTCGCCCACACCAACGTAGAGCATGCCATAATCTGCGGAACCTTTTACGGCGGTAGTATTGAAAGTACATTCCTGAACACCATGTATGGGTGTTGCCACATTTATCCGAAGTAAGGTTCTATTTGTGACCTTAAATGGCAGACTGTTGACGTCCTGAATTTTCCACTCGGTTAACACCCATTGAAGCGTCACTTTGATGGAATCCTCGAACGCAAAATCGGCCTTAGCAGTGGCAGGTGGTTCTGTATGTGTAGTGTAAAGTAGTCCATTTGACTTAAAATCGGGATGAAAGGCAAAACTGCCGAAACCAGTCGCCAAGCCTGGCGCATGAATAAAAGCAGGTTTTTCACGAATCAAATCTATGGCCACTTCCCATTTATTATTCTTAAACTCATAGAGAAAACCGCGTAAATCCTGAATAAAAAGTCGGTTCGGCGTCCCAGGAAGGGTTCTCGATACATTTATTCTCGACAGCGGCGCTTTAGTAGCGGTCAAAGGCGAGGTAGAAACGTAGCTTAGGTCAAGGGTAATGGGAGACTTAGCTATTTTAGTGGGAATAGGGTCGGTTAATGGGGCAATTCCATCAGAAGAGGAGGGAATGGTTGGAGCGCTTTTCTTTTGTTTACTGCCAATGTAAAATATAAGAGCATCTACCTCTGATTTTTTCAAATATTGAAAAGAGGGCATGATCTGTTTATAATCTTCGTACAGTTCCTTTGCCCTGGGATCTCCTTTTTCAATCATTTCGCCTGCATTGACAATCATGTTTTTTATCCAGTCAGCTGGCGCCGCCGACATGACAGTGCCCAGTTCAGGTCCAATGACCCGTTGGGAAAAATTATGACAAGACGAACAAAGGGCATCAAAAAGGGATTCACCTTTGGCCAATGTTTTAGGTGATAAGACCTTTCCTGCATTCGTTTGCGAAAAGGAAGAAAAAGTTAGAAAATTCAGACAGAAAATTAAAATGCCTGACATTAAGTTTATAGGTGTTCGCTTCATAATGCAAATTAATCATTTTCCTAAAAGTAAGAAATAGAAATTATATATACTTATTTATATTTGTAGTTAAATGAATCTATAGAAAATGAAAAAGGAAACAATTATTTTCTGGACAGCGACCACCATAATCGCTTTATTTGAAGGAGTAATGCCAGTGCATTGGTTGTTTTTAAGATTTTAGGCGTATTGGCCTTGGTAATTCCTCAAATTCCAAAAAGAGTTAAAGAATGGGCTTATGCTGGTTTTGCTTTTGACTTTATTTTTGCAAGTATAAGTCACGGAGCCGTGGACGGAATGAATGTACAAACTATTTTTCCAATGTTTGTTTTAGGAATATTAGCCGTTTCTTATATTTATTATCACAAATTAAATTGAAGTAAAAACCAATCTAAAGAACGTTCCCAGGTTTCATTACTTATATTAAATGAGAAATGAAACTAGTGTGATTTTCCTGTGAAATATCTTTTGCCCATGGTATAAAAGGCAATCTATCAAGCAGATCCCCTAAGGATAATCTCCCCGGAGATAAGTTTAGACTTAACTTCCTGGTTTCCAGAAATAATTTGTTCAATGATTAATCGTGCAGCTTCTTCCCCAATAATTCTGGTTCTTGTATCAAAAGTACTTAATTCAGGTTCCACTATTTGTCCGGTAAATTCATTTCCGAATCCAAAAACATTTATTTCTTCTGGAATTTTAATACTTTTCTTTTTTAATAGTCGTATAATCTGAGCGGCGCTTTTGTCTGAAATTGAAATGATACCATCTATTTTAGGATTAATTTTTAGCCAATCTTCCAATGCCTTTTCCACCGACTCCTGAAGAAAATCAACATGTGCCAATAACCTAATATCCAGATTAATTCCATGTTTTTCAAGGGACATTTGATATCCCTTGAATCTTTTTTGAGTGATAGAGAGATTTTTCGGACCTAAAAGCAAAGCGATTCGTCTACACCCTTTTTTTATCAAATAATCAGTAACCTTTTCGGCTCCTACTTCATCTTCAGCTAAAATTTGAGAAATGGGAAGTCCATTGGCAACGCGGTAAAATTGCACAATTGGTATGCGTTTACCGATATGAATCCGAATATGTTCAAAAGATGAAGTTTGAATGGAGTGACAAATCAATAATCCATCGATTAAATGATTCATTAATCCCTGAATATTGGCAATTTCTGTTTCGTGATTTTCATTCGAATTACAGATAATTACTCGATATCCCGCTTTTGAAGCAACTTCTTGAATGCCGCCTAACATGGTAGAAAATACCGTTGTATCTAAACTGGGAATAATAACACCCAGAGTGTGTGTTGACTTATTTACTAAACTTTGGGCGAGAATATTAGGCTGATAATTCATAGATTTAGCTAATTCTTTAATATATTCCCTGGTCTGAATATTTATATCAGGACGATTTTTTAAAGCTCTGGAAACGGTAGTAATCGATACGCCAGCTACCGATGCAATATCTTGCAGAGAAACTTGAGAAGCTGGCTTGTCAGGCAATAGATTGTTATCTTTTTGAACCTTTTTTATTATAAAATGATAAACACACGCTTTACAAAAGTATCGTTGTTTATTCCTTATAATTCCAGCTTTTAGAATACGTTCCATATTTTGGCACTTGGGGCACTTTACTCTGCTCATTAGCTTGTGAATTACTATCTTTTGTTGAAAAAAATACTCTTTTTCTATCTTAGGTTTATCGCAATATAATAAAAATAAACTTTAATACACGATTATATACACACCGTTATCCATTTTAAAATTAACTATCTATCGTTAACGTAAACGTTTACGTTAACGGTTTAAATTCTTCCATTCAAGGCTTTAACAAAATTTAATATCCTATTTAAACTCGATACATTTATAAAAACAAATACAATGAATGTAGGTATTCTCCCTTTGTCTGGGAGGTATTGAGTCTTTTTTTGAACCATGCATTGAGTGTAAAATTAAAAGTCCATTTTTACTATTAGTGCAAAATAATTTTAATGTATGAAGAATTTCTTTTCAACTATTTTTATTTTAATAGTAAGTGTAAGTAATATTCTTGCAGTTTTGGACAAAGGACAGGAGAAATCATATTTGAAACATGCTCTTACAGCAAAAAAGGATTTTGTAGATGAATCTGATTTGTTTAGTAATTTAAGGGCTCTTCCTAATATTATTATAAAAGGAACGGTCACAGATGAATTGGGAGAAAATCTTCCTGGGGTTAGTGTCACTTTAAAAGGTACAACACAAGGAGTTTCTACTGATATTGACGGGTCTTATTCCATTGTAGTACCCGATTCAAAAGCTATTTTGGTTTTTAGTTTTGTTGGATTTGTTACACAGGAGATAGAAATTGGAAATCAAACCCAATTAAATATAAGACTAAAAATAGATGATATTGCGCTTGATGAAGTGGTGGTAGTTGGATATAGTATTCAGAAAAAAGTAAATCTTACGGGAGCGGTTTCAGTAATTAGCGGTACTGAATTAACTAAAAGACCCGTAATGAATACTTCAGTAGCACTACAGGGTTCTTTGCCAGGCGTTACTGTTTCTCAGTTTAACGGAGTGCCTGGTTCTGAAGCGCAAATAAGAATCAAGGGTATAGGTATATTAGGAGATAACAATCCTTTGATATTGATTGATGGAGTAGTAGCAAGATTTGGTGATGTTGACCCCAATAATATTGAATCCATTTCTGTGTTAAAAGATGCAGCCTCCGCTTCTATTTATGGCTCAAGAGCGGCAAGCGGTGTAATTCTTATTACCTCTAAAAGAGGTAAATCTGGAAAAATGAAAGTTGATTATGATGCTTTTTACGGAGGCCAGCGACCTGGTGATAAACCTATTTATCTTGATGCCGTTGGATTTATGAAAATGTATAACGAAGCACTTATTAATGAAGGTAGTTCTCCTAAATTTACAGACGAATATATCAACGGATATCTCGACAAAAATAAGACAGATCCTGACCATTATCCAAATGTCGATTGGCAAAAAGCAACATTTACAAAAGGTTTACAGCAACAACATAATCTAACCCTGAGTGGAGGTAAAGATCGTATTAAATTACTTGCTGCTTTAAATAGCATGAATCAAAATGGTATTATAAATAATTCTGGTTTTAAAAGATATAGCCTTCGCTTGAATGCAGATTATAAAGTATCGGAAAAACTAAAGTTTCAGTTTGACATAAACCTTCGGAAAGATAATAATATTACCCCGAGTGTTGGTTATAGTGAACTATTTCGCCAGGTTTACAGAGTACCTCCTATTTATGCAGCTAAGTATTCTGACGGTTCCTGGGGTCCGGGCTGGGAGGGGGGAAATCCTTTAGCTTATTCTTTTGACTCAGGGGTTAATAACTCCACAGTAAATACAGCGTTTATTAATTTTCAGACAACTTTTACTCCCTTAAAAGGCTTAGATATTAATCTTAATTATGCACCTAATTTTTCAACGGGTTTCACAAGTAATAACCAGAGTAAAATTAATTATTTTAATATTGATACAAAAGCACTTTTATTTAGTAATCCAAATAAACCAACTTTATCAAACTCAAATTCAAATACGCTTACGAATTATTTAAAGGCTCAGGTAAATTATGCCAATTCTTTTAAGGGATTAGATTTTAATATCCTATTAGGTGCGGAACAAACAGATAGTAGAAATCAAACTTTTTTAGCATCCAGAGAACTTACCTTATTTCCCGATTTGCTTCAATTAAATGCATATCCAGCACTCAATCAGAATGTTAGTGGAGACGCCAATGCCTGGGCGCTTAGATCTCTTTTTAGTCGCATAAATATTGTGGCGAGCGACAAATATCTTTTAGAGTTAAACGCAAGGTATGATGGTTCTTCCCGATTTGCAGAGGAATATAAAAGGTACGGTTTTTTTCCATCCTTTTCAGCAGGATGGATTATTACCAAGGAGAAATTTATGAATAATTTTAAATGGCTTGATTTATTGAAATTTAGAACCTCTTATGGTGAGCTTGGTAATCAGAATATTGGGAATTACCCCTATATATCATCGATATCCTTGGGGCAGGGCGTTCTAAATAACAATATAATAAGTGTTGCAGCTCAAAATAATGTGGCAAACAGAGAAATTAGCTGGGAGTCTTCCAAAATACTAAATTTTGGTTTAAATGCTGCTTTTTTAGCTAGTAAGTTAAATATAGAATTTGACTATTATATAAAAAATACAGATGATATTTTACTTACTTTGCCCATTCCATTAATTGTTGGACTTTCACCAGGGGTCCAAAATGCTGGAAAAGTAGAAAATAAAGGTTGGGATTTTCAACTTGGATACAATGATAGAATAGGTAAAGATTTTAAGTTTAATATCGTAGGGGTTCTTTCAGATGTAAAAAATAAAGTAATAGATCTTAAAGGAACTGGCCCTTATATCTCTGGGTTCCAGATTACTCAGGAGGGACAAGAAATTGGTTCTATTTTTGGATTTCAAGCGAATGGCTTATTTTTTAATCAGGCTCAACTTACGGACAGTCCTAAACAATTTGGAACCGTAAAACTTGGAGATATTAGCTATGTTGATCAAAATAAGGACGGTATAATTAATGCATTCGACAGAGTTTTAATAGGAAGCAGAATACCCAGGTACACCTATAGTGCAAATTTCTTTTTTGAATACAAAGGGTTTGATTTGACTCTTTTCTTTCAGGGTGTAGGTAAATACAATGGGTATCAAAATCAAGATGCTTCCTGGGCATTCTTCAATGCGGGAAGTGTCAGGGATATTCACATTGGCAGATGGAGTACTACTAAAACTGAAGCGGAAAATTTAAGCGCTACCTACCCGAGGTTTTTTATTTCACAAACAAATAACCAACAAAATTCAAGTTATTGGGTAACTGATGCCTCTTTTCTGAAATTAAAGAACTTATCGATTGGGTACACCCTTTCTCCTTCCTTGCTGAAAAAAACGCCTTTCTCTTTATTTAAGGTTTATTTAAGCGGTCAGAATATTTTGTCCTGGGATAAAATGCCAGGATATGATCCAGAAGCACCTTCTCTGGATGCCAATAGTTCTTTAGATTATTCCTCCTTTAATTCTTTGTTGGATATTTCAGGTAATTTTAAAATTATGGATAATCCCAGAGTATTTAAGCCTGGAAATTATCTTTGGCCTATTCCTCAGGCTGAATTAGATGTGAATAAAAATCCGGGTTTTGTTCAGAATCCAGGGTATTGATATATTTAATTTCAGTATTATCTTGTGAACAATGAATGATTCCTCAGCAAATAATTAATTGTTCTTTTGCTAAAACTACTTATATGCTCAGATTTTTATGTTTTTTAGGGTATATCTTTTCGATTTTAACTTTTTTATCTTTTCAGCTATCCTCAGAAAAGGTAAAGAGATTTTATATATCCTTAGATGGAAATGATCAAAATACGGGAACCATTAGACTTCCATTTGCTGGATTTGAAGCTGCACAAAAAGCAGTTAAATTAGAAAAACAAAAGGAGTCAGATGTTCCCATTGAGGTTATCGTTAGAGGAGGAGTGTATTATCTGAACCAAACTATTGAATTTTCGCCTGAAGACTCTGGCACAAAATCTGCTCCAATTATCTGGAAAGCTGCTGAGGGAGAAAAGGTTATATTGAGTGGAGGTAAGCGCTTTTCAGGCAAATGGATAAAAAACGATAATGGTATTTGGTACACAGATGTGCCTGAGGCAAAAGGTTGGAAAAGAGATGCTCAAGCACCAGAAAAATATGCTAAAATACCATCCAATCCATGGAATTTTAGAGAGCTTTTCGTAAACGGAAATAGGGCAATCCGTGCTCGTTATCCTAATAAAAATGAATCAAATCCATATTTATACGCCTCTTCAACACTTTCCAATCCTCAAAAAGTTTCTGTTGAAAAAGTAAACAAAAGCTGGGGCGAAGCAGAAGATGCACAGATAAATATAGTACCCAGATGGAGATTTTTTAATCAATGGAATGATCTTATAGGAATTGATTTAATAAATAACCACCTAGATTTGGGTCCGAGAGAACTTCATGGTGAAATAAATAAGGATAGTTGGTTTTGGATAGAGGGAGTAAAAGAAGAATTGGATATGCCCGGAGAATGGTTTTTGGATCATCAGGAAGGAAAGCTATACTATAAACCACTTAAAGGTGAAAACCCTAATAAATCTGAGATTATCGCTCCTTACCTAAATAGAATATTTTATTTAAAAGGAGATATTGAAAAAAAATCTCATGTTAGCCATATTTATTTCCAAGGATTTGATTTTTGTCATACAACCTACACTTTAGGACAAATAGAACCGAGGGTTCATACCGATGCAGCAGTTGTTCTGGAAAATAGCCAAAATTGTCAAATATCAGATTGTCATTTTAATAATATTGGAGGCTATGCCCTTTGGTTCCATCTGGACAGTAAAAACAATGTTTTTGATCATAATACTGTAAAAAATGCAGGAGGTGGTGGGGTTCTTCTTACTGGTGCAAGATTATCCTATATGGATGATACAAAAATTTACAGCCAAGGAGAAAATGCTTCAAAAGTATTTCCTGTACTTAATCGCATTACTGGAAATATCGTGGAACACTGTGGTCAGATTCGTTACTATGGTGGCGGCGTGCATATCGATTCCCGGCCAGCTTCTATGGCAATGGAACCAGGAAATTATATAGCGCATAATCATTTTAAAGACCTTTCCAGGAATGGAATATTCGCTTTTAGAAATCAAGGAGGAAATGTGGTAGAATTTAATGAAATTAATGACTGTATGCAAAAAACGATTGATGGTGCGGCTATACATTTTGCAACTATGAACCGGTTAAGTGCGCCAAATTATATTGTCAATAATTATCTATATGACATTTGGGGTTATGAGCAACTACCTACAGGATTACCCAGAAGAACCCTTGCAAATGGTGTTTTTCTGGATTGGGCTACGAGCAACACAACAGTTAAAAATAATGTAATCTATAATTCTGGGGATAAAGAGATTAAACCTATCATGGGGAACTGGAACCTTCATATAGATAACAATCTTTCTTCCAAAACGAGGATAGAACCTTTTCTCCCAAATGAAATAGGTCCATCAGGTTCAGCTACACATTGTATCTATCCAGAACAATTAGTAAATATTGGGGGTGTAATTACCTCTTCCGATAGTAAATCACTTCATTTTACCGGTCATTGGGAAGTTAAAAAAATTCAAGGTCTAAGGAACTTATTTAAATATAATTGCTTTCAGGCTGCTCCAGACGCCTCTGCCGAGGTGGTTTATGATTTACCAGTCCCGGAATCTGGCTTGTATAAACTTTGTTTAATGTATTTCCCAGACGCAAAAAGTGCTACTAATGCAAAAATAGTTGTACGTCATGCAAAAGGGGTTGAAAAATTAGAATGGAATTTTAGAATTGGAGATCCTTTGGGTTTCTCCATGAGGGTTGGTGAATTTTATTTTGAAAAATCTAAACCTGCTTCCATTAGTATTTCAAATGAAAATGCTGATGGTTTTATAATCGCTGATGCAGTAGGATTGATTAAACAAAATTAGGGTTGAAGGAGAATTTTAATTAAAACAAATGCTTAATTGCTAAAAAGATATGGTATCAATAACTAAAATAGCCTTTAGATGGAAAATTGCAGGTTTACTCTGTTTTGCTTCTGCTTTAAATTATATAGACAGAAGTACGCTGGCTATTTTGGCACCTACCATTGAGAAAGAGTTAAATTGGTCCGACATAGATTATGCGAATATTACGGCATTATTTGTATTCAGCTATACCATTATGTATGCCATAAGTGGCAGAATAATTGATCATATTGGTACAAAAATAGGATTAGCTTATTCTGTAGGAACCTGGTCTCTGGTGAGTTTATTGCATGCTTTTGCTAACTCAGTAACCCAATTTTCAGTGGCTCGATTTTTCCTTGGAGTAACTGAATCAGGAAATTTTCCTGCAGGGATTAAGTCAATTAGCGAATGGTTTCCATTGAAAGAAAGAGCATTAGCTGTTGGAATATTTAGTGCCGGATCCTCCATTGGAGCGGCAATTTCAGTTCCATTAGTATCTTTTGCAGCTATTTTATGGGGTTGGCGGATGGCTTTTATAATTACTGGGATTCTCGGATTCTTCTGGCTTATTTTTTGGTTAATTTATTATCAATTGCCTGATAAAAGTAAATGGATATCTGATGAGGAAAGAGCAATGATTATGAAGAATGAACCTCCTTCCGTTTTAGGGCAAGAGGGATCTAAAGTGGTCAGCATAAAAACTATTTTATCTAAAAAAGAAAGCTGGGGTTGCTTTTCTGCCAGAATATTTATTGATCCGGTGGTCTATTTTTTTATTTTTTGGATACCTAAATATTTACAGGATGTTCAGGGACTTTCTTTGGCAGAAATTGGAATTTCTGCCTGGTTACCTTATGTTGCAATGGGGTTAGGAACCGTTCTTGGAGGATTGTTACCCAAACTTTTGATAGAAAAAAATAACTGGAGTTTGAACAGAGCCAGAAAAACAATTATGTTCATTGCTTCTTTGGCGATCCCTGTATTTTGCTTCGCACTCACTTTTAAAACGAATGCAATGTTGGCTATTGTATTAATTTCCACTATCATGTTATCTCATGGGCTCTGGTCTAATATAACCTTGCCCACGGAGGTTTACTCAAAAAATGTACAGGCAACGGTGACTGGAATTGGGGGAACATTAGGGGGATTAATGAGCGTTTTATCCCAAAAATTAATCGGCATTACGGTTGCCAATAATTCTTATATGCCCATTTTTATTTTTATTGGATCTGCTTATATAATGGCTTTTTTATCGGTTCACCTGCTAATTCGAAGGATAGGTGATATTCAGCCTTGCCATTAGCAATTTATTCCAACTTTGTACAAATTATAAAATGAAGAATATTCAACATCATTACAATTTTGTAGTAGTAGGTGGGGGTCTGGCTGGTATTTGTGCTGCTGTTACTGCTGCAAGAAATGGAATCAGGACTGCTCTTGTTCAGGACAGGCCTGTTTTAGGAGGAAATTCCAGTAAGGAAATACGGGTTCCTCCCGTAGGAGCAACGCAGTGCAATTTTGCTTATTCAAGAGAAACTGGTTTGATTGAGGAGTTATTCTTAAATAATCTTTACAACAACCCTACATGGAGTCCGGAGGGTTGGAATCTCGAATTAGAGAGTATTGTTCGAAATGAACCCAATATAGATTTATTTTTGAATTGTGCTGTCAGTGAGGTGAAAACAGTCAAATACGACAGGTATAATCCAGAATGTCATAACCTTAAAGTGGTTTCTGTAAAAGCATATTGTGCCATGGCGGAAACCTGGCATATCTTTAAAGCGCCTTTTTTTGCCGATTGTTCCGGAGATGGTATTGTCGGATCAGGGGCGGGTGCATTTTTTAAGTATGGAATAGAAGCTGCCAGTGAATATAATGAACCATTTTGCCCGGAAGAAAGCAAAATGGAAACAATGGGTATGAGTTTACAATTAAAAGCCAGAGATACAGGCAGACCAATCCCTTTTAAAAAACCGAAATGGATAGATTTCGAACTTAATGAAGCGGATTTTGGACCTTACAGACCAGTAAATGAACATTTTTTTCCTGATACGGGTGGTTTTTGGTGGCTGGAATGGGGTGGAGAACTTGATACTGTTCACGATACCATCCTAATTAAAGACGAGGTTCAAAAAATCACTATTGCGGTTTGGGATTATTTAAAAAATCGATCTCCACTAGCGGAAAAACTAATTACCTATGAACTTGATTGGCTGGGTGCAGTGCCTGGTAAAAGAGAGTTACGCCGATTTTTAGGAGATCATGTTCTTACAATGGGAGATATCAGCGACCAATTTCATTTCGAGGATGCTGTCGCTTATGGTGGTTGGGGTTTTGACCATCATCCTGCAGGTGGTTTCCACGATAAAATAAATCCCAGCACTCATCATTACCTCCGAGGTCCTCATAATATTCCACTTAGGTCACTGTATTCAAAAAATATCGTTAATTTATTTTTTGCAGGAAGAAATATAAGTGCCTCTCATTATGCTTTGTCAAGTACCCGGGTAATGCTTACCTGCGCACAACTTGGGGAGGCAGTAGGTATGGCTGCTTTTAATGCAATAAAATACAAATGCCTAATAAAAAATCTTTTGGAGGCAGAAAAAATGAAAGCAATCCAGCAAGATTTGTTCAAAGCTGACCATCATATTCATGGGTATAATACAACCCTTTCAAATGATATTTCTTCAATGGCAACGGTTAATGCCTCCTCTGAATTTAGGGGTGAAAATTTAGGAGAAACCTGGGGTACGGAACCGCTAACGGAAGATAGAATGCAGTTGT
The DNA here is from genome assembly GCA_021299835.1 of Saprospiraceae bacterium. GTDB lineage: Bacteria > Bacteroidota > Bacteroidia > Chitinophagales > Saprospiraceae > BJGN01. The sequence goes on along the minus strand of JAJTER010000084.1, from coordinate 3,217 downwards.
TAACTATAGTGTCAAATTATATTGATTATATCAAAGTTAGACTGGATGCAGAAGAAAATACTGTCCTATCTTATGCCTTTTTTCAAGGGCCGGCAAATGCTTCTACCTTTCCGGAAAAGGAACTTTTTAGATCAAAAGTCGAAGTTAAAAAAGGCAAGAATCAACGGATAGATTTGCCCGTTTTATGTGAAATTATAAATAAAGGCTGGCATTTTCTTATCTTCGATGCAAACCCGGATATTAATCTTTATATAGTGGAGTCCCCTCCAGGCCTGCTTAGATATTACCCAAGACCTTTTGACCCTATTCGTCCTAATCAATTTTCAAAATGGACTTTGCGTTCTTTGCAGATTGGACAACAAAAAGCAGCTGATGCCGATGGGGCTATGGTTGCTGCACCCTCCTGGAATCGGTTTGCTTATGAAAATAAAAATATTAGTACTTTTCTTAATTTTTCATTTGATTGTGTAGTTCATCCTTTGCAGATGGTTTATGAATCTAAAATGATTTTGAACCCACATAGTCGGCCTACTAATATGCCTAACCTTTGGGTGTCAGAAAAAACTTCCTTCAAAGATTCTGAATGGATTAGTTTAACCTGGGAAAAGCCCCGCGAAATTGAGCGTATTCAAATCATTTTCGATTCCTCCCTTCAATTTCATTTTAGTCAAAGCTGGCAAGGGTATTCAGTCCATGCAATTCCAACGATTGTGAAAGAATATAAAATTTTAGCTTGTATGGCCGATGGTACTGAAAATGAAATTATACATGTGAAAAATAATTATAAGCGTAATTGTTTGCATGAAACCAATATTAAAAATGTCCTTACAATTAAACTTTTATGTTTCGCAACCCACGGTATTGAACGTGCACAGGTTTATTCCTTACGAATTTTAGAAAAAAGTGGGAACACAACATTTTCTTAATGAATTAAATAATTAAAGGTGAAAACATTTTTACTTTATGGTCCAAAGGATATAAAACTAGCAGAGAAACCTATCCCAGAACCAGGATACGGTCAGGTAATTGTAAAATCAGCATATACAGGGATATGCGGATCAGATGTTCATTATTTTAAACATGGATTTTGTGGAAGTTTTATTCCCAAACATCCATTCGCTCTTGGGCATGAGTTTTCAGGGGTGATTTACAAAATTGGCTCTGGTGTTGAAGGTCTTAAAATGGGAGATGAAGTGGCAGTTGATCCTTCCATGCCTTGTAACCAATGTAATTTCTGCAGGAATGGAAAATATAATTTATGTAAATCAATGAAATATTTTGGTTCTGCCAGCTGTGACCCACATATTGATGGAGGTTTTGGGCAATTTGTTCTGGCTCCAGCTAAAAACTGTTATATTCTCCCACCTGGAATAAATATGTCGCAGGCTTCCTTACTCGAACCTTTGAGCGTTGCGATGCATGCCGTAAAACAAGTTGATAGTCTCATCGGTAAATCTATTCTTATTACGGGTGGTGGTCCAATTGGTCAATTGATTTTAAGGGTTGCCCGTTCCTTCGGTGCACTTGAAATTACAGTGAGTGATGTAAGCAGGTATGCCCGTGATTTTTCTTTGCGGAGTGGAGCTAATAGGGTAGTTAATCCCTTAGATGAAGACGCCTGGAGGCAAATTGGAACTTTTGACCTTGTTTTTGAAGCCTCTGGTTCTCCATCAGCAGTTGAGAACGCCCTTCATGTCGCAAAACGAGGAGCTTCAATCGTTTTGATAGGAACTTTGCCAGAAAATTTCCCAGTTTCCGGGAATCTGATAATGAATAAAGAGTTGAAATTATTAGGCTCTTTTCGGTTTGCAAATGTATTTGAAGATGCTATGAATATGGTGGCTGCCGGAATTATCAATCTGGATGGAATTATTACAGACACTTATGCATTTGAAAATTTACCTCAGGCAATGCAACGGGCCCTTGAAAAAGAATATTCAATGAAAGTTCAGGTAATATTATGAGATATAATTTATTAGGTAATACAGGCTTATCCGTTTCTACATTAAGTTTTGGTGCTTCTTCTCTGGGAGGTGTTTTTCATGAAATTGATGAAAAAAAGGCAATTGAAGCCGTTCATGTTGCCTTAAGTTTAGGGATAAACTATATAGATGTTGCACCTGCTTACGGTGGAACTCTCGCTGAAACTATACTTGGAAAAGCTTTAAAAGAGGTACCAAGAAATACCTATTTTATTTCAACTAAGGTTGGAAAAAACACAAACTCAAATGCCTATGGATCAGATACCTTTATTTACAGTGAGGAGGGTATCCGTCGTTCATTAGATGAGAGTTCAAAAAGAATTGGGGTAGATTATTTTGATCTGGTTCTTCTTCACGATATTGAATATAATAATCGGCAACATACTGACTGGGCATTAAATGAGGGAATTCAAACGCTGAATGTTTTAAAAAGTGAAGGTCGAATAGGAGCTACAGGTATTGGCATGTATCCTGTTGATTTATGGAAGGAGGTTTTAGAATCGTGTGTTATTGATGTAGCCCTAACTCACAACCTCTATTGTATCCATGATACCCGCTTATTGTCTTTATTACCTATTGCTAAAAAAAGAGGGGTCGGAATTATAAATGCTTCACCCTTTGCTTCAGGATTATTGACATCAAAGGGAGCCCCTTCCTGGCATCCTGCTAACACCTTTCAGCGAGCTCTTTTTGCAAAAGCAGCGGCATTTTGTAAAAAAAATGGAGTAGATATTTCTACATTGGCACTACAATTTTCTGCTCAAAATCCTGAAATTACAACTACTATGTTTAGTAGCGCCAATGCGGAAACTATTAAACAGAATGTAAATTGGTTTTCAGAACCTATAAATTTGGAATTATTACAAAAAGTGCAGGAAATACTGGCACCCATTTCGAATCAAAATTGGAACTATTAGGTATGAAAATAGATAGCCATCAACATTTTTGGAAATACAACCAGGTCGATTATGTTTGGATGAATGAGCAACATGCAATAATTCAAAAAGATTTTCTACCGGAACATCTTAACCCTTTATTAAATTCACTGGACTTTGATGGAACCATTTCTGTGCAAGCCAGACAATCTTTGGAGGAAACTGATTTTTTGTTACAACTTGCTGAGGATAATTCTTTCATAAAAGGGGTAGTTGGATGGGTTCCATTTTGTGATAAAAAGGTCGAAAAATATATCGAAATCTATAAGTCTGAAAATAAAATAGTAGGTTTTCGCCATG
>JAJTER010000007.1 GCA_021299835.1 Saprospiraceae bacterium | reverse complement strand
CGAAGATGCTGGAAAAGCGTTAGCGTCCATGCCATTTCAGGAAAACCCTTATCCAATAGACCAGATTTTCGATGTTTTTCATCAATCAGTTACTGAAAATGGTATTAATCCATGCAGTGGCAAACACTTTGGCTATGTTCCAGGTGGAGGCATTGAAACGGCAGCCTGGGGAGATTTTTTAGGTGCCCTTACTAACCGCTACAGCGGAGTAAATTTTGCAAATCCTGGTGCTGTCAGGATGGAAAACCAGGTAATATCCTGGATGTGTAACTTAGTCGGGTATGATCATCGAAGCCACGGAAGTTTACTTTCCGGAGGCTCTATTGCCAATCTTACAGGAATTATTGCTGCAAGAGATCATAAAGAACTCAAAGCCAGAGACTTTGAAAGAGCTGTTATTTATTTAACTGATGAAACGCATCACTGCGTACAAAAGGCATTACGCTTAGCTGGCATGGGGGAATCAGTTATCCGTTATGTTCCGATGGATGAAAATTTCAGTATGCAACCAGAGGCTTTGGAGGCCATTATAAAGGAGGACTTGCGTCTTGGCTTGATACCTTTTCTTCTTATTGGCTCTGCCGGAACGACAAATACGGGGGCAATTGATCCATTGGACAAACTGGCAGACATAGCATCTAATCATCGAATATGGTTTCATGTGGATGCAGCCTACGGTGGATTTTTCCTCTTAGTTGAAGCCTTAAGAAGTAAATTTAAAGGGATTGAAAAAGCAGATTCCATTGTTATGGATCCACATAAAAGCCTGTTTATGCCTTATGGTTCAGGCGTGATTTTAGTTCGGAATGCAGAACACCTTTTTAAGTCAAACTATTACACTGCGGCGTATTTACAAGATGATATGGAAGGGCAGGATGAACGATCACCTGCGGATTACTCCCCGGAATTAACCAGGCATTTCCGGGGAATGCGACTTTGGTTTTCCCTGTCCATGCTGGGAATTTCTCCTTTTCGACAAGTTTTAGCGGAAAAAATTGATTTAAGCCATTATTTTTATCGTGAAATTCAAAACGCTGGCTTTGAAGTTGGCCCATTTCCCGCATTAAGTATCTCGCTTTTCAGGTACGTTCCAAGGGAGGGTGATGCCAATGAAGCCAACACCAAACTATTGGCTTTGATACATGCAGATGGTCATATTTTTGTATCTTCAACCACTATTCTAGGCGTTTTATGGATTAGAATGGCCATTTTAGTTTTTCGGGCTCATCGCAAAGAAGTAGATTTTGCCATAAAAACCATGGAAAAACTAAAAAACAGTATGAATATTCATTGACTTTGGTAATAATTAAATCGAAAGTATTACTTTTAATTACGTAAGTGATTTGTTTTACCAAGGCATTCAACTTATTACATTTCAACGATTTTAACTAATCAAACATTTATTCAGTATGAAGTTTATTTTACCATTCATTTTAGCTTTTGCCTTAGTGACACAACTATCAGGGCAAAACATCAATGTTTCAGGGAAGGTAGTATCAAGTATGGATGACGAGCCCTTAATAGGCGTTAACGTTATCATCAAGGGAACTTCCATTGGAACCACCACAGATTTAGAGGGTAATTATACCTTAGCCAATGCACCTGCGAATGGTACTTTGGAATTTAGTTATGTGGGATTCGAAAAATTAGAGGCCGCAATCAACGGTCAATTAATCATCAATGTCAGCCTGGATGCAGGAAGGACCCTTGATGAGGTGGTCGTTACCTCTTTCGGTATAGCTAAAGAGAAAAAGGTACTCGGCTATGGATCACAGAAAGTAACGGCAGAGGTACTTATGCAGTCCAGCCAACCTAACGTTGTGAATGCACTGCAAGGAAAAGTAGCGGGTGTTACTATTAATAGTGCCGGCGGTTCTCCAGGTGCTGGTGCAAATATCAACATTAGAGGTATCAACTCCATAAGTGGAAGTAATGATAATCAGCCTTTATTTGTAGTTGACGGCATCATTATTAGCAATGCTACCAATGCAGGAAATGTACTTCCATCTGTTGGAACAAACGCGGTTAATAACAATGAGCAATTCATGAACACGAACCGTGCGGCTGATATAAACAATGATGACATTGAAAGTATCAACATATTAAAAGGTGCGGCGGCTACTGCGTTATATGGTCAAAGAGCGTCCAACGGTGCGGTAATCATTACCACAAAAAAAGGAAAGGCTGGAAAAACGGCTATCAATTATTCCACCAGTTATGGTGTACAGGAAGTAGATAAAGTACCTTTACTTCAAGAGGTTTATTCGCACGGAATCAATGGATTAGCCAGAACAGGGTCTATTCCAGTTTTCCAGCAATATGGGCCTCCTTCGCTACCTGGCGACCCTTTTTATCAGCATTTCAGAGATTTTTTCAGACAGGGAACTACTGCAAATCATTCCCTTAGTTTTTCAGGTGGTTCTGATAAAACCAGTTTCTTAACCTCCGCCTCTTTCTTTAACAATGAGGGTATAACTTATAATACTAGTTTCCAGAGGGTTACTGCTAAATTATCGGCTACTCATCAAATGTCTGATAAATTAAGTGTTGGCGGACAGATAAATTATGCTAACTCAAAAGGCGTTAATCCAGCGTCTGGTGATAAATCAATCTATAGTTCTCTCTCCTACTGGTCGCCTTCTTTTGATGTAAATGATTACCTTAAAGCAGATGGCACACAAAAGAATATCACGGCGGGAACCATTGATAATCCGAGATATATGGCTGAAAGCAGTCCTCTAAATACCGATGTCAACAGAGTTTACGGAGATATGAATCTGAATTATAAATTTAATTCATGGTTATCAGCACGCTATCAAATTACAGCGGATTATTATAATGACAGACGTTCAAGGATTGTACCGCCGGATTTAGATTTAGGCACGCAGGTTCGTGGATTTATTACTGAGGAGACCATTAATTCAATGGAACTTAACTCTAACTTTATAGTAACAGCAAATCACAAACTCAACGAAGATTTAGGCATTAATGTTACTGTTGGTAATACTATCACTGATATTCAGGGTGAAAACTTAGGTGCTCGTGGTGAAGGCTTCATAGCCCCAGGTTTTTACAATATTTTAAATACGTCTAACGCTTTTATCCGTAAATCTAATTCTTTAAGAAGAATTGTTGGGGTATTTGCTGACGCGAGAATTGACTATAAAGATTATTTATATCTCAACTTCACAGGTAGAAATGACTGGTCATCTACCTTACCTGCCGATAACAGATCTTTCTTCTACCCATCGGCGAGTCTTTCTTACATCGTAAGTAATACCTTATTAAAAGACAATGCTTTCTTTAGTTTCATGAAACTTAGAGGGTCTGTTGCTCAGGTAGGTAAAGATGCCTCTCCCTATCAGATTGGCACTTATTTTGCTCCAGTACCTGGCTTTCCTTTTGGCACAACGGGTGGCTTTAGAAGGGACCTTGATATAGGTAATTTCAATTTATTGCCAGAACTTACCACTGAATCAGAAGTAGGTATTGAGGCTAATTTCCTAAATAATCTGATCTCATTAGAAGCGAATTATTTTGTAAGAAACAGTAAAAATCAAATTATCGATGTGCCCATCAGCAACGTTACAGGTTTTTCCAGATATACTACCAATGCAGGTTTAATTGTAAATAAAGGTGTTGAGGTTCTTCTAGGTTTTAGCCCGTTAAAAGGAAAATTCCGCTGGGATATTGACATTAACTGGACAAGAATACGCAACACTGTTGTATCTATGCCAGAAAATCTAAAGGAAATTACCTTTTATGACCAGGGAAGATCTGCTTTAAGAATCGTAGAAGGAGGTTCCATGGGTGACATGTATGCTTACGATTGGCGAAGAAATGAAAAAGGGGAAGTTTTGATAGGTACCAATGGTTTACCTACATTAGACCAAAGTAAGTATATCAAACTTGGAAATGCTCTTCCGGATTGGTTTGGTGGTTTAAACAATACTTTTTCTTACAAAGGTCTGACTTTAAATGTATTACTTGAAGTAAGACAAGGTGGAGATATGGTAGATCTTATGGAAATGAATGCACTTAGAAATGGTACTACCTTATTTACTGAAGACAGAAATGTGATGACGGTTTGGAATGGTGTTACTGCAGACGGTAAAGCGAATACCATACCTGTGATTGTCGATGAAAATACTTACCGTGCTTTTGGTATTAATGGCCATCATTCCTTCAATCTCCAGGACGCTTCATGGTTTAGAATTAGAAATATTAATCTTTCTTACAGTTTACCAAAATCTTTGTTTGGAAAAGCCATTTCATCAGCTCGTTTGGGTATTTCTGCAAGTAATGTCTTTTTATCTACTCCTTTCAGAGGATATGACCCTGAGGCGCTTGCTTTTGGTTCTGGTTCTAACCTCGTAGGGTTTACAGGCAGAAATACGCCTAATACGCGAAATATAAATTTCAACCTTAACATTGGATTTTAATAAACCCATTTTGAAAACAGAAATTGATGATAATGAAAAATAAATTTTTGCAAAAAATAATTTGGTTAGCACTTATATTGACGGTAACTAACTGTGAGAGCTACATTGGTGGTGACACTAATATTGATCCCAATAAAACAAATGACGCAAGTTTGAATACTTTGACGCCTACCATTTTGTTTTTCTCGGCCAATTCAACGCAAAGTGCTGCGTCTATAAGCAGCTCTTATATTCAGCATATAGGTAGTTTGGTTGCTTCGGGTACTGATTCACACCTAAGAAGTACTTTTGATGGTGTTTGGGTTAATTTATATTTAAATATTATACCCAATGCGAATGCAATGATTAAGAAGGCAAATAGCAACAACTCTCCACACTATAGTGGATTGGCTAAAGTAGTTATTGCTTATAATCTTGGTTTAGCAACGACCATTTGGGAAAATATTCCATATAAAAGTTCTGATAACCAATTGACAGATTTTGCACCAAAATACGACACGCAGGAAGAGGTGTACAAGGACATTCAACGTCTTCTTAATGAAGCAATTACTGAATTAAGTGCTACTGAATCTTTATTCAAACCAGGTACAGACGATATTGTTTACAGAGGAAATATCGGAAATTGGTTGAAAACTGCTCAAACGCTAAAAGCAAGATACCTGCTTCATACTGCAAAGAAAACAGGTGCTGCGGCTGCTTATCCTGCCATTTTAGACGCTTTAAGCAAAGGAATTAAACTAAATACCGAAGACTTCCAACTGGTTTACACTGACAGAAATTTCAATCCATGGCATTCTATTGCCTTAGCAAATAATACAGGAAACTTTTCTACAACTTTTGGCGGACAGTTTATGAATCTTATGAATGGAACGGTACAGGAAGTAGTTGACCCTAGGGTTTCTCTTCTTGCCTTTAAAAATGTAGCGGCTGATCCTTTATTTAAAGGAACAAATCCTGGAACAGGTGCTGGAGCGACCACCGTTTACAATGACAGAACCAATTTTTTTGGTTGGAATTTCAGTCTATTGGCTCCCCTTCAAATGGTTACCAATGCAGAAGCTAAGTTTATTGAAGCGGAGGTAAGACTTTTACAGAACGGTGGCAAAGGCAATCCCGACGCTTACAATGCTTATTTAGACGGCATTAGAGCCAATATGACTAAAATTGGTGTATCGGCTGCAAATATTACAGCATTTACATCTAACCCTAAAATTGCCGTTGGAGCGGAGAACCTAACCATTTCTCAAATCATTTCCGAGAAATACAAGGCCCTTTTTCTTAATCCTGAGGCATGGACAGATTTACGTCGCTATGATTATAGCAATACCATACTTCCAGGTTTATCATTGCCAGCAAACCACAATCCAGATTTAAAAGGCAAGTGGATTCAGAGAGCAGCTTATCCCACCTCAGAAACTTCCAGGAATTCAGCGAATGCAACACAAAACTTTCGCGACCTTGACGTTAAGATGTGGATTTTTAATTAATTATTAAACAGTATTGAACGATGAGAATTCTTAATAATATTCTATTACTTCTGGTTATACTTCTATCTGCCTGTCATAAGGAATATAATCCTACAAGTGATTTATTCGAAATTGTGGGAGATGTCGCCCAGGTATCTGCGCTGACCTCTCCGGTTTCCACTGCCGATGCAAATAGCACTGTAAATCTTACCATCAAGGCACATGCCTTAAATACGGACATAAAAGAGTTTAAGTTTTACCAAAGAATTGGTACATCCGGCACTTATAATTTCGTAAGAAGTGTTCCATTTGTTGCTAATTTCTCAGCAGCGGAGAGAGTGCATGTTATCACCGTTCCTTACACGGTGCCAAACGAAAAGGGAAAATCCTTTAGTTTGCAAGTGGAGGCTATTACGGCAAATAATTTGGTTTCTTTAAGAAGAACCTTAAGTCCTACAAATATTTCCATCAAATAAACAGGACATATTAACATATAAAAAGCCCGGCTAATGCAGATTAACCGGGCTTTTTATTTTAATTAAACTATTTGACATCCAATATTTTATGAATTTGTGGAGTCAGCGTATTTCCCCAAATCACATATCCTTCCTCATTATAATGAAGGTTATCTTTACCGAAATATTTGCCAATAGGCTGATTTGATTCATCAAGGAATGCATTTTTCACTGACACGGTGTGCAAAAATGGTTGAGAGGCTGAATATTCTCGAATGAGCATATTTGTTTCCTCAATTTTATCCCAAACTTTCCATCTTCTTGGAGAAGGCGAAATTTCAATCCAAATAATGGGGATTGCTGGAAATTTTTTACGCAGCGTGTGGATAATTTGCTTATAAGTTTCAAGGATCTGAATTGGAGATTTATCATTATTTGAAACAGTCAAATCATTACTTCCTGTATATAAGACTATTGCTTTCAGGTTATGTGGAAAGGCAATACGCTCGATATAATAGGCCATTTCTGGGATATTACTTCCACCATATCCCCTATGAATAACCGATAAGGGAGCTAAATCAGCAGGCACATTTTTCCAAAGCCTTACAAAACTGCTCCCTGTTACGAGCACTGAATTTTCCGGATAGTTTATAGCATTGTTCAGACTATCAAAAACAAGGATTTCCTTTTCAAATCTTTTTATTCCTGCATTACTCGTCGATTTATTATTTTTCAACTGAGTAAATAACCAGTGAACTATTTCATTTAGGGCAGCGCCTTGCTTTTCCTTTTTACTGTCCAAAGTATGTCCGGTATTAGGAAACGGTAAATAACCTGTTGGCAAACCTAGTTTAAGTGCCCTTTCAAAAATGGGAAGGCTTCCGTATTTGAAACCATGCCACGAATAGGAAGAATCAAAAGGTACGGTCTTGTCCATTTCTCCATGAACTGAAAAAACGGGAACATCCCCTTCCTTTATAAAGGAAAGATTGGTCAATGCACCCCAACAATTTACAACGCCATGAACATTAGTCGAAATACTTGATTTTACGGGATCCAATAAGCCCCATTTAGAAGAAACGGAAACGGGCACTTCATATTGGTCTAAATAAGCTACACCCAATGCCGTCATAGCCCCCGCCGAACTTCCCATGATAAAAACCTGAGCGGTATCAATTCTAAAGGCTAATGCATTTTCTTTTAAATATCTCACCGCCGCTTTTGCATCCTGAACAGCTCTGACAAAAGCTTCAAAGTATGCCTCATCACTATTAGAAGAGTCAATACCGAGTCTATAATCGATAGAGGCAGCGACATAACCTCTTTGAGCTAAGCCTGTACAAACCAATCCATTGAACGCCCCTACTTTTGTATTATTCCTGAATCCACCCCCATGAATAAAAATCATTAGCGGTCTTTTCAAGGAGGTATCTTGTTGCGGCGGCAGATAAACATCGAGCAAATGCTGCTGCATTTGACCTGAGAGTCCCACAGAACGATGGAACGGAACATCAGAAAGGGTATCAATACGTTCGTAGATGACATCTTTATACCGCTGGGCAAAAGAATCACTTACAAAAGAGCAACTGATAAAAAAAACGAACCATTTAAACGTGCGCATATACTTTACAATTTTTTATCAAAATAATCAATCAAAACCAAGATAAGGGTTATTGTCCTGATAGTGAAACCAATACTGACAGATTTTTAATTAATAAATATTTACGGCTACTCAAGTTTATTCCCCCTACTTTTCACTAATAGGAAGTAAGGCAATATTAGAAACCTCCATATTTAATTACGAAATCGTTTTCGTACTCTTCCCCCAGAATTAACTAAATAGAAGTACCTTAACATTATAAAATGAAAAGGAGATGGAAAATATGAATATTAAAAAATTGGCAAAGGAACTAAATCTGTCCGTTTCTACCGTTTCAAAAGCACTTCACGACAGCTATGAGATAAAAGCTGAAACGAAGGAGAAAGTATTAGCATTGGCAAAACAACTCAATTATCAACCCAATCCATTTGCCAGTAGCTTAAGGAGAAATTCCAGTAAAACGATTGCGGTGGTGATCCCCGAAATTGCGCATAACTTTTTTTCCCTGGTTATCAATGGTATTGAATCTATTGCTGAGGAATTAAAATACCATGTCCTTATATATATAACTCATGAAATACCAGAAAAAGAGGAACAGGTTATCAGGCATTTGCTAAATGGCCGGGTAGATGGCATCCTAATATCATCTTCAGGCACTTCAAATAATAATGCGCATTATCACGAATTGGTACAAAAAGGTATTCCCTTTGTATTTTTTGACAGAGCTAATTTTGATGTTGACGCGCCAAGGGTAACCACTGACGACTATCAGGCTGGTTTCCAGGCCACGGAACATTTAATAAAAAGTCAGTGCAAACATTTTGCCTTTCTTTCTCTTTCTAACCAAATGTCAGCTATTAATCATAGGAAAGACGGATTTTTGGCCGCGCTAAAGCAATATCAAATCGAGCCTTCTCACGTTCATATTATTGAAGCAGGAACGGATGAAACCTTAAGTTTTCAGATTATAAGAGATTTCTTACAACCCTTACCGGTATCATTGGGCATATTTTCATCTGTAGAAAAATTAGCCATTCAAACCTATCATATTTGCAAAGAAATAAATATCAAGATACCCAAACAATTAAAAATCATTAGTTTTTCAAATTTGCCCACTGCCGCTTTATTAAACCCTGCATTATCGACCCTTACGCAACCTGCATTTTCCATTGGAAAAGAGGCTGCCCTACTTTTATTTCAAAGTATTAAGAACAAAGGTAAAATCCAACCTATTACTACGCTTCCTAATGTTGTACTGAAATCTACAATCTTTATAAGAGAATCGACAAAAATGTAAGAAACAAAACATAGTAAATAAACAAAAATAAATGCCTGGTTTATAAATATATTGAGATTAGTCCTGACATTTTTCACCAAAACTTAAATCACCTGCGTCTCCTAAACCCGGAACGATATATGATGTTGCCGTTAACTCTTCATCCACATCACCAATCCAAATATGGGCCTGTGGCAATTTCTTATGTACTTGATTCAGTCCTTCCTTTGAGGCAATAGCTGACACAATATGAATCGATGAGGGTTGCCCGTATTTAGCTAAATGTTCTACCGCCTTTATGATAGACGCTCCCGTTGCGAGCATAGGATCTATTAAAACAAGGCATTTATCGGTAAGATCGGGGCAGGAAACGTATTCCATTTCAATTTCAAATTTTCCACTTCCGTGATGTTTTCTATACGCCGTTAAAAAGGCATTTTCAGCATCATCAAATACGTCTAAAAATCCCTGGTGCATAGGTAATCCCGCTCTCAAAATGGTTCCTAAAACGATGGGTGTATTCACCATCGTACAATCGGCAATGCCTAAAGGAGTTTGAATTTTTTTTATTTCAAAAGATAAATGCTTACTTAATTCGTGGGCCATAAAAACACCCAGTCTTTGAATATTTCTGCGAAAAAGCACCTTATTCTGTTGCACGGTAACATCGCGTAACTCAGCTAAATAATTACCCGCGATAGAAGGGGTATCATGAATTATAGTGATCATCTATTTGTATTTTTTAGAAAGGTGAAATAAATTTCTTCCCACTCCTTCCAGGTTCCTGGACCTGAAAACGAACTATTATGCGCGATAAAAGTGAAGGTACCACCCACAGATTTACATTGATTTTCTATGTTATTTAGGGTAGCTAAAATACCTTCTGAAGTATTTTTTCCATAGACCCAAAAGGTCACATCCATGGCCTGAAAAGGATGAATAGTCAAATTGGTACATACATCTCCCTGTTCATCAAACCAGAGAAATGGAAAACAAGTACCCGCCCGAAAGCCACATTGACTGGCATAACCCATGGAATAATCATTTTCAACCCCTATTTTAACAAGATTTCGGTAAGTATCTGGCATACTTAACAAAAGATAATGTTGTCTCGAATGTATGATTTTTCTTTCAGCCAAAGAGCACAAAAAGTTATATTCCTTTTGCAGCCATTCAAAAGCTAATCCACTTTTCATTGACGGATGTAACCCGATGTTGTATTTACTTGATATATCACGGATTAATTGTTTAAATGCTTTTGATTTTAGACCAACAGCACGATCTATTTTAGATTTATTGCCCATTAGCCAAAAAAATATGGGCTGATCTCCTAAAGCAGCATGGGTGGTTAACAAGCGGCTAAAAGTAAAATACGGATCTACTTCATTACCCGTCAGGACCTGCCATCTATGGTAAATTGAAGAGAAATCACGACGCAATACATCCCGACAAATACCGTAAAAATGCCTTGGAAGAGAGCGATAAAGATAAGCCCAGGCGACATCGATATCATAAGAAATTTGTCTTTTGTAAATGGGCAAAGGAACCATAAAAGAAGGCCATTTTTCCTTTAAAAAGTCAAATAACCGAACCTTTACCAGGTCAACAAAGGGTATTTGTAAATAATTATTCTTAAATGCAATACTATTTTCCGATTTAAATCGACCCCATGCATCAAGATCACTTTTATCATACTCCTCGCATCTGGCCAGTGAATAAAAAATAAAAGAAAAAATATCTACATCGAGATTATTTAATGGAAAAGTAACCAATGCCAAATCAGGTAATACGGACTCGCTCTTTCGACGCCACAAATACCCACTATCAGGTATTTGCAAAGCATCCTTGCGAATATCCTTATTACTGTAAACAATAATAGGGCCGTTATATTTAATGACGAGATCAACATCATGAGTGATTTGAAAAGAAGAAACTCCCTTAAAAATCCAATCCAGTACATATTGGAATCTATTTGATGAATGTTCGCTGTATATTAAAACGTCCAACATGTTTAGGTCTGATTTAAGGAAGGTAAATTAACATTTTTTTGGTATATTTATCATTATTAAAAAAGCATCTGAAGCTGCATGAACCTAAGCGAGTTAAAAATTGTATTACATAAAATGAAGCAGAAATATGTCCAACGATAAAATAATAAATGCCCGTCCTGATTTCAGGTCAATGTATTTGACCTTAACAGGCATGGTAATATGTGTGAGCCTTGCAGCACAACAGACCTTATCATTGGGAAGAAATAATTACAATCAGGATAAAGGGATATTATTTCAAAAAGAGAGTGGGGTTAACGCGCGGATTTATACCAATGGATTCAGTTTTGGCTATCAGCTGGGAAAAATAAAAAAGTATAACCTATCGCAATATTACTTTGCAGAATTCGGTGAATTAAAAGACCCCATTGAATCAAGGCAGCAAAAAAACATCTCTTTGTCAGGTCCGAGAGGTACATTTCGCGGCTTTATCTTTGGCAAACAAAACAACTTTTACCCCCTGAGAGTAGGCGTTGGAGAGAAGAGATTTTTATCTGAAAAGGGAAAAAGAAAGGGATTAGCTATAGGTGTAAGTTATGAAGGAGGCCCAACATTAGGTCTTTTAAAACCTTATTATCTTGTTTTAAGGCATACTTCTGACACTCCTGGTAATTTCACCAGCATTCGAAGTGAAAGGTATTCAGTTGAAAATGCCTCTCGTTTTTTAAATTGGGATGATATTTTTGGTGCAGAAAAGCTAACAAAAGGGCTGGATGAACTCGGTATAGTACCTGGTATAAACATAAAGGGAAGTTTACATTTCGATTGGGGAGCTTATGGTGAATTTATTCGTTCAGCGGAAATTGGACTCATGGCAGACGCATTTATCAGGGACGTACCCATTCTGGCCGATAATGAAATATTAGGGATTAACAATAACCAAAATATTTTCCTCAATCTTTTTGTAAATTTGCGCCTTGGAAAAAGGAAATAGTCATTAAAAGATAATACAGATTCATGGTTGAATTACCCATTGCAGGTGCTAAAGAAAGACCTTCAAAAAAGCCCGATTGGCTTCGAGTTAAACTTCCTATCGGTCCCGAGTTTAAGAAGGTTCGGGAATTAGTTGATACCTATAAATTACATACAATATGCCAGTCAGGAAGTTGCCCCAATATGGGTGAATGTTGGGGAGCTGGTACTGCCACTTTTATGATTTTAGGTAATATATGCACCAGGTCTTGCTCTTTTTGTGCTGTAAAAACGGGAAGACCAACAGAATATGACATAGAAGAGCCCGGAAGAGTGGCAGAAGCTGTGATGTTAATGCAGGTAAAACATGCCGTGATAACTTCTGTTAACAGAGATGAATTAGCAGATAGAGGGGCAGAAGTTTGGTACCAAACCATTCACCAGATTAAATTATTAAGCCCAAATACTACCATTGAAAGCCTCATTCCTGATGTGAAAGGAAATTGGGAGGCTTTAGAAAGAATGATTAGTGCCGGTCAGGAAATAGTTTCTCATAATATGGAAACCGTACAAAGACTCTACCGATTAGTGAGACCGCAGGCTAAGTATGACCGGAGTTTAGAACAGACTAAACGAACCAAAGCTTTTGGAAAAAGAACCAAATCGGGAATAATGGTCGGTCTGGGTGAAACAAAAGAAGAAGTTTTAAAAACCATGGATGATTTGGTAGCTCATGGTTGTGATGTTCTTACCATAGGACAATATTTACAACCTACTAAAATGCACCTTGACGTCGCTGAATTTATTCACCCCGATACCTTTGCTTTCTATAAAGAGGAAGGTTTACGCCGTGGATTTGATTATGTGGAAAGTGGCCCGTTGGTTCGTTCTTCCTATCATGCGGAAAGACATTTAATTCCAACCAAATAAAGCCTTTAATCTGGGTAAAAAGTCAATATTTTCAAAGAATCCAGTAAATTTAATGGCGCCAGGACCTTGAGAAAAAACAGGGACCAAAGTTCCTGTTGTTGTTTTTCCAGTGAATTCATGTTGTAATTTCTCTCGCTTTGAACCTGGGTTTACCGAGTATCCTCCTGTTTCATAGGCCGACGTAACGATAACCAATGTTTCCTTATCCCTTTCAGCAAAGTCCAGGACTTTCGCCAGCGCTTCATCAAAATCGTTATACTCTGACAGCATATAATCGGGGTTATTGAGCTTTGCGCCCAAGGCAATCTGAGCACTATTCACTAATAAAAAAAATCCATCATTTTTCTTATCTTTTGTATTTAGAAAATCCATAGCAAAAGAAACAGCGGACGATAAATATTTTCGACCTTCCATTACCGTAAGAGGCCAATCAAAGGCTGTAAACGCTGCATATTTTTTTGAAAAATCTGCTGTGGGAAAGGATTTTGCGTCGGGAATAATGGTCAAAGTCTGATAACCCTGATGCTGAAGGTCTTCCAGTAGATTTTTTTTATCCTGTCTGTCTGTGAAAAATTTCTTCCCACCACCAATAATAAGATCTAAAGGCGACCTGGCCAACTGGGAAGCAATGAATTCCTCATTATTATAAGCAGGTGAATGCGCCCAAAAAGCAGCAGATGTCAGGTGGGTCATGCTTGCCGTGCTAATTATCCCCGTTTTCATATTATTATCAGCCCCTATTTTCACCATCGACGGAATGGACATTGAATCCATATTAACCCCTAAGGCCCCGTCAAAAGATTTCACACCGCAGGCAATGGCCGTAGCGGCGGCGGCCGGATCGGAATTTAAACTATTAAAAGAGTTCGTTTTCTGAAGCCCGATAAACGGCATTTTTTCAACTAACAGGTTATGGTTGTACTGGTACAAACTACCTGACATCTGGTTTATCCCAACCCCGTCAGCTATCATTAAAATGATATTTACAGGTTTTGACTGTTTTATCAAATCTTGCGTTAATCCAATAAAAGGTATCAGGAATAATCCCAAACAAACAAACCCGATATTTAAAAACTTCATCATCATTATATTAATTTTAGATACCTTTTTCCTGGTAATTCCTTAATCAAGCCTTTGAATTCCATGTTAAGCAAAAGTTGTGTTAATGATCCAATAGAAAGCTGAGCATGAATAAAAAGATATTCCAAAGAAATAGGATGGGCATCAGCGTATAAATCTAATAAAAAAATTTCTTGCGGTTCCAAAAAAGGAATAATCATTTGTTTTTCCTGTGACTCTTCCCATTGAAGAATCCGAACGATGTCTTGAGAAGCTGAAACAAGAGAAGCCTCTTGATTTTTAATCATTTTCAAACAACCTGATGACCATTTATCTGATATTCTGCCAGGTAAAGCCATGACCTCCTTATGGTAATCATTGGCTAGTTGGGCAGTTATCATGGAACCACCTCTTTCAGCCGTTTCAACCACTAACACGCCGTCACTTAATCCTGCGATAATTCTATTTCTCATTGGGAAGAACTCCTTTTCAGCCCTAACTGACCATGGATATTCGGAAAGAATGGCACCTTGCTTTGATATTTTATCTGCCAGTTCACGGTGATCTGCGGGATAAATGCTTCCGAGACCATGGGCGATAACGCCTACGGTGCGCAGACCATTTTTAAGGCAAAACAGATGAGCGGCCGCATCAATGCCAAATGCCAGACCGCTAACAATAATGGGGTTAAACGGTTTTAACCCATCTAAAATTTTTCCCAACGCTTCAATGCCGTGAGGAGAGGGTTTTCTGGTACCGACTACCGACAAGATAAACCTATCTTCCCAGTCGAGATGCCCGTCCTGATATAAAACTATGGGACTATCTGGTAAAACAGATAATCGGGAAGGGTAATCGGGTGACTTAAAATAGTGTACTTTTATTTTTTTTTCTTCACAAACCTTTAATTCCTGTTCCGCGATTTCGAGTACTTTTCGGGCGCGAATTTCATTGACAATATTATTCCCTACGCCTGGAATCTTCAACAGTTGCCTGGCGGAAGTATTAAAAACCTCCTCGGGTGTTCCACAATAATGAATAAGTTGTCGACCCAGCACTGGACCAACATGGTGAATTTTTGTTAACCCTACGGCAAACAACATATAATCTTCCATAATACGCAAACTGATTGGTTAAAAAATCAGGCGTAAAGGCGTATATATTTGGTTAAGGGAATAGAGAAAAAGTAAGGTCAGAAAAAATCAGGGTAAATGGTCAATAGCCTCATTTAAGTCATCGATTAAGTCACTGACGTCTTCAATACCCACACTAAGTCGAATTAAAGAGTCTGTCAAACCAACTTTAAGTCTGTCCTCTTTTGGAATAGACGCATGCGTCATTGTTGCCGGGTGCCCAATTAAAGACTCAACGCCTCCTAATGATTCAGCCAAAGTAAACAATTTGGTATTAGCTAATAATTTTTCAGCATAATCCAGGGTATCGGTAAACAAATTAAATGAAACCATACCACCGAAATGCCTCATTTGGGAAGCGGCGATATCATGACCTGGATGATCTATGAAACCGGGATAAAATACTTGTTTGATTTTTGAATGAGACCTAAGAAAATCAGCGATTTTAGCTGCATTTTGGCAGGCCCTTTCCACGCGTATGTGTAATGTTTTAATGCCGCGTAGAATCAAAAAACAATCTTGAGGACCGGGAACGGCACCAACAGCATTTTGAATAAACTTCAATTTTTGAGCAATTAACTCACTATTGGTTACTACGGCACCGTGAACTGCATCGGAATGTCCACCTATGTATTTAGTAGCGGAATGAAGCACAATATCTGCGCCCAGATCGAGCGGATTTTGCAGGTAGGGAGAAGCGAAAGTATTATCAACACAGGTTAATATTCCTTTTTTCTTTGCTATATTACAAATGGCTAAAATATCTACGATATTCAACATTGGATTCGTTGGCGTTTCAATCCATATTAACTTAGTTTCGGGTCTGATAGCAGACTCAAAAGCAGTTAGATTATTCATACCTACGAACCTACTTTTAATGCCAAAACCACCATGAACCTTCGTTAACAATCTGTATGAACCTCCATATAAATCATCACAAGCCAGCACTTCATCGCCTGGATGTAAAAGTCTGATTACTGCATCCATTGCGGCAAGGCCACTACTAAAACAGATACCGAATTTACCATTTTCCAATGCGGCCAGATTATTTTCCAAAACGGTACGGGTAGGATTCCCTGTTCTGGCATATTCATATCCTTTATGCACACCTGGAGAGGATTGTGCATACGTTGATGTTTGATAAATGGGGGTCATTACCGCCCCTGTCGCTGGGTCCGGCTCAACGCCTGCATGAATCGCTTTAGTACCAAATTTCATGACGCTGTATTATTTAATTTAATAACGGGAAGCAAAAATCAAAAGGGCAATCTATTGATCAAGATTGCCCTTTTTTTCTTGTAGTTCAAGGTTTATCCTTCTGCTTAATTTACAGAATCCGATAATTCTTTACCCGCTTTAAACTTCACTGAATTTTTACTTTCAATAGTTAAAGTTGCACCCGTTCTTGGGTTACGACCACTTCTTGCTTCTCTGTGTGAAACAGAAAAAGTACCAAAGCCAATAAGTGTTACTTTACCACCACCTTTAAGCTCTTGTCCAATTCCTTCTACTACAGCATTTAACGCATCCGTAGCTTGTACCTTTGTGATTTTTGCACTTGATGCAATTTTGTTAATAAGATCTCCCTTGTTCATTTAAAATAGTTTTTAAGTTTAATTTTCCCTTTTAAAAAAAATAAGTAAGTAAATGTAAGCATAATAATTAATTAAATCAAGCATAACTTGATTCATTTATTCCTATTTTTACAAAACAAATATAGTATATTCTTCAAAATATCAAGCATTTACAATTAATTTTCATGAAAAATCGCATTTTTTTTATTGTAATTTTAATCCTTTCTAACATTTACACAGGCTGCAATAGAAAATCAGGGTGTCCCGCCATGAATCAAACGGCAGAATTCCGAAAGAATAATGCCCATAAAAAACAAGCAGAAACAAGACTTTTTTCAAAAAAAAGCAAGATAAAATATTACCCAAACCAAGGCGTTAAGAAACCTTAGATTCTAATTTCTCCCCCATTTTTTGAAGGCTAAAAAGAATTAAAAAAATGGCCAATCCTGGAAACACCGCTAACCACCAAGCGGCTGGATTTTCCCTTACTTGTTGCATTTGGCTACCCCAACTAATGGTCCCTGCAGGCATTCCAATGCCTAAATATCCTAAATAAGCCTCCAGCAAAATAGCTCCGGCAAAACTATAGGCAAAAGTTATCCAAACAGAACCCATGGCATTAGGCAAAATATGCTTCCAACAAATATGAAAATTCTTAATTCCTAAAAGGTGCGCCGCCTGAATATATTCTAAATCCCTGATTCTTAAAAACTCAGCTCTTACCAATCGAGCTATTCCCGTCCATCTTATGAACGCAATAAGTATAATAACATGAAATAAACCTGGACTTTCAATCAATGGTAACAAGGCGAGTAAAAAGAATAGCGCCGGAATGGCATCTATGGCCTGAATAATTAAACTTATCATCCAGTCTATGGGTAAAGCGATCCTTTTACCTATAACTGGCATATAGTACACTAAGACACCAATGAGCAGCCAGATACCTAACCAAATTAAAATACTTAAACTACTTCCATTCGTCTCAAAACCTTGATATATCCAGTAAAGAAAGCCGACCAACCAAAATAGTAAAAAAAAGGCCTTATAAACAGGTAAATAAAACCGATCGTTGCCATAAAAGCCTGCTAAGCCGCCCATAAATATACCTAAAATGCCCGCGATAGAAATCGATAAAAGCCCAATACTCAATGCCAGTCTAAACCCTCTGATCCAACCAGCCAGAACATCCCTTCCAATTCTATCTGTTCCCATCCAATGCCTCTCCCAAAATCCATTTGTATTTTGAGCAGCAAATGGACTTTTTAATCCAAGATTATTCCGGTCTATGGTTTCAGGACTGTACGGAACGAGTGTTTTAATCACTTTTTCATAAGGTAAATTCCTCCAGTTATCATTTTGAAAATCTGCCGGCCAATCTATCCAACCCAATTTTACAAATGGGACTTCTATTAGTGGAAAGTATGCTTTTCCCTGATATTGACAATAAACCGGTTTTTCATTGGCTATCCAATCACCAAAAACAGCAAGGAAAAGAACCAGAGAAAAAAAGATTTTTAACTTCATTCGTTTTTATTTTCCCTGGTTAATCGAATTCTTGGATCCGTGACAACAAGCAGTATATCTGACAGAATGAGTCCCGCCGCAGTAAGAACAGAAACCAGTAAAACAAAAGAGTACACCGTAGTCCAATCCTGGCTGAGCATTGAATCTATAAATAATCTACCCATACCGGGAACATTAAATATAACCTCAATAACCACGGAACCCGTAATTAAAGCAGGAATGATGCCGGCAACAAAAACGATTTGCGGTAAAAGAGCATTAGGAAGTGCGTGTATAAAATAAAGTCTTGCCTTTGATATCCCTTTTGTTTTAGCAAACAACAGGTAGGGTTCATTAAGAACTTTGGAAAAGGTTGACTGCATATAACTCGTTAAATAAGCCGCCAGACCGTAAGCCATACAAAAAACGGGAAGGCTTAATTGAAGTAAAAAAGGAATTGGTTGACTCAAAAATCCTCCCTTTTGTTGAAGATTTGACCAACCACTAATGCTGAAAAAGGAAAATCCATATTCTGGCAAAGTAGCCTGAAATAATAACAAACTACCCACCCAAAAAGCTGGTAGAGCATACAGAGCAAGTAAAATATTATTTATCCAGTTCAACCACTTCCTCTTGGGAAGGATCGCCATTAAAATCCCCAAAGGCATGGCAATCATATAAGCCAGAAGTATAGCCAATCCATTCACCCACAATGTCCAGGGAATGGCTTCCTTTAATTTATCCATTACGGGCCGGCCATCTCTGGAAGAAGTGCCTACATCTCCTTTGGTGACCTTACTGAACCAGCTATGAAACTGATTGTCGGGACCATTCCATCTGGGAGAAGGAAGCCATGCAAAAAAAGAAGGTGTTTGGTAAGACAAGCGATTCACCAGGTCCTCTATTTTCCTTATTTCTCCGATGTAAGGCTCCCTCATTTCTTCTGAAACTTGACATGCAGTTTTTACCGCCGACAAGTCAGACGAATTAGCCATTTCTTGTAATTGCTGTTTCCAGAAAATAGATAATGTGCTATTTTCAGATTGCTCAACTTTTTCGTAAAATGCAGCTAATGACTGGTAATAAGTTTGGACCAAAGCCCAGTCACCAGTTTTCAACAATAATTTTTTTTGAATTTTTATTGCTTCAGGATACTGCACTTTATAAAAAGTGTCAGGAAACATAGCGGGCTGCAAAGAAAAATAAAAAAGAGGTTTGTCTAAATTTAACCTTACGGCTTCAGCTCTATAGACCTTTTCTGCTGACAGCGGATGAACGTAAAACGAACCGTTTGATCTTGCTTTGTTTTGAAGCATAACCAAATCAACAGAGGCATTTTTCTGAAGAAAAAAAAGGCAGACCGATATAATCCATAAAGACAAAAACAGGGTGCTAATTCTTTTTAATAAATAAGTTAGCATATCACCTCTTTAGTCTTTAATGAGTTTAAAAGCTACGGGATGAAAACCAGGCCATACGGCTGTGGAGACCGCTTCAAATCTTTTATGAATAACCAAACGCTCCTGTGGGCAAAACAACATGATTTCAGGTTGCTCTTCATAAATTTCTGCCTGAAGCTTTTTTGAAATCACCCATCTTTTAGATTGATTGGGTTCCCTTTCCAATGCATCAATCCATTGATCTGTTTTTTCATTTCCAAAACCACTTCGATTGTCCGCATCAGTCCGCCAATTTTGAGAAGGACTCCACTGGGGTGTGATAGAACGACCTGCGGAAATCATTTCGAATTCTCTGCTACGCAATTTATCAAGGAGTGTATTGGCATCTTTAGCGTCGATAACTACATCTATGCCTGCTTTTCTTGCATTACTTTTTATAAGTTCAGCAAGCGTCATAGAACTTGCTTTACTGGCGTTTGCTAAATATTTAACGCGCAGGGCAGTCTTTTTGCCCCCAAGTTTTTTATCTAATATACCATCCTTATCTGTATCGCTCCACCCTGCTTCTGCCAATAACTTTTTAGCTTTCTCAATAGAAAAGGTTATTGGCTTAAGGTCTGCATTATATTCTGCCGAACTTGGGTGCAATGGTGTTGCGCATCTTGTACCGAAACCAATAAAAACATTTTTGATAAGTTCATCTACATCAATCGCATGAGCGAAGGCTCTTCTCACTTTCTTGTCAGAAAGAATAGGCAATCTGGTATTTAAGGAAATATAATAACTACTTAAAGAAGAAGGGGTATAGAAAGAAAAATGTGCTTTTGTTGTACTGTCTGACGTTAAAACCAGAAAATCTTCCGGAGCAATATTTTGCATAACATCAATTTCCTCATTTTTTAAAGCAGCCAATGCAGACACAGGGTCGGGAATAATCTTAAATAACAACTTATCGGGGAAAGCTTGGAAAGCGGCATTATCCGTTGCGAGTTTATCTCCCCACCAGGCTTGCTTTTTTTCTAATAATATTTCCTGACCCGATTGCCAGGACACTAACTTATAAGGCCCTGCGCCATTAACGCCTTCAGGATTTCTGCTAAAAAATTCACCTAAATAATAATCTGCAAAATCCTTAATGAATGGATAATTTTTAAGTTGATTTTCTGGGGACGGGTCACTAATAAGTTTTAATAATGAAACGGTATCCAAACTATTATCTGCGTCAAAAATATGTTTTGGGAGTACAGGAACCACATTCGTCAGAGATTCTAGTCCCGCAAAATACGTATCGTTTAATATGATAGTGAATTTTTTAGGATTCATTTTATCAATATCAAATGACTGGATATTTTCCAAAAAAGTTCTATACCCAAGGGTAGGCAGGAAGGGATTAAAAATCAATTTTAATGTAGCTTCATAATCAGCAGCCGTAACTGGCTTACCATCGTCCCAAACGGCTTCTTCCCTGATTTCAAAACTGTATTTAGTTCCACCTTCGAAAACGCCATTTTTAATTAATTCAATTTTAGGGGTCTCCTTTAACAATTGTGGGACCAATACCAAAGTAGTAGGGTCATAATTCATTAAATACAAATGCAAAGGATCAAAAACCTGTCTGGAATAAGAAATGGTACTAAGCAGTGGATTTAATCTGTCTGGCTCAGCTTCGAGTCGAATGGATACCTCATTAGAGGATCTTTTGTGCATACTTGACTGTTCTTCTCTTCGGCAAGACGATGAAAAGAGGGTCAAAATAGCTAGGGGGGCTAACAAAAAGAATTTCATTTCAATCATTTAATTAAGGCAAAAATACAAGGTAAAAAGGACTATTGCACCATTATTGCGCATTTTATTGAAATATGGAACTTTTAGGTTGTAAAATCGTTGATTATAGACAAATTCTATCTAATGAAAACAATACTTATCGCTGGTGGAACAGGACTTGTCGGGCAACTTTTAGCACAAACACTTAAAGACGAAGGTTATAACATTCGTTTAATAAGCAGATCTAAACCAGCAAATCCCATTTTTCCTACTTTCCTATGGAACGTAGATAAGGGTGTCGCTGATGGAAACGCATTCAAAGAGGTAGATATTGTAATAAATCTTGCGGGTACTGGCGTTGCGGACAAACTATGGACTGAACGCAGAAAAAAGGAGATAACTGAAAGCCGGGTAAAAAGTAATCAATTACTAGCCTATTGTTTTAAAAATTATCACAGACCAGCCTTATATCTTTCTGCCGGAGCCATTGGGTTTTACGGTGATAGAGAAAATGAAATACTGACAGAAGAACATGCTGCGGGTGACGATTTTCTATCAAAAAGTTGTACAGCCTGGGAAAATGCTGTTTTTGAAACAGCTGATCATGAAACCAGATTAGTCCTTTTTAGAATAGGTATTGTGCTCAGCCCAAGGGGGGGTGCCCTACAAAAAATGTTGTTACCATGGAAAATGGGCATATCAACGTCGTTTAATCCTGGGAATCAATGGTATTCATGGATTCATGAAGAAGATTTAGTCCGACTTTTCGTTTTTGCTATTCAAAATGAACAAGTAAAAGGAATTTACAACGCGGTGGCACCAAATCCTGAAAGAATGTATGATTTTGCCAAAGCAATGAAAGCGCAAAGCAAATTGCCCTGGCGGATGGTATGGTCAATCCCTTTTACGTTATTAACTAAGGCGATGGGGGAAATGTCCACCGTGCTCACGAATAGTGCCAGAGTATCTTCTGAAAAAATAATCAGTGCAGGATTTCAATTTACATTCAAAAAAATGGATGAGGCGCTAAAAAATCTCATTGGCTAGGTAATATATCTTTTTTTTCCACCACGAGGTCTGAAAATTTACCCGAGAATCTGGTCGCCTTTATGATGTGATTATCTATCCAATGATAGTTTCCGCCCCGTGGTTTGCCAAATATTATACCGTGATACTTAAATCCATTTTTATTCAACCAAGCCTCTGTGACAGCGCGATGTTCCTCCGTTCTGGAGGTAAAAAAATAAATACTGTGCCCTTCCTCAAACCATTTATTAATAATTTTAAGTGCATCCGGAAAAGGCATAACGGAAATCATTCTTTCCGGCTCTTCATTAGGAATATCATCACAGACAGTACCATCAATATCGATTAAAAAATTTTTGACATGTTCAGGAAGAAGAGGGCTAAGGGCTTCCCCTTTTTCATTGAATGCATGTTGCAGTCGGGAATCATTAGATTGTTGCATATTCAGTTAAATGGTTAGAAAGAGATAAAATCAGTGGGATCCATAACGATTCCCTTGTACCACAACTCAAAATGAAGATGGGGTCCGTCTGTTTTTGTGCCTGTGTTACCAATAATGGCGATGGCTTCGCCAGCTTTCACAAAAGCGCCTACTTTTTTTAAAAGGGCGGCATTATGTTTATAAAATGTTATTAAGTTGTTGGCATGTTGAATACCTATTGTATGACCAGTCTCCAATGTCCAGTCAGCTAGAAAAACATAGCCTGATAATGCTGCTTTTATTGCCGTATTCTTTGGCGCAACAATATCAACACCGATATGATTTTTTTTAAGATCAAACTGAGAACTAATCTCCCCTTTCAAAGGATTCACAAAAAAGATACCCTCAATGGGAAGGTCCTCCGACTTGCTAAACCCGGAATAACGCGATCTCTTGGCCAGATTACCAATCTTTTCCAGTTCTACCTCTTTTCTTAATTGATTGTCTTCCTCTGAAGGGGAAGTAATATTTTCCTCCTCCAGATTAACTAAATTACTCAATAAGTTTTTTTCCGGAACGGGAATATCATCGACGGTTTCAACATCACCTGTTAACATGCGCCTTACGTTCGTCAAATAAATTCTTTGCGCACTCATTTCATTTTCAATTTCTTCTACCTTACGCATTAAACTTAAGACCTCCTCGCTACTACTTCCAAGCCCATAACCTGGTAAATATCTTTTTATTGGCGTCACCGCAATAAAGACCAGAGCTAAAAATCCGACGAACACTAAAATACTACTACCTAATAAATAAAAATTAAATAAAGTAAGTTTGAAAGAGGCAATTTCCTGAAAAGTATCCTCATTCATTATAACTAAACGAAATTTATTTTTTAGATTTTCCCTAAATTGTGCCCAGCCTTCCTTACTAAAAATATTTGTCGCCATATTATGAAATTTAAACAAAAAGAAGATTTTTCAACGTACAATAAAATACAAAGGTTACAGTTTTCTTTCTAACTTCGAAAATAAAATAAAACAAGAAGTTAATTAAGCCCTCAATTTTATAATAAATAACGAAATTTGAGCTTATTTATGTGTAATAAAAATATTTTAGTTTTGAAAAGCCTGACTCTTCCTATTTATCTTATTCTTTTTGTACTCACTTTTTCAAGCTGTGTAACAAGAAAAAAGAAAGCTGACCTATCTATTTTAGGCAAGATATATGAAAATACCACTGCAAGGTATAATGGATATTTTAATGCAAATGAAATTTTGGAGATAAATAAATTAGCCCTCTCTACACAAGATCCGGTAAATTATCAAAAACAACTTCCTATTTTTCCTTACCTGACAGCGTCAAATAGAAAATCGGCGGGACAGGAACTCGACAAAGCTGTAAAAAAAGTAACGCGTGTGGTCGCTTTACATCCCAGAAGTTATTGGATGGACGATTGTTATTTACTCGCCGGTCAGGCCTGGTTTTTAAAAGAGGATTATGAAAATGCTGAAAAAGCATTCCGTTATTTGATTACTGAGTTCGATCCAGAGGAAAAATTAGCCCAATCGGAAGATAAAGCTAAAGCAGACTCAAAAAAATCAACTTTATCTCCTAAACAAAAGGCAAAGAAAAGGGAAAAAGCTAAAAAAGAAGCCCTTAAAAAGAGAAAGAAGTACAATAAGGAGGTCAAAAAAAGAAAAATCCAAAACGCAAAACGTAAAAAGGAAGGTAAAGCAGCCTTGCCTTCTAAGCCGAAGCCGAAGGAAAAAACGGGTGAGTCAGAAGCTGAAAAAGCTAAAAAAGAGGAGGCTGAAAAAAGAAAACAAGCTGCCGCGGAAGCGAAAAAAGAGGCCAAAGCAGCAGAACCTAAAAAATATTTCTTAAAACACAGGCCTGTCTTTCAGGAAGGAAAGTTGTGGCTCGCTAAAACCCTGATAGAACGTGATAATGACGATTCAGCACTTCGTATTTTAGAAAAATTAATCGAAGACGAAACTACCTTCGAATATGTGCTGGAGGAAGTGTACCCGCTTTTGGCTTTCTATTACCTTAAAAAAAATAATATCGCCGAAGCAAATATCGCCCTCGAAAAAGCCATAAGCCTGTCAGATGACCGAAAAGAAAAAGCAAGACTTAGCTTCCTGGCTGGTCAATTATTTTCAACAGATAAAAAAGAAGCAGAGGCCTTTACTGCCTTTGACCAAGCTGAAAAGTGGGCTTCAAACTACGAAATGGCTTTCAATGCTAAAATAAATAAGGCGCAATTAGCCTGGCTCGCAGGAAAAGGTTCCTACGAAGATGCCTTAGCCGATCTCGATAAACTAGCTAAAGATGAAAAAAATATAGATTATTTAGATCAATTATACTACAATAAAGGTCAATTAGCCCTCAAAAATAATCAACGGGTAGAAGCTATTTCCTATTTCAAGGAATCTTTAGCAAAAAACACCATTAATACACTCCAAAAAACAGAGTCAGCCTATATTTTGGGATCTCTCTATTTTGAAGATAGCGAGTTTCTTTCGGCAAAAAATTATCTTGATACTACCTTGCAAACCATGGCCGATGAGGATCCCAGAAAACCCGAAACGTCTAAACTCAGGGAAAGTCTGACGGACATTGCAAGCCTTATAGAAAATATAAATCTTCAGGATAGTCTGATTGGCATTTCCAAACTTACCCCGGAAGACCGCATGCAATTAGCTCTCAAAATTAAGAAACTGGAGGATGAAAAACGGATGGCCGAAATTGAAAACAAAAATCAGGGAAGTATTGGCGCTTTGCCTATCACTGCCAGAGAAAATGCTTTCAATGGCTTAAATACCGGATCTACCCAAAGTAGTTTTTTCGCCTACGACGATCAAACGCTCAAACGGGGAATTCGTGAATTTGAACGGGTCTGGGGAACAAGAACATTGCAGGATAACTGGCGACAGGGGGAACAAAAATTGTCTTTTGATGCACCTTCTCAGCCTATTGCTGAAATAGATACGGCAAGCAGCAGGAAAGGTAGATCATTGAAGGTGACCGATCTTACCGAGGAAGATATTGACAGATTATTGGGTGATTATCCAAAAACAGAGATCGCCCTAAAGGCGGCAGAACTTAAAATTATAGATGCCCTGTTTAAATTGGGCGTTCTTTACAGGGAAAAACTTGCCAATTATCCCGAATCAATAAAAGCTTTTATTGAACTCGATAAAAGATTTCCAGGGACCAATATTGAAGTAAATATCTGGTATTATCTCTTCCTCACCTACCGCGAAAATAATGAGTTAGCCGAATCCGATGTCTATAAAAGTAAAATATTAGAAAAATACGGCAGCACTTATTTCGCCCAGGCTATTTCTGACCCTAATTTTGTGGCTTCTTCAAAGCTCAGAGAAAAAGAATTAAATCAATTTTACGACCTTGCGTATAAAATGTTCACAGAAAGAAAATTCGCAGAAGCGCTGGACCTTATCGTGCAAGCACCTGCTAAAAGTGGCACAATTACTAAGTTAAATAGCAGATTTGCCTTACTTGGCGCTCTCTGCACCGGAAGCCTTAAAGGTAGAGAAGAATATATTTATGCTCTTCAGGAAGTTATTGCCAAATACCCCGACACTGATGAACAAAGAAGAGCTGCCGAAATACTTAGACTTTTAGGAGAGGCTCAAGCAAGTATGCCAGGACAACGAGTAGATGAATCCGGACAATTTCAAATTGAAGCTGATCAGGTTCATTATGTCATTTTTGCATTCCCTCAATCGGTAGATCTAAATAGCATTAAGGTCGGAATATCTGACTTTAACAGGAAGTACTTCTCTTTGGAAAAGTTAAATATGACCAATCTGTTTCTTGGTGAAGACGAATCTTCAAGAAAGGCTTTATTAATACTTCGACGTTTTAATAACCAGGGATCTGCTTTAAATTATTATCTGACCGCCGATAAGAACAAAGCAGAGTTAAAACTGGGTGAAACGCCTTACGAGCTTTTTATTATAGGCCTTAATAATTATCGCGAACTACTTCGGATAAAAAATACGAATGCTTATTTAGATTTCTTCAATACTAAAATCCTTAAAAATTAACTGCCAAAGGTTATTATTTTAAAAGCAATCCGTTTTACATTATTCGGCCAAACGAATGTTATATTCTTTTTTCAAAGGATTAGTCAATTGTTTCCCAATAAGCCATGGATTTAGCCATTTCAGTTTTCGGTATGAAATATTATTTTCCTGGGCAAACAAACCTAAATCGGGAATAGATTTTGCCACAGTAATAACTTTCGTTGGTTCAATAGGAGCATATCCACTATCTCCTTTTAACTGATAACCGTGATATTCGGGATCCTCTAAAACAGCTTTTATAGCAAACAAGCGGAAAACATACCTTGAGGTTTCTTCATTCAGCTGCATATCAAAATAGCTCTTCGCCCGTTGAAAATCTAACTCTTTTTTAAATCTGGTTTCCCCAATATTGTATGCCGCTGCGGCCATCGACCAGTTTCCAAATCTTTTATGCAAATGTTTCAAATATTTACAGGCAATTTCCGTAGACTTTTCAACATGATACCTCTCGTCCACTTCCTCTGAAATTTCAAGCCCATAAAACTCGGAAACAGGTTTCATAAACTGCCATACTCCTTTTGCACCCGCCGGAGAGACCGCATTGGAAAGCATACTTTCTGCCACAGCTATGTATTTAAGATCTGATGGTAAACCATGTTCTGACAATTTTTTTTCTATCATAGGAAAATACCGCATAGAACGCTTAATAGCGATAATCGTACTGGAATGTTGAAAAACATTAGCGTATAACTCTCTTTCAAGTCGTTCCCGTATATCCCAATCCTCGATAGTTAACTTCTCACCGGCAAAGGAATATTCATCCTGTAATGTTATTGACCTGATAACCATGGCTGGTTCTGCCGCTTTATGCTCTCCCAGGTCGATATTGGTCACAAAGGAAAAAATAAAAAAAATACCGGAAAAGGCTCCCAAAATCATGAGAGACCATTTAAAATGTTGTAAAAATTTATTCTCTTTCATATTCTAAATATCTTTTGTTTTTTTATAAATAGGCACTGTTGAGCAAGGTTCGCCAAAGAAAATACTTGATGCTATAGGCTGTAAAAACTGCACTGCAGCCGTATAAGCAGCTGCGGGAACGGCCTTTTCGCTACAACCCTTCAGAACCATTTTTTTGTCCGCATAATCCTCTCTTTTCCATTGAGAAATTACCTTATCATAATGGGCTGATAGAAAAGTATCCTTATCCCCCTGAAAAATAGCCTTTGCATAAGGTGTGGCATAGGCAGCGACCAACATAAAAGACCATAAAGGTAAAATGGCATCTTCGGAACAAACAATAAGCAGGTTTTTATCCTTATAAACAGCCCAATCAATATCCTTTAATGCTGTTCTAAAATCTTTCTCCTTTAAAATTAACCCCTGAAAAAGATAATCCTTTATGTCAAAATAAATAAAATCACCCTCCGGATAAAATTTTTCTAAATCGATGGTTAATAATCCACTATTAACCACCTTATTAACTAATGTTGATTCCATATTACTTATTAATTTTCCGAAAAATCTGATTCCTCACCAGCTGTAAATTCATGTTCTTTAAATTCTTTGGGTAGGGGAAGATCTTTTAAACTGTTAATGCCAAAATAATGTAAGAATTTTTCACCCGTAGCATACAACAATGGTCTTCCGGGCCCTTCACTTCTTCCAGAAATAAGAATTAGCTCCTTTTCAAGTAACTTTTGCACGGCATAATCACAATTAACGCCTCTGATTCTTTCCAATTCCAATTTACTTACAGGTTGTTTATAAGCAATGATAGAAAGCGTTTCTAAGGAAGCTTTTGAAAGTTTTTTCCTTGTTTTATTTCTAAGAAAAACATTTAAGGTACCATGA
This sequence comes from Saprospiraceae bacterium, assembly GCA_021299835.1. GTDB lineage: Bacteria > Bacteroidota > Bacteroidia > Chitinophagales > Saprospiraceae > BJGN01. The sequence goes on along the minus strand of JAJTER010000007.1, from coordinate 23,782 downwards.
AAAGCAGGTTTAGTCAAAAACTGAAAACAGTTTCCCGATTGAATCAGTTCAAAGGCAAAGGATTCATTCACAAAACGATTTGAAATTTCTTCAATTCTACTCATTACCTCCTCTTCTGAGAGCGCCAACCCGAACACCTCTTCCAAACAACCTTGAATATCCTCTATACTAATTGGCTGATCAGCTGCAAAAATCAGTGCTTCAATGTGTTGTGAAATATATTCCAATGTGAAAAATTTTAATTAAAAGGAATAGCAACGGAAAAGATTACTATTTTTTCCACCTCTTCCTTTACTTTGTTTGTTATTATCGAAAAATAGGGGAAGTTGCAAAGCAAAATAAAAATCAGACCCTGTAAAGGACGATTTTGTCACCCAACTCTTAATATTATCTGAACCAATGGTCAATGGGCCAGCCCGAAGTGCCAAGCCTCCGAAAAACAGCTGTCTATTAGATAAGGTCAGCGGTATTTTTACTGCCCAAAAACCTGATTCCCAGGAGGGCATTACCATAACGGTTTCTATGGATTGAATATTTTTAATAGCCTTCAGGAGGGGGATATTTGCAAAAGAAGAGATAAAGAAAGCGTTCCCAACGGAGAAGCCACCTTGAAAATTGAACGAAGTTGGCAGTAACATATTAAAATTACTTCCCGTTACGCCCGCCAATGCACTACCAAGGATATCCGTGCTCAACAAGTTTCCCGCCTGAATTACATTTCCCTTTGAGATGGCATTTATATAATCGGAACCATCGTGCAAAGAAACGCCGGTTGAAGTTACTTTATAGGTTGTAGTATTTGAATTAAAACCAATATACCCGATATCATTAAGGGCGGTACCAATAAACCACCTACCTTCCCCCTCTGTCAAACGAGCGCCAATATCCAATCCCATTCCAAAGCCATTTAATGATTTTCTAATGCCCCCACCTACTGGATTTCTGGACCAAACGGAGAAACCCATATCGCCATCCACATTAGATAAATTAAAATTGTTATTTGGTCGCTGAGACATATTTAGATCACTTTTACTGTCAACAAAAGCGGACATCATTGGCAAAATAAACTTCACGGCAGTGCCCACAGAAAGGACATTAAAACCAACTATTTTTTTGATATTCAGCGTGAGAGGAATTTCAGTATATACGGCGCCACTCAAGTTAAAAGGGCCTATCGGATAGGTAGAAAAAAAGGCTTGTTCGGCATGCGTAAAAGGTATCATACCCGCTGGGATCTTAAAAGTACCTAAATTTCCTTTCACCCTGAATCCTAATCCAACGGAAAAGTTTTCATTTATGGCCACCACCGCGGAAGGACCTTCCAAAACAAAAGAGCCATAAGCCCATTGATTTTTCAACGTGTCTTGAAAAAAACCATCCAACGTGTCTGGGATACCATTAATAATGCCAGGATATTTGACTCTACCCCGTGGATAGTTTATAACCAGCCCGTTTTGTCGGGGAAGTAACTGCAATGCATTAGCATTTCTAACCCCTAACATATTATTGTTTGCAAAAACGCCACCTTGAACCAAATTGATTGCCGTACCTTCAGGTGCGGCTGCGGGATTAAGCATCATTTGATAAAGGCTGGTATATTTCCCCATCCTCAGACCTTGTTGAAACTGCCCCAAAGCATGATTTGCAAAAAGACACGAACTAATCAGGAAAAATAGGGTCTTCTTCATAAATAATAAAGTATTGACTACAATATCCAAAAAAAACAAGGAAAAGGCAAATTTTTACAGGCTAAACCAAATAATTAAACTCTTTAAGGTTTTATTTTTTTACTATTCGGGTTGAGTGAAGCATTTCCAGCTTCCATCCATTTTCTGTTAAAATGGCCGTTGCGCTTTCTAACCAATGAGCCTTTCTAATGATTTTATTATCCGATGAGAATGTAGCATAGTTTTGGTAAGAAATCCATGCCATTTTGTTTGCGATTTTAATTTCAATAACCTCAATGGAATTCATTCGTTTTAGATTCGGTTTCCGAAGCATGGCATTATCCAAATAATTTTTAATAGAATCGTTATTCCATACTTCTCCATTTTCCAAAAGCAGGAAGTCTTTAGTGTAGTATTTATCAATGTTTTTAGCATCTAATTTAGACCATATTTCGTCAAAAGATTCAATGATTAAATTTTCAATACGTGTTTTATCGGTTTCATTTGAAATTTGACCGAATGATATGGTTGTAAAAAACATCATTAAAATGATGAAGTTAAGTCTTTTCATTTTTGCTATTTTTTAATTACTGCTGATTAATCAACATTAATTATTTGGATCACTACTTATATTGTCTTATTAGGGAGAAGTTCAATATTTTGCCAGCCAATTAATAAGACGATCTGGCCAATAATCCGTAGTTGTTTTGTTTTTCAGACCAAATCCATGCCCACCTTCCGGATAGAGATGCATTTCTGCCTTTAATCCGTGTGAAATGGCGGATTGGTAATACAAAATACTATTTTGAACAGAAACTGTTTTATCATCTGCTGCGTGCACAAGAAAAGCGGGCGGAGTATTAGCCGTTATTTGTTTTTCTGGGGAAAACGTATTAATCAAGGTTGAATCTGGTTTTTCACCTAGTAAATTACGTCTGGATCCAGCGTGCATGAATGGTTCTGTAAAGGCAATCACTGGATAAATAAGAATACTAAAATCGGGTCGACCGGAAATATTATCCGTGGGAATATCAACCATATTTTTATCAAATAAAGTGGATGTCGTGGCTGCTAAATGTCCACCAGCAGAAAATCCCATAACCCCAATCCTGTTCTTATTTAATTTCCACTCTTCCGATTTACTCCTAATATACCTGATTCCTTCCAATGCATCTCTTAAGGGTGCCAGGTGCTTTTGCGTACAATACTTGTCATTTGGAATCCGATATCTGAGTATAATCGCAGTAATCCCATGTTTATTTAAAAATTTAGCCACATCAATACCTTCGTGATCAAAAGCAGTGCCTGAATATCCACCGCCTGGTAGAACCAGTACTGCCTGACCATTTGCATTTTCAGGCTGAAACAAAGTAAGGATTGGAACAGCCGTTTTTCGAAAAAAGCGGATACCATCAGGTCTGGTTTCTATTTCCTCCTTACTTTCCACGGGCAGGGAATAAGGTATTTTTCCAGTATATAATGGAAATTCCTTTTGACCTGAAAGCGATCCGTGAGAGAGTAAACTACCAATCATAAATAAAAATAGGGGCCTTATAAACATGGTTTATTCAATTTGCGTATTTATATTCATGAAAAATACGAAAAATGCGGCACCAAATCCTATTATTACTATATTTTATTGTCACTATTTTATTACCCAACCAAATCATCGGACAGGATAAAGAACCATTTTTAGTTGTTTTAGGTGTTGCGCAAGATGGAGGTTTTCCTCAGGCAGGCTGCAAAAAATCGTGTTGTGAAAAAAGTTGGATTAATTTAAAAAAAAGGGAATATGTGAGTTGTGTCGCCTGGGTTGACCCAATTCGCAAAAAATACTGGTTGTTTGATGCTACGCCAGATATGCCTGAACAAATGCATTATTTATCGGAGAAATACAAGGTCGAACTGGCTGGCATTTTTCTAACGCATGCACACATAGGACATTATACTGGACTCACCCATTTGGGAAGAGAAGTGATGGGAACGAAAAATATTCCCGTTTTTGCGCTTTCGCGTATGCACAAATATTTATCTGAACATGGGCCCTGGAAGCAATTGGTGGAATTAAAAAATATTCAATTAATCCCTCTGGAAGCAGATGTACCCATTCAAATAGCCGACTGGTTTGAAGTAACGGCCATTAAAGTACCTCATAGGGATGAATTTTCTGAAACAGCCGGTTTTGTAGTTAAAGGCCACGTAAAATCTTTCTTTTATTTACCCGACATCGATAAGTGGGAAAAATGGGATCGTTCGATTGAAAAATATATTAACGAAACGGATTACTCTTTTTTAGATGGCACTTTTTATAATGCCCTGGAATTACCCGGCAGAAATATGTCCGAGATACCCCACCCTTTTATCATTGAAAGTATTGAAAGATGGAAGGAACTTCCCGAAAACGAAAAAAATAAAATCCACTTTATTCATTTGAATCATACCAACCCACTTCTTCAGAAGAATCATCCTTATAGAAAACAACTTCTCCTGTCTGGATACAACATCGCAAAATTAGGGGATATCTATTATGATCGATGACTAAATGGAGAGGTTGACCTGACAATAAAATGCTAGAGACGTGTGAATCCGCAGGATTCATGAAACGGGTGACCGTGTAATCCCTTCGGGATTACACGACGGACTTAATCCCGGAGGGATTACATGTCTATAGCTTTTTGTGAAACATCCCCAATGACATAATGCGATCATTGCATGTGAAACATCCCCAATGACATAATGCGATCATTGCATGTGAAACATCCCCAATGGCATAATGCAATCATTTCGTTGTGAAACATCCCGATGGCGCAACAAAACCATTTCATGTGAAACATCACATTGTCTTGTTACGATCATGATTAATCAACTGTTCTGATGACGGTAGATTCCTGGATCCAGCAACCCACATAAAATCTTTCACCCGTTTTCAGGCCACGAATAAAGACATCTTCTTTATTGGGCATAAACCGGGTATATTGATTAATCATTTTGTTTGCTTCAGCGGCAAAAGAAGCGTCTATATTTCTGGCTTTGACCCAGGCATCTACTGCAACCCAAACGACCACCTGACTTTCCCAACCTCTGCCCGGACCGCAAAGAGGGCCACTTGAGGCATACATTCTGCCGATAAGGATGTAAGGCTCTCCCCAGTTTGGTCTTGCTGCGGCGGCCTCTAAAGCTAATTGTCTTGCCTTCGAAAAATTCTTCATGTGAACATAATATACCTTAGCAGCTAAAAGTATCAGTTCGCCCTTTTTTTTCACATCCTCCACTTCCTTTGAGGCTTTCAGGAAACCCTCTATTGCACAAGGGTAATCAGCATCTCTGAGACAAATAAAGGCTAGTTCAGCGGGTCCCTTTTCCGGTGCACATTTTTCATTTCCCTTTTGAATTAACGCGGCAAATTTTTCCTCTACATCGGAACATCCCGCAAATTTTAACCTGCTATAAACTTCTCTGATAACCTCACAATCGTCAGTGGCGGCTAAAAACTGCGGATAATATTTATCCATAAAATAATTACAATCATAAAAGCCTTTTACCGTTTCGAAAACCTCCATTCTAAGAGGCAAATATTCCTGGATAACTTTCCATCGCACGCAGGAAGAGCCTTCACATTCCGCTAAACCCTTTTTTAGCCTGTTAGATAAAGCTAACGAATATTTTCTGGCCTCTTCCAAAGGTATTTCATTTGAAAAATACAAATCGACCAGCAGAGAAGTGAGCGGATTCAGCACAAAATCAGGGACTTCCTCCCCATCAATATCCCACGCTTTTTTAAAAAGGTCATAAATCTCCTTTTTTGAAGCCCTGTTTTTGTAAGTAAAAAACAAATCGAAACCTTTTCGGGCGGGGACATACCCACCGGCTGGATAGCATTCTTCGATTCTATCATACAAAGCAAATATTTTATTTATCCACTCTTCCTTTTTCAGAGAATCCTTCTCTAGTTCTAAAAAATGTTCATAAAAACGAATACCATCTGCCAGAACTGTATTTCTTTTACCATCAGCTGCTGGTGCCAGTTCATAAACTTTCACCCAATATTCATACGCCTGATTCCAATCGGTATCTTTTAAAAAATCTCTATAAAGGACAAAACTTCGCAATGCCTCCTGAGGATTCTCAGATTGATCAAAAGTAGCACAAAATCCTTTTGGTCTTTCCACTCTCGTCAGGGTATCGGAGACGGGCGCACTTTCCGCGGTAGTAACCACCTTCATTTTAGGTGAGCAACTTAAAAAGGCTGTTAATAAAAACAGATTAGAAAAAAAGATAAGGAACTTCATAGGAAAAAATTTAAAAGAAAAGGCCTTGTCCCGAAAGAGGAACAAGGCCTTTCGGCAAACCTAGTAAATGGGTTTGAAATTAATTATATCTAAGGGTAACTGTTTCGCCTATCCAACAACCTGTTGAAACTCTGGCACCTTCCGCAATACCTCTCATGTGCGCCTCATCCTTTGGTGGAACAGAAGCACCATAAAGGGATATTTTTTTAGAAGCTTCGGCAGATACCTCTGAATCGATATTTCTTGCCTGGGCATATTTTTCTATGGCAGCGAGTACGGCTAAGCCTCTTGTGTACCCATCGGAGCCACAATTTCTACTGGTAGAAGCATACATATCACCAATCAATAGATATGGCCTACCCCAATTTGATTTCAACGAAGCCGCTTTACGCGCATTTTCTCTTGCCGGACCGTAAGATTTTAACTGACGGAACTGAATAGAGGCAATACCGAGGTAATAATCAGCTTTTTTATTATCATCTGTTTCGTTGGCAATAGCTTCCTGGTATTTAGCAATAGCCTGACTGAAATTCCCTTCTTCATAAAGCTTTCTTGCGGCCATTCCAGGATTTTTAGCTAGAAAATCCTCCTGCATAGCCGCATTCATATTAGCCGCTTTAGCCTCATACTTTGTCTTTAACTCCAACATGATGGGGTCAGTATCAGCACATCCCTGAGTCTTTAACTTATTGAAAGTATAGCGAATGGTAGCTAAATCTTCCGGATTTTCCTGATAAGCGGGAACCAATTTTGCTTTAAAATAATCGCAATCAAATATTTGACCCTCAACTTCAGCCAAAGGCACTTCCATTCTTGCATACGAGGCCTCGTAATATTGACCATATTTCTCATTATTAGAAATATTAAAGTCTGCAATTTCCTGTGATTTCTCCACTAAGAATCTTGCATCAGCCTGTGTCATCAATTTGTTTTTAAACATATAATTTACCACCAGACCAATAGGCTCCAAGATAATATATTCAGCAGCGTTGCCTGCTTTTTCTATAGCATTTTTGAATGCAGCCGCTGTTTCGGCACTGTATCCATAGGAAGGCATATAGAACATATCAAAAGCCTTTCTACTTAACGCGTAGCCTATTTCCTTTGGATAACAAACCGCCATTTGGTCATAAAGAGAAAGAATAAGTTTATCAGCGGCTAATTTAGATGCATCATCTTTTGATTTCTCTTTTTTTGCCTTCATTATTTCTACGCCATCAATGTAGTGATTCGCTCTTTGTCCATCGGCCATTGGGGCAATATCGAAAGCTTTTTGCCAATTTTCGTAGATAATACCAAACGATACATCGTCTAATTTAGCCAAATCGGCAGCTGTTTTACCCTTTACCATCTGCCTATAAAGTACGTGAGCCTCTTTAGCTTCCGTTTCTCTGGGATTTCCCACCCAAGAATTACACTGGGCATTAGCATTATTAAATAAAGTGAGCAAGAGGAGTAGTGGAAGAACTCCATGAGATAGAACCTTCATAATTAGTTAAATTTACGTTTGTAAAACCAGGTGTTGTCGTTTAGTGAAAATCCAGCTGTTAGTTGGATATAAGTCTCTCTTAGTGCGTCTTTCAAGCCAAAACGCCCTACTTCCAAAGATAAATCTACGAAAGAAGGAGTTTGCCTGGGAACCACTATGGGAAGACCTAATCCCATGGTAAAGCCGTATTGAAGTAAAGATTTTCCATTTACTGTTCGAGGGTCTGTTCCATAAAATGCGCCTAATCTGTAACTCATTCGCCTGCTATATTTATTATAAGAAGCATATTCTGGAATCAATTCACCTCCAAATCTAAAAAAATAATTATCAAAAAGTTTATCTGATTTTGCCGTTAACTCATAATTTGACCATTTTCCAACAGTATATTCTGCACTAATTCTAAGCTTATTAAACCGTTCAAAAGTAAGTCCCATACCAAATTCCATAGGAAGCTGTCCTGTTTGAATATTATCAAATTCTCTTAAAATGGTATCAATTATGGTAGTGGTTAAATACAATTCTCTCCTATAAAAACGACTGGCATTGGTCTGTACTGATCCACCCATGGTGTAAGTACCCGAAATGAGTAACCTTTTATAGTCTGAAATTGATTTATCCTTATCTTTTTTCTTTCCAAAATCAATGGCTGCCTGGAAACCTGCTTTTAATCTAAGCCCCCTTAAGCTAATATCGTCCGCTAATTCCGTTCCATAAGCTATAGACGAGGAATCTAATTGCAAGCGTCGCGAATTAGTTATTTTGCCAAACAAATAGGCTGTTTCTAAACCCACCGCGATACTCTTATACCTAAAGCCATTTGACCAGGCAAGTTTATAAGTACCACCAGTTCCTTTCAACGTATTGGTTGCTGTACCGAATCCAGGATTTTCAATGGTAGATTTTACGTCGTAACCAACATAAGTGTAGGGAACCAGCGTAAAGGCCATACCAATACCTGAGGTAGGCTGTTGTCTTTCCAGCGATTCATTGATAGGGTTACGCATGGGAAATCCAAGACTTAGATACTGGATATTTCCGCTCCAGGCGTCATCCCTCTCGCCTTTTCCATTATTAAGGACATTATACTTGGAAAATATACCTCCTTCAAAAGCTGTGACTCTAAGGAAACCAAGAGAAGCAGGATTCTGTGGATTGAGATGCGTCGGATCATTATAACCTACGCCAATTCCCCCCATACCCGCTGCAGCGGCAAAATATCCCGGATAATAATTTCCTATACCTAACCTGGAATAGGGCGAATTATATTTGGGAATAATACTCGACGTGGACTGTCCAGCTAGCTGCAGAGCTCCCAGGAAGGATAGTCCAATGACTAGAAGCCACACTTTATTGTTTAATTTAGCCATTTGAGCCACTACGTTTATTTTATGTAAAGATGCTATTAACTGCAATATAGTTGGTTTAAAGAATTAATGTCTAAAGTGTCTAATTCCCGTTATAACCATTGCCATATTATTCGCATCACAAAAATCTATACTTTCCTGATCTTTAACCGACCCACCCGGTTGAATAACCGCCTTTATTCCCGCCCGTTCAGCTACTTCCACACAATCGGGAAAGGGAAAAAAAGCATCTGAAGCCATCACTGCACCCTGCAGATCAAAACCATATTTTTTTGCCTTGTCCACCGCTTGTTCCATCGCGTCAATTCTCGATGTCTGACCACAACCCATACCCAAAAGCTGATTATCTTTAGCCAGCACAATGACGTTTGATTTCAGGTGTTTGCAACATTTTGCGGCAAACATCAAATCTTTCCACTGATTATCCGTAGGTTCCAATAGGGTCGCTACTTTACAAATCTCCCTTCCTTCCGTTATAACGTCATTTTCCTGAACAATCACGCCATTTAACAAAGATTTAACGCTAATGTTTTGAATTTTAAGTTTTTTTAACTTCAATAAAATTCTGTTTTTCTTTTTACTCAAAAAATTTAATGCGTCTTCCGCAAATTCTGGTGCAATTAAAACTTCGTAAAAAAGCTGATCTATCTCCTCCGCGGTAGCCATATCAATGGGTACGTTTGATATAAAAACACCCCCAAATGCAGAAACGGGATCGGCAGCTAAGGCAGCCAGCCATGCCTCCTTAATGGTAGATCTGGTGGCCACACCGCAAGGATTGGTATGTTTAAGAATGACCATCGTTGGCCCATCCTTTTCAAACTCAGAAATCAATCCAACGGCAGCGTCTATATCTGTTAAATTATTGAACGATAGTTCTTTTCCTGCTAATTTTTCGAACATATCATCAAAATCTCCGTAAAAAACGGCTTTTTGATGTGGATTTTCACCGTAACGAAGGTTCACCCTATTATTTTCAGTAAGGCGCAAAGATTCCGAAAAGGTTTCATCTCCTTGAAAGTAGGCATAAATAGCTGCATCATAATGTGAAGTCACGCCAAAAGCAGCCCTGGCAAATGATAAACGCTCAGCAAGCGTTGTTGAGCCGGTATTTTTTTCTAAAGCCTCTACTAACGGTCTATAGGATAACTTTGATGGAATAACCACCACATCATTGAAATTTTTAGCAGCGGCTCTAATCAAAGAAATTCCTCCAATGTCAATTTTTTCAATGATTTCTGCTTCGCCTGCACCTGAAGCAACCGTTTCCTCAAAAGGATATAAATCGACCACTACTACATCGAAAGGAGGAATATCCATTTCATTTAATTCCGTTAAATGTCCCTCCTCGCGTCGGGCAAGAATGCCACCAAAAACTTTTGGATGAAGTGTTTTAACTCTTCCGTCAAGAATAGAAGGATATCCCGTTAGTGATTCAACGGTTATAACAGGAATGCCCAAGCTTTCCAAATAGGCTTGCGTACCCCCTGTGGAGTAAATTTCTACACCGTAATGATGCAGCAACTTAGCCAATGGTTCTAAACCATCTTTTGAGTAAACAGAGATTAACGCACGAGAAATTGGAATTAAAGACATAATGGTTGTGATAACAAGAAAATTTTCGCAAACTTAGTTATAAAATTGAATTAATTGATAAATATTATGGAAACAAAATTTTGGATTTTATCATGAGCAACGAACTTTAAAGCATTCCTTTATTAAAACAATTTCTACAACGTGGTTCATACAATTGTTTTTCGCCCACCAGAACCTTATCTTCCACGTCAACCAGCCGATAAGAATGGGATGCTAACTGTCCGCAATGAGGACAAATGGCATGCACCTTAGTAATGTATTCGGCGGTAGCTAAAAGGGCGGGAATAGGTTCAAAAGGAATCCCTTTATAATCCATATCCAACCCGGCAACAATCACTCTAATACCTCTGTTGGCCAATTCCCTACAGACTAAAACGAGATCATTGTCAAAAAACTGAGCCTCATCGATACCAACGACCTCCTTTTCCTCCACTAAAGAAAGAATATCCAATGCCCGATGAACGACAACAGAGGGAATTTGATTTGCATCATGAGAGACTACTTCATTGATAGCATACCGATTGTCTGTAGCAGGCTTAAAAATTTCAACCTTAAGATTTGCTATCCGTGCTCTTTTCAAACGCCTGATTAACTCCTCTGTTTTGCCTGAAAACATTCCTCCACATATTACTTCAATCCATCCCTTAGGATTACCTGTAATGTAGGGCTCAATAAACATATTATTCTTTTTTGATTAAAATATTAGTCAAATGATAAATTTTATTAATTTTCATTGTCTAATTTCCATTTGGGAAGTTAAAATTAGATATTTGTGCGTTATAAACAAATCAACTTTAGGATAGATGTAAAGAATATTTACTAAAGTCAACCTGAAAATGTATCATGGACAAGGAAAAAGCACGCGTGTTGATACACAAAATAAATGCGCTTTATAAAAATATCGATGCAAATACACCAGGCGTTTCTCCCCTGGAAAGAGACCTGATGCTAAGCTATTTAAGGCAGTTTTACGAAACCATCGCCTTGAGCCAAAGTCAGCCTAAAGCACCACTGAACGAAGTGCAACCTGTTTTAGAGGTGCCACCTTTGAAAGAAGAACAACCCATAAAAGAGGTTCAATCGTTGAACGAAGAAAAAAGAGAGACTGGTTTATTAGGTCGTGAGCGGGGTGTAGCCAATTTTGAACCAGAGAAAAAAACACTCGAACCTGTAGTCCTTCCGGTGACTCCTCAACCTGTTGAACCCTTATCCGATAACGAGTTAGCCCATTTGTTTATATGGCAAGAACCCAGTAATTTAGCAGAAAGATTAGCTAGTCAAGCCATTACTAATTTAAGTTTTTCAACGTTTAGTATGAATGAACGCCTATTATACACCAATGATTTATTTGGAAAAAATAGTGCAGAAATGGAAGAAGCGGTAAAAATGCTAAATAATTTTACTCACTTTGACCAGGCAAAAGAATTTTTACTGAATATTGGCCGTCAACACGACTGGCTTAAAGAGGAAAGAAAAGACGCAGCAAAATCATTTATCAATACGGTTCGCCGACGATTCTTATAATTAAGCATAATTTAGAACTATGAAAAAAATTGGAGTATTTACTTCAGGAGGTGACGCACCTGGCATGAACGCTTGTATTCGCGCCGTAGTTAGGTCCGCATTGAAAAGAGGACTTGAGGTTGCCGGAATCTATCGCGGTTATCAGGGACTCATTGAAGGTGACATAAAAAATATGGATTCACACGCTGTTTCTTCTATTATCAATTTGGGGGGAACTATTTTAAGATCAGCCAGAAGTAAAGATTTTATGACCCCCGAAGGCAGAAAACTGGCTTATCAAAATCTTAAAAATGCAGGTATCGATGGCATCGTGGCTATCGGTGGAGATGGAACTTTTACAGGAGCAGATATTTTCATGAAAGAATTTCCTGATATTAAAATAGTAGGCTGTCCGGGTACTATCGATAACGATTTAGCAGGAACGGATCATACCATTGGCTTCGATACTGCTATTAATACGGCGATGGAAGCTATTGACAAAATTAAAGATACTGCTAACGCTCATGACCGATTATTCTTTGTCGAAGTGATGGGCCGCGATGCTGGTTATATAGCCATGGCCGCAGGTATTGCCACCGGTGCTGAAGCTGTGTTGGTGCCAGAACATAAGACAAATTTAGACGATTTGGTTAAAGTGCTGCAAAATGCTCATGATAGAAAGAAAAACTCCAGTATTGTAGTTGTTGCCGAAGGAGATGAGGCGGGTGGAGCTTATCAAATTGCTGATTATGTAAAATCAAAATTAGATATTTTTGAAATAAAAGTATCCATATTAGGCCATATTCAACGAGGAGGCAGTCCCACTTGTTTAGAAAGAGTAAGAGCCAGCAGAATGGGTGTTGCCGCCACCGATGCGCTCCTCGAGGGTAGATCTGGCGTAATGATTGGCATTATAAATAACGAAATTGCCTATACCCCTTTTGAAAAGGCAATTAAAAAAGCAGGAGATATTTCACCCAAGTATTTAGAACTTATCAAAGATTTAAATTGATAATTAATGCCTTTTGATGAAGTCTAAAAAATCAAATTCATTTTTTCAAAGTCTGAAAGTGGCTACCCTGACGGTTTCCATCCTTTGGTTAGTTCATTTGATTACCTTCTTGACTTTCATTGATTTAGGTAATTTAGGTATATTTCCAAGAACCGATTTTGGGATAAAAGGAATATTATTTAGTCCGTGGATTCACGGTAATTGGTCTCACTTGATGTCCAATACACCACCCCTTTTTGCCCTTATGACCCTTATTTTATTTTTCTACAGGAGAATATCTTTTCCAGCCTTATTCCTTATTTATTTCCTTACGGGCAGCCTCGTTTGGCTTTTCGGAAGACAGGTATTTCATATCGGGGCCAGTGGAGTGATTTATGGATTAGTCGCGTTTGTTTTTTGGCTGGGTATTTTCAGAAGAAATATTCGCTCCATCGCTCTGGCCATTCTGGTTGGCTTTTATTATGGATCGATGATTATTGGCATTTTCCCCGGACAGGAAGGTATTTCATGGGAAAGCCATTTGTTGGGCGCAATATCAGGAATGATAACTGCCTTTTTGTTTAAAAATACAGAGGAAGAGGAGGATTATAAAGAACGGCAACGAAAAAAACTTTTTGAAAAGCAGGAAAAAGAATTTTTCTTACCCAGGGAAACTTTTGAACATTCTCCACGGAAAGATGGTTGGTTTCAAAATAACACTTAATTTATCCAAGATAATTAGGTAACAGGAAATTGCCCCTAACTATCTTGGAAGTATCGATTTAAGCCCTGAAAATGGCATAGCGTTCCTTGTATAATTTTTGCAATTTTTTCCTGGCAAAAAATATTCTACTCTTAATGGTACCCAGTGGAGAACCCAGTTCCTCTGCTATTTCCTCATATTTGTACCCATCAAAAGCCATTAGGAATGGTCTTTTAAAATCTTCCGGCAAGGCTTCAACCAATACCATTAACTCACTGAATATAATTTCAGTTTCCCCTGCGTTAGGCTCATTAACCTCATTTGAATCCAAATAATAAGAATTGGGCGTTTGATCCACAATCATATTTCTTCGAATCTTTTTACGGTAATTATTTATAAAAATATTCCGCATTATAGTAACTGCCCACGCCTTAAAGTTGGTGCCCTCATTGAATTTATCTGCGTGCATAATAATTCGCAAGGCGGTATCCTGATACAAATCTTCTGCATCACTGGACGAGCCCGTTAATTTAAGTGCGAAAGCACGCAAAGAAGAACGAATAGCACCTAACTGAATCTGAATGGAAGAATTGGCAACTATTGTTTCTGTCATTGTTTTTATTTTTATGCAAATTTAGTCCTAAAACACATTGAATGCAAATATATTTTTCAATATTCTTTTAAAATGTCCAATTTGTCGACATAAAATGACTTTTTACTGACAAATGAATTAAAAATGTAAATTTTATTGTCATTTCTTAAACAATTATTTCCATTTCATTGTACTTAAAATAGATATTCAGTGCTATGACAAATTTTGTTTATGATTCTACCTTATGATTGAACAGCAGGATAACGATTTATTGAACGCTACTTTTCTGGCTTTAAATCTCCGTTTGCTGAGGAAAAAGTTTCAATGGAGCCAGGAGGAATTCGCCAACCGTGTTGGACTGAACAGAGGGAATATTGCCTCTTATGAAAATGGATCTACGGAGCCGAAAGTTTACAGTCTTTTAAAGATGTCTGAGTTGTTTCAGGTGAGCATTAAGGAACTCGTCTTTGAAGACCTCTCCAAAGGTTTACAAAGGGAAAACACTATTTTGCCAGCCACCTTACCTGATATTGAAAATTTCTTATTTCGCGCCAAAGAATTAGAAGCGGTTTTTAAAGGTTTACATACTTGTTGTATGTTTAAAACTAAACAGTGGGGCGAGGAAGTTCCCCGTGATGTTCATATTCTGGTAATGCATTTTGAAGAACTTTATCAGGCGGCACAAACTATGTTAAAGGAACATCAAAATCTGATTAGTAAAGTGCATAATTGCCCCCATAACGAGGAATAAACAAAGGTTACAGATAAACTGAATTATCTGCAACCTTTGATGAAGATTTAAATACAACATCGATAAGACCTTAACTCTTTTATGGATTAGGAAGAGCAGCGTGCACTCTGGCGTTTATATTATAATGGCCATATTTTACATAACAGTACCCTCTGTATGGTCCCCAATCGGCACCCCATGAATTCTTTACAATCCATGCTCCTTTTGCATCACACCATCCTACGATGGTAACAGCATGATTAATGGTTGCCCCGGAAGAAGAGACCAGTTCGGATGAACCATTTGGATAGGCATCCATGACATCTCCACCATAACCAGTCCAACCTCTTGCATAAACAGCCGTAGTTACAGCTCCATAAGTCGCGATAGCTGCTTTTACTACATCATCGGAAGGATATGATGTTCCAATTCGAACCCAACCTGCCAGACTCATAGATTTTGGATTACTAACACAAGCTGCTTCCGCAGTAGTTCCCGCATTGCTGTAAGGATAAGCAGATTCACTTGCCGCGCCTGTGCATAACATGTAATCTAATGCCCTATATTCCCAACCACCTGAGCAGCTACCTGCATTTTCACCCGAACAATTCAGGCCGCAGCTCAAAAGATCCTGTTCAGAAACATCTTTAGCGCTGCCGTAAGTCAATTTATATCCATGTTCATAAGCTGCACCTGCAGCAAATGCCCAGCAACTCCCGCAATAACCCTGATCTTTTACAGGACTTAGAATACTGGTATTCAGTGAACAGCCAGATGCGCCTAATAGAATTTTTTTCCAATCTATCGTAGTGATATCTACAAGCCAGGCTGGATTCCACCTGATTCCCTTAGCTTCAAAAGACTTCTTGATAGATGGCAGTTTTGCCAGATTTGACTCAATATTTTTTTTAAGTAGCAATGGAGAAATGTCTTCTTTCATCAAACTTGCCAAACTGGTCAATGGGTAATTCATGCATCTGTTTGGGCTAAATCGGTAGGATTTTCTCTTTAGCTGTTCATATTCCCTTTTTTCACTGGCTAATAATGTCTTTCCGGCAGTAGATAAAGAGGCTTCAATCTTTACCAGATCTCTTTGAGTAGCAAAGCTAGCTAAAGGATCTTGTGCATTCAACATGGTTTTGGTACCCATTAAAAGCAGAATGCTCCAAATAATAGATTTTTTCATTTTCATGTTTTTTAGAATTTAAAATGATTTCTAAATGGATATAGCTTAAGCAGCTCCATTTGTTCCACTTAAATTTAAAAAACTTGATTAGGATTTTGTAGGATTTTTTTAGAATTTTTAGTTTACGCCTTGTGTATGTTCCAGGAGGATAATTGGATAAATATTATTCATTGTTCATTTTTTCGCCGATGCGTTACGCAGCGGCGGGAGGGCGGGTGATGAAAGTATCATTTAATAGTTACCTTCCCACTCAACCCGGAGACGTTATTTAATCTGAAACCTGTCGGGGAGAAGACGCGAAGCATCGCGTCTCTACAGTGGCGAATATTGATTATTTCTGATTTAGTTGTAGATTAATGTTGGGTGCTTAACCGATACGTTTTTATCTGAGTAGATTTATCGCTATTCACCTCTGTGGTGGATAAAATAAAGCCATTATTATAAGGAACTAATATAGGAAAGCCACTTAAGCGTTCCGCACTGGTATCTTTAATATGTTGAAGAAGACCTTTTTTTCCATTAGAATGAATAATCTGGAGGGATATTTTTGCTGATTTATTTTGGTTACTTATCCAACTTATTGCGACTTGTTTTTCATTTAACCAATGAATATCGACGCGTCCCACCGGACCATTATTATCGATAACCACTGGTTTACCAAAAGTCCGACCGCCATCTTCTGAAAAAATGACCTTTACTTCTCCTTTTTTATTTTTCCCTGTAAACCAGGCGATAACCAATTTATTTTTATTCGCCGAAATAGCAGGACCATTTACAGGACACCCCGCAATCATCCATTCGTCGTTATAAATAGAGGTAGGTTCAGACCAGCCCCCATTTTCAAAACGAACAATACTGATATCCCGAATTTCTCTTTCAGAACGATCTCTGTAAACGACAACAGGTCCATTTTCCAACATGGCAGCAGCCGTCTGACAACAATCACAAATTCGAGAATCCAACATCATTTCATCCGAAACCATACCGCTGGTATCTATCAAAGCGGTATGTAAAGTCATCGTTCCATGATGCCCACCATGATCATCTTTAATGTCTTTGGCTTCCTCTTCATGTCCTTTAGTCAACCTGCCGTCTAACCAAAATGCCCTTATTTTACCTGCCTTTTCAGGCAAAAGAGAAACAAATCCATGTTCTGCGGGAATGGCATCCTGATGTAAAATAGCAGAAGGAGACCAATTTGAAAGGCCAGGTTTATTTATGGAAATTCTGATGTCATAGTCAAAAGTTCCACTGGCGCTTTTCTGCAACCAATGCGCTAAAAGATAGTTTTCCTTTAGTCCAGGAAAACGGGTAAAGGAGGGAAAATCGGCCCAATTGACAAACCAATTATTACCTTGGGAAATAGTATTTCCTGCCAACCATTTACCATCCTCTAAAATGGAATATTTTAATACGTCGGTTGAATCGTCCAGAAATTCAACCCAGCTTAGCCAAACCTTTCCCTCATGGTCTTTAAAAAGATTAGGAACCGCACCCATTTTACCTGGCGACGGTAATTCCTCAACGATAAAAGGTTTGGTATAAGTTTGGGCAAATCCAATCAAAGAAAGATAAAGATTTGCCCAAACAAAAAGGATTAGAAACCTTATTTTACTGCATTCTATCATACAAGCAGCATCCTGGAAGTTTATCATACACTTCGTTAGAAGCCTTGAACTCATCTGTATCATGACCTACTGCGGCAATCTTTTTCTTAATATCAGATACAGAAATCTTATCTGCGTTGTATTTAACCACCATTTTTTTAGAGTCTGTTGACCAAACGGCTTCAACCACCCCTTCCAATCCTGAGGCAGCTTTTTCAACTCGTTTTTTACACATGCCGCAATTTCCAGCGACGGTGAAGCTTGCTTTTTTAGGAGGAGCAGCTGATATGGTAGTATTTGCACCAAATAGAAAGGCTGCAAACAAAAAGGCAACAAACATCTTAATTTTCATATTCTTACTTTTTTGGTTAATTTTAAAACCTAATAACGATAAAATTAATTTTATTGTTTCAACAATTCTAATATTTGTAAAATAACGCAACCTACTTTATTAAAAAACAATCAAAATGAAGCAACTTCAAATTAAAATGTGGGCCTTTTTGCTCACTTTTTTATGCTTTAACCTATCTTATGGTCAGGAAATTGACCTAAAAAGATTAAAAGGCATTTCACCGAGGAGTATCGGTCCGGCAGGTATGAGCGGTAGAATTACTGCCATCGAGGTCGATTTAGCTAATCCTCATATTATTTATGCCGGTGCCGCATCGGGTGGATTATGGCGCTCAACTAACGGTGGAACTGCCTGGGAAAGTCTTTTCGATGAAATGGACAATCTGTCTATCGGGTCAATTGCCTTAAATCAGAAAAATCCGCTGGATATTTGGGTTGGAACGGGTGAAGGAAATCCCCGGAATTCTCAAAACATGGGAAAGGGTATTTACAGAAGTCGCGATGGTGGAAAAACATGGAAGTGTTTGGGTCTGGAAAATACCAAAACGATACACAGGATAATCATTCATCGGGATAACCCCGATATCGTTTATGTTGGGGCTCAAGGTTCTCCTTTTGGTCCTAATCCGGAAAGAGGCGTTTTCAGAACAAAAGATGGCGGTAAAACATGGGAGAAAATTCTTTATGTGAACGACCAAACAGGTGTAGCTGATATGGTTGCCGACCCAAGTAATCCCAATAAAATATTGGTAGCTATGTGGGAATATGGCAGAAAACCCTGGTTTTTTAATTCCGGTGGTCCTGGTTCTGGCCTACATGTCACTTTTGACGGTGGCGATACCTGGTCTAAAAGAACCGATGCCGATGGTTTACCAAAAGGTCCGCTCGGTAGAATTGGATTGGCGATTGCCCGTTCAAAAACCAATATTATCTACGCTTTAGTGGAAGCTAAGGAAAATGGTCTATATAAATCGACCGATGGCGGTTTCAAATGGACCTTGGTTGGAAAAGGAGAAGGAGTAAGTGACCGACCATTTTACTATCACGAAATTTATGTGGACCCTAAAAATGAAAATAGGATTTATAACTTATTTTCCCTTGTTACCCGAAGTGAAGACGGTGGAAAAACGTTCCAAACCCTCCTTCCTTATTATGGGGTGCACCCAGACCATCATGCTTTTTGGATTCACCCGGAAGACCCAAATTATTTAATAGATGGTAATGATGGTGGATTAAATATTTCAAGGGACATGGGAAAAACCTGGCGATTCATTGAAAATATTCCTGTAGGTCAGTTTTATCATGTCAATTATGATATGTCTATACCCTATAGAATTGGTGGTGGTATGCAGGATAATGGTTCCTGGGTTGGACCAAGTTCCATCTGGCAACAAGGCAATATCAGGAATACCGATTGGCAGGAGATTTATTTCGGCGACGGTTTTGATGTAAGTTTTCACCCAACGGATAAAGATAAAGCTTATGCCATGTCACAAGGTGGAAATGTGGGTCAGGTACACTTGAATACAGGAAGAACACAGGGTATTAAACCAACCCATCCTAATCCGAAAATTGAATTGCGATATAATTGGAATGCTGCCTTTGCTCAAAATCCATTTGAACCTTGTGGATTATATTTTGGCAGTCAATTTGTGCACAAAAGCAATGATTGCGGTAAAACATGGGAAATTATTTCGCCCGATCTTACCACAAATGATGCCATCAAACAAATGCAGGATTCTACCGGTGGCTTAACCATTGATAATACTGCCGCTGAAAATCATACTACTATTTTAGCTATTGCGCCAAGTCCTTTAGATAAAAATGTAATTTGGGTAGGCACCGACGATGGTAATTTACAACTTACCCGCGATGGTGGAAAAACGTGGACGAATCTTAGCGGATCTCTACCCGGCGTAAAAGCGGGTTCATGGATTCCATACATTGAAGTTTCAACTAAAAATGCAGGTGAAGTTTTTGTCATTGTAAATGATTACCGGAGAAATGATTATCGCCCAATGGCTTTCCGAAGCAAGGATTTTGGCAAAACATTCACGGCCATCGTCACTGAAAAGCAGGTTCCTTGTTACACCTTATCTATTGTTCAGGATCCAATTGCTACCGATATGCTATGGCTTGGCACGGACTGCGGTCTCTATTTGAGTATAGATGGCGGTAAAAACTGGAATAAATGGATGAATAATTATCCGTCAGTTCCCACCATGGACATGAAAATACATTCCCGCGATCATGATTTGATTCTTGGTACTTTTGGTAGAGCCTTTTATATCCTTGACGATATCAGACCTTTAAGGGAAATAGCGCAAACGGGAGGAAAAGTATTGGACAAAGCCCTTCGGGTATTTCAGGCACCAGACGCTTATCTGGCCAATTTCAAATCTTACGCTGGCTATCACTTCGCAGCTGATGGCATATATGAGGGGCAAAATAAAGCACCAGGTGCTATGATAACCATTTGGAACAAAGTAGGGGCATCGAAAAATGCAGCAACGCCCGAAAAGGCTAAGATGGTGGTGAAAACTGAAAAGGGGGAAGTTATAAGAAAAATGTCCATGACATTGGACACCGGAATGGTAAGAATATATTGGGATCTTAGAAAAAATGGGGTTGCCATGCCATCTCGACGTGAAGCCAAACCCGACGATGAATTACCAGTAGGTGGTTCCGTATCGCCAGGTAATTATTGGTTTATTGTTACCTTAAACGGTCAATCTGATTCAACGATGGTAAAGGTATCAGGTGATCCTAGAGAAAATATTTCCATGGCTGACTATGCCGCACAAGAAGCTGGATTCAAAGAGTTGGATCAGTTAATGACCAAAGCTACTGCTGGTTTCACCAGAATACAGGATGCCAAAAAGGCTATTACGAGAGTAGAATCTGCCATACAACTCGTTGTGGACAGCACCAAAAAAGACTTAGTGAAACTGGGTAAATCTCTTACCGATTCACTGAATAATTTGGAGAAATTATACATGATGCCTGACGGCCTCAAGGGTATTCAAAGAAGCGCATCCAATATTCAGGGCAGTTTATCGGCCGTTCGCTCTACTATGAATACGTTTGTAGGTGAACCTACGCAAGCGGCGAAAAACAATCTGAACAAAGCGACCATTGAGGTAAATGAGGCTATTGAAAAAATCAATGCCTTCATGACCGGACCTTTTGAAAATTACAAAAAGAAGGTGGAAGCACTTTCCTTTTCGTTATTTAAATAGAATAGGGTTTTAAATATCCGATAAAAGGGGGAGGGTAAAGTTTACCTTCCCCTTTTTGTTTAAGGGATAAGGGATTTTAGGAGTGACTTGTTCCCCAAATAGGGAAATGTATCTGTATCATGGGAGGGCGAATGCAATTCGCCCCTACGAAAATGGGATATCGAAATAAAATAGGTTTTACAGGAAAAATTTACCCCGAACATTTGGTTCTGAATCAGGATTTACATGATTACCTGAATAACGAATGTCACAAAAAGGGGGTTATTTCCCTATCAACCAGTCAATGGCATTGATTTTCTTGATCCCATTGTATGTGCCGGTATCAAAGTCCATAGTGATTAACAATTTTTCATGGTGGTCTGAAATGCTATTCAATGGCGCAAGTTCCCGTGCCAAAGTAGTTGGATGTTGAACTGTTTGCGACACCTGAATGTATTGTGTGAAACCTTCCTTGGTCCTAACCACAAAATCAACCTCTAAGTTGTTGGTTTTTCCAATCCAAATTTGAAAATTTCGGCGTTTTAGTTCAAGGTAAATAACATTTTCAAGGAGATGGCCAGCATCGCTTAGCAACTCTTTTCCCAACAATGCATGTCGAAAACCCAAATCTACAAGGTAGTATTTCTCTTTTGTTGCCAGGTGTTGTTTGCCTTTGATATCGTATCGCTTTACGCGGTAAAATAAATATGATTCCACTAAGGAATCGATGTATTTGGAAACAGTTTTGTTATCGATGGGCTTCTTGTTGACCTTTAAAGTATTAGCTATATTCGCAGCTGATACATTTGATCCGATGGAGTCGATCAGGAAATTAACAACTTCCAGGTAGGATTCCTCAGAATAGATTGACCGTCGAGCAGAAATATCATTCCTAAAAATGGTGTTAAAAACCATTTGCAGATAATCAAGGGTGAATTGGTTTCCATCGGCCGACAGTCGGACCGCCTCTGGAAAACCACCTGTTTCAATATACGCTGCAAAAGCCCTGTCTAAGTTGTTGGATTTGCCGGTGAAGCTGATGTATTCAGCGAATGAAAATGGTAAAACATGGATTTCATACGCTCTGCCAGTGAGTAATGTGGCTAGTTCACTGGATAATAGGAATGCATTGGAGCCCGTAACGTATAAATCAATGTTCGGATGAACATAAAGACCCTCCAATAATTTCTCGAATTCTTTTACGTTCTGGACCTCATCAATAAAAACGTAGTTGGTGACATTGTTTTTGAGCTGCTCAACGATATAGTCGTAGACGTCTTTCCAACTTTTTTCTGCCAAAAATCGGAAGTCTGGCATGTCAATATTGATGGATATGATAGAAGCGGCTTCATTCTCGGTGCGCAATACATCTTGGAATTGCGACATTAATGTGGACTTGCCACAGCGTCGAACACCGGTTGCGACTTTAATTAAATTTTTGCCCTTGAGCACTTTGAGTACATCCAAGTAATGGCTTCTCAGAATCGTTTGCATAAAGCGAATATAGTTTAAATTCCTAAAACTTCCCAATAATGCAAAGTTTTAGGAATTTGAGACCTATTAATTATGCATTTTAACCATTTTTTGTATTCTATTCACCCATTACCAATGCGTCTTCCATTTAAAATACATACGAATGCGTATATCAAATTAATAACGAATGCAATTTGACCCGTCCTTAAAATCCAAGAAAATCCAAAAAGTTTTCTATTTTTGAACTTTAAAATATCATGTGAATTTAAACTGATACTTTAAATATATGTGATTTTTAATACAAAAAAAATGCTATGTTTATTCGGGGAAGGAAAGTCTTTTTCTTTGGGGCGCTCGTCAAACAGGAAAAAGTACTTTATTAAAACAACTATTTCCTGACGCACTATGGTTTGACCTTTTGAAGTCGGATGCACTATTTGGCTGAAAAATCAAAAAAATTAATTGAAGCCTACATAGGAAGTTATCTAAGAGACGAGATTATTTCGGAAGCAAAAATCCGAAATATCAATGCTTTTAACCTGTTTTTAGAAGCGGTAGCTTTTTCTAATGGTAGAATAGTGAATTATACCAACATTGCATCTGAATGTAGTGTAAGCTCGGTCACCGTTAAGGAGTATTTTCAAATTTTGGAAGACACTTTAATTGGTCATTTTGTCCCATCATTTCAGAAGAAACCTAAACGCAGGGTAATCTTAGCGCCAAAATTTTACTATTTTGATATTGGTATAGCTAACTTTTTGCTTAAAAGAGGCAGTATAGAATTTGGGAGCGAAGCTTTCGGAAGTGCTTTTGAACATTTTATTTACCAAGAACTTTATGCCCATAATAGTTATTCGGATCTTAATTATTCCACTTCCTATTGGCGAACCACTTCGCAAATTGAATTAAAAGGAACAAATAATTTACAATCACGTCATTTAAAAAGATTGAAAAGTTTTTCGGAAGAGTATAAAGTAAAAAAATTAATTGTTGTAAGTAACGATCCAATGGAAAGAAGTATTG
>JAJTER010000194.1 GCA_021299835.1 Saprospiraceae bacterium | reverse complement strand
TCTAAGTACATATTTTATAATTTCTGGAAATTGCTAGGGAGTAACTCAGAGAGTTTATTGATAGGATGATTTCCAATCCGGTTTAGGTTTTCGGTCAACCACGCGTAGGGATTGACGTCTGCCTCCTTAGAGAAAGCAAAAAAGGAATACAAATAATACCAAGTTGTTTATCGGATGGCGATAAACCCACATATATCCCCTATGTGATGATTCCGGATTATTGTCTTCCAAACTTCCTTCTTAACAACTCAATTTTACAATAGAAGGCAGGTGTTTTACAAACTTAGATAAAGGTAGAATTGATATTTTGTCAGTTAAATGGTTCGTAGGGGCGACTTGCATTCGCCCTTTTTTTAACCATTCATCATTTTTTATTCCATTCACCATTGCCAAAAAATATCCATTTAAATTACGTGCGAATTCATCTGTAACATGAATGTCGAATGCAATTGTTCCGGAAATAGGGAAATTTACCTGTATCATGGGAGGGCGAATGCAATTCGCCCCTACGATAACGGGATATCCAAATAAAATAGGTTTTACAGGTAAAATTTATCCCGAACATTTGGTTCTGAATCAGGATTTACAGGATTTTGAGGATGACAGAGAACAGCTTCGGTTTGGTGGTAATGGTAGGTAGGGGCGAATTGCATTCGCCCTTTTTTAACCATTCATCATTTTTTATTCCAGTCACCTATTGCCCAAAAATATCCATTTAAATTAGGTGCTAATGCGTCTGTAACATGAATGTCGAATGCATATTGTTCCGATAATAGTGTAGTACTACGAAACCAAGCAATTAAATGACAGAAGAGAAATTGTAGTTTCGTTTCAACGAAACTTTTAGTGTATTTGTATTGTTTAAACAAGGGATTTGAATTTTTGAGCAACTTAAAACGAAAACATTACGAAAAAATACTTTATAAAATTCGTAAATCTCAAGTAGAACTTGACCCTAAATTTTAAAATAACTCTCGGACGACATTTTGGAATTTAGGACGCTGTATTAATGGTTACTATAAGCAGTTAACAATAGGACCAAATATTTTACAGAAAAACAAATAAAAGATAAGAATTAATGAAAGCTCATACTTTAGACCAAGTACAAGACAAACTAATTGGTAAAATTGGGACACCTGGACGTGACATATTTGAATATGAACTTCAAATGGACTTAATTGGTAAAGCCATTAAGCAAACACGACAAGAAAGACATTTGACACAAGAAGAACTTGGAAAACTAGTTGGTGTTCAAAAAGCACAAATTTCACGACTGGAAAACAATGCAAGCAATGTAACAATGGACACTTTACTGAGGTTTTTTGCTGCACTAAAAGCAAAAGTTAAACTCCAGATAGAACTTCCAAATGTAAACATTAGTATTGGACAATAATACGGCATATAATAGCGCATTGGCAATAGGCGAGGTTTTGTGCTCCGCAGACTCATTTGTGGTGAAAAGCCCGCCATCGCAAGTCTGCAAGAACGTTAGTCAGAATGCTATGACGACAGTGCAACATACAACCAACAGAAAAATAATTTACCTTTGAAATAAAATTTACGAGTAAGAAAAATGAAATTACCCAAATATCCATTAGCATCAAGTGATAAATTGCTGACTTTTGAGTTTATTAGCGAAGGACATAAGGGGCTAATTCATAAACTTGTGCGTTACCAACCGACCAACCTCAAGGACATTTATAATCTTGCATTTGGCGACAAAGACCACTCAACTGGCGAAATTGACGATACTGTAATTTCAAATAACGGTGACAGCGAAAAAGTATTATTAACAGTTGTAGCAACGCTTTACGCCTTTACAGATAAATATCCTGACGTTTGGATTTACGCAACAGGAAGCACGAAAGCAAGGACAAGACTTTACAGAATGGGCATCACAAAGTTTTTATCAGAAGTTATTAAAAAAAAATATTGAATATGAAGGATTTTTGGTTAGGCGACAAAAGAAATAATTATTATTTTTGATACGATTTAAAATTCAGATAATGAAAATAACAACAGAATTAAAAAAACGGAAAATTCCAATCGTTAAGATTGACAAATCTTTGAACAAATATGACAACATTGTTTTGTTCCCTGATAAGTTGGAAAAAGCGAACGAAATGTTACGTAAAGTTGGCCTTCCTAAACAATGGGCAAATGAAAAGCACCACAGCTAACAGCACCAACAAGAAATTGGCGGTTTAGTGGTTAAATGAAACTTTGTGCTTCGTATCAAGTTAATTAGTGGCGGACAGTTTTCATCCCCGAAATCTCCAACATCTCTCATCTGAAAAACGTTGTGCGTGACAATAAAAGACCGAAATGCTCGATAGATATTTAGGTATTACATCTTGCAAGCGACTCAAGTCTTCCCATACGCAGTAAAGGTTACTGTAAAGTCCTGATGAAAATGGCGACCCGATTATCCGCATCAAGGGGAAAAAGTAAAATATTTAAACTAATAGGTGTTTGAATTCAGCTTTCCTCTCGCCACTTTTTTTAAAATTTCAAAAAGTTACCAAAGGGTGGGCATCAGAATTTATTTTGAAGTACAAATTAATTGAAAATTCATAAAATGCCACTCACGTAAAATGAAATCTCGAAGTTGTTTGTTAATTTAACAAGCAAAGTCATCGTCTTTGATTGGGTTTAATTTTGTTTTAAAAAGCCACAACCACACGGGCTGGATAATCGGTTTCTAATACCTGTTTGCTATGGCATTCATAAAGGGGTTGAAGTAAGGTGCAAGAAGGACAGAACCAGTCGTTGAGCGTTGCCTTATGCAATTCCCAACCAAACTGCCTTCTGAACATCTCAATTTGACGATAAAAAGGCAGGTGATCCACAAACTTAGAAGACCACAAATAAGCCAATAAACTAGCCTCTGCGATGGCTTTGGGTAGCGGACGAGATGGAAGGTCAGCGATGACAATGTTTCCTGTAGCGTCCTCTACGGGGTTTTTAACGGCATATTTCCTGCGGATATAACATCTCTTCAATAAAACAGGTGGCTTATAGTCCAGTGTTTCCGTAATCTCATCTCCGATATGGATCATATCTGGGGTAAGCCCCTCTGGCTCCAGGATAATCTCCTCTAAAATAGGTTTACAGGTAAAATTTATCCTTAACACTCGGTTCTGAATCAGGATTTACAGGATTTTGAGGATTATAGAGAACTTCTTCGGTTTGGAGGTAATGGTTATTCGTAGAGGTCGTACTAATATTTTTAAGGTATCCAGTTTTTTTAGACAGCCCCTGTTTTATGGTTTTGACGTTAGTAACTTAAATCAAAATTAATGATTTTCCCGCTAACAAACTCGAGAAGTTAAAAGGTGCTTTGCAAGAATACTATAGTATTTGGATTAACAATCAATGGCGAATCATCTTCAAATGGATCAATAATGATGCTTACGAAATAAGTATTGTGGATTATCATAAATAAAACAGCTATGGAAAAGCAAAAAATATTCACCCAATTTGTCAAAGGAAACTTTTCTCCCTCAAACCCGCATTTCTGAAATTATAAAGGGTAATCGGAGAATCACGGCTGATACTGCGATACGTTTCGGCAAATATTTTGGAACAAGCGCCAAGTTCTGGTTAGGTCTTCAAGATGATTATGATCTGGAAGAAGAGCAAAATCAAAAAGACCAGGAATTCAACTATATCAAACCCATTGAAGGAAGTGCTGCATAACTGGAAGAAAGTGCCAGCCCAAATTTTATTTCGAAATAACAATTCGTTTTTAAAGATTAATTTTTATTTTAAGAAAAGTGAGCTAATCGCTTGCTTACCAAACGTTATGCACAAGGCTAAAAAACAGTCTTCGGTTTGGATTTTTTATTCCATTCACCCAATACCAAAAAGGATCCATTTAATTTACTTGCAAATGCGACCGAGAAATGAATAACGGAAGTCATTTTTCCGGAAATAGGGGGATGACTAATATACTAAAACGACTAAATCCAGTCTGTAAAATCTTTTTTTGTTAATCCAAGAAGCGTCAGTGCATTTTTTATAATAAACTCCGGTATTGGATTTACGTGTGTTTGTATGGTAATTGGCCTATCTAAATCTGAACGTGACCAATGTTCGTGGCCTCCGTTTGTTCTTGTGCACGAGCAACATTCCTAAGATGCTTAGAGCTCATTTAGAAAGAGTTTAAAATACGAACTCAACATCTTCTTTGTAAACTTTATAATTTTTTGAATTAATTATATCGTTGTATAATGGGTTTTTAGCAATTAAATCTGAATTTAATGGAGCCTCCATTTTAGGTTTTTTTTTGCTACCTTTAATGGTCCACCCAAGTTCTCTTAATACTTTATCAAACGTTTTTTTATTGTTTGTGTATTGAAAGAATTCATGTAGAGCAATGTTAAATGAATTTTTTGCTTCATCCGAATTATAACCATACCCAGAAATATCTAACGCTGGTGAATAAACTATGTTAACGTCATTTTCATTGAATTCAATTAATGACAACCCTACTTGAAAAACGTATCCCGGAAAACCTATTTGATCATTGAAATGTAGTGTGGACATATCTTATTCTCGGTGTTTTCTGATAAAATAAAGGTCATTAAGTAAAATTACGTATTTTTTTCTTAAAACCTAAGGCAAACATTTAAATACAAATAATTCACTGTGTTGGTATATAATATTCCTCTGCTGATAATGTGGTTGATTCATATCCACATAAAATTCCACCAACATCATTTTATGGTTCGAAGGAGCGACTTGCAGCCGCCCTTTTTTAACCATTTTTTATTCCGTTTACCCATTTCCAACGAATCTTCCATTTAAAATACATACGAATGCATCTGTCAAATGAATGACGAATGCCATGGTTTGACAATAGGGAAATGCACCTTTATCATGGGAGGGCAAATTCACTTGGACCCTACGATAACGGACTTATCAAAGGGGATTTACAGAACATAAATGTTTTAATTCGCTTCCTTTCCAACTTATTACTCAACGAAAATCATTTACTCAAAAATCGTGAAATGCTTCTGTATCCATTGGGCTAAATTTCAGAGAACGTCTTCGGTTTGGAGGAAATGGTAGGTAGGGGCGATTGTCATTGCTCCGTAAATAGGGGAATTTATTCTATCATGATAGAGGCCATAACGCAATTTTACATTGGGAGCATATCGGACGAATACACTTGGTTTCTGCCTAAAGAAGA
>JAJTER010000193.1 GCA_021299835.1 Saprospiraceae bacterium | reverse complement strand
TTAAATCAATTATTTTTGTAAAGAACTTTTATAACTAAAAACATAGTAACATGGCAACTTACAAAGTAGAAGAAATAGAGGGGATTGGTCCCGTTCTTGGTGAAAAATTGAGAACGGCGGGAATCAATACCGTTGACAAATTGCTTGAAAATGCAGCGACTAAAAAGCAAAGACAATCTCTTGCTGAAGAGACTGGTATCTCTGAAAAGCAAATTCTTAAATTCACTAACATGGCCGATTTATTTCGCCTGAATGGTGTTGGTCAAGAGTATGCTGAGCTATTGGAAGTAGCTGGCGTTGACACCGTTCCAGAGTTAGCGCAAAGAAATGCAGCCAATTTAACTGCTAAAATGGAAGAGGTAAACGAGGCTAAAAATCTAACAAGAAAAACGCCTTCTGCTACGGAGGTTGAAAAATGGATTGCGCAGGCAAAAGAATTACCCAGGGTCATCGAATATTAAAACCCAAACAGGTAGGGAGGGAAATACTTATTTATTCCTTCCCTACCTATTCATACCCGCTCGAAACTCATTTTTAAAACCTTCTACCAAAATGAAGAATCCAATGTTTTGAATTCAAAGAAGTGAATTTCAACACTGTCCTTTTCGAGCAACAGATAATCTTCATAATCTGCCAGTTCCATAAAGCCAAGTTGACCGATATAGTAACTTTTTGTCTGGCTTTTCAAGCGCATGGGCAACTTAGGAATGGCTTGAGTTACCATTTATCAATAGATTATAAACACGATTTGAAGAGATCGAAAAGGAACACCTAACCAAGCTCTATTTCAATATCCTGGGTTTTGTTTTATATTTGGATTTGCAATAATTTCCCGATTAGGAATGGGGAATATAGACCGGAAATCTTCTATATTTAGAACAGATTTGATCTTACGTTTCCTCGCCAGATCAAAATACCGGTGACCCTCAAAATTTAATTCCGCCCTACGTTCATTTAACACCGCTTGTAAAAAATCTTCGGAAGAACTAACCTGATTGGGCGTTAAAACAGTTAATCCCCGCTTTTGTCTTAAAAAATTAAGGTCTGCCAATCCTTTGATACTTCCCAGCGCTTCCGCTCTAATCAAAAACATTTCTGCATACCTACTGATAAATGCTGAATTATCTCTCGTGGTTTCTCCTCTGTATTTTTGTGTCCTGCCATCCGGTAAAATAGTCGCATCATTAGCATCGGTTGAAAAGTTCAATAATGATCCTCTGACATCCCCAGCTCTCCCTTTAAAGAAGTCTTCCAGATTTTTAGATGCCATATAATTCAATTCCGAACGTAAAGCATCTGTTCTACTGTAGGTAGAACCATTATAGCCACTTCTGTTCTGGCTATCAAAAAGTAATTCAAAAATAGATTCCGCATTTAATTTAGATCGAAAAACATCCAGATATTTTGCTGCATCCAATAATTGGAAATCACCTGAAGCAATTACTTTGGTGGCATATTCCACAGCCTTTTCATTTTCACCCCGGTACAAATATATTCTTGCCAACAAGGCATTCATCGTATTAATATTTATAAAAGCTTTATCCTTAATTTGTTGATTCATTAAACCTGCCGCTTTCGTCATTTCTGAAATAATAAATTGGTAGGAAGCCACCACCGTTGCTCTGGAAGGCTGATCTTTTAATGCCTGTGGCGTTTGTATAATGGGAATACCTGCTGTGGAAGACATGTTCCAATGTTCCCCGTAATATCTCAATAAATCAAAATGTGCCAAGGCCCTGATAGCGCGCGCTTCCCCCTCCAGATGATTTTTCTGAACAGTCTCCAAATCGTCAATCTCAGGCAAAAATTTTAACACCTGATTGGCATTGGCAATAACCCTGTAGATGGCTGTCCATATATTTTCAGAAATGACATTGGCTCCGGTAACCTCGCGATGACCAATCTGATCTAAGGAAAGATTCTGATATCCCCCCGTTGAAGCATTATCGGTATGACCTTCTGAGGTCAGCAGATAGGCATCGCCATAATAACCAGGTTGCTGCATAACACTATAAAGTCCAATAACGGCGGCTTCTGCACTGGCACCATCAATTATAGTCTCCTCAGCATCTAAAAAATTAGGTGAACTTTCATCCAGACACGATGGAAGGAAGGACAGTAAACCCAGATATATAAAAAGAATATTATTTTTCATTTCCTTGCATTAAAATTTTAAACTTAACCCAATCAATAGCGTACGTGCCGACGGATAAGCACCGTAATCTACACCTGCCGTCCTGTCTGCCAAGCCACCATTGGAAGAAACTTCCGGATCAAAACCTTTATAAGAGGTTAACACCCAAAGGTTCTGTGCTTCGGCATAAATCCTGATGGAACTGAATTTCCCGGTCTTAGGCAAAGTATAGCCAGCCGTCACATTTTGAATTCTGAAAAAAGAGGCATTTTCAACCATTTGAGAAGAATTGAGTCCCAGATTTAAATTTATGAACGATGCTCTGCCGTATTCTGCCTCATCTCCAGGTTTTTTCCACCTATCCCGAACATTAATGGTATTATTTGCATACACAGAACTTAGGCCTCCATCGTTACTCCATCCTAAGTTTTCTGTTGTTCCTCTAATCAGATTATAGACCTGATTTCCAATGGAAAATCTGGAAAAGACGCCAAAATCAATATTTTTAAATTTAAAAGAATGGGTCATACCGCCATACCAATCGGGCATTGCCTTACCTATAATCTGTGCATCATCATAATCGATCTGACCATCTTCATTAAAGTCCTCAAACTGGACATCGCCCGTTTCACTGTCAACACCCAGGTATTTCAGTCCAAGAAATGACCCAACAGGATGTCCAATCTGTAAGATATGGGTAGCCTCCAAATCGTCGTAAGCATTCAGGAAAACGCCGTCATTGTTCAGACTTATAATTTCATTATGAATCCAGGTAGCATTAAAATTCACATCCCAGCTAAATTTTTCTCTTTTAGCTAAACTGGCATTTACATTGAATTCCAGTCCTACATTTTGAACCTCACCGCCATTTCTTGTTATGGAAGTAAAACCAGTAGTGGCTGGAATAATATCTTCACTCAGTATATTAGATTTTAGTGAGTTGAAAAATTCCAGGGAGCCACCCACTTTTCCATTAGCCATTTCATAATCCAAACCGAGGTTAAACATTCTATTTGTTTGCCAGCAATTTTAGATCTGAAAATACATTTTTCAACGAATTAAAGAAAGGCTCTCCTGATAACCTCCAGGCTACCGCGCCAGACGGAAAGAAACCAAATCTATTCGTTTTGGAAAAACGGGAAGATCCATCAGCGCGGGAAGTAAAAGTAAATAAAAGCCGGTTCTTAAAATCGTAGTTAATCCTGCTTATGAAAGATAACAAGGCAAACGAAGTTCCTTCAGAAGTGGCACTGATAATATTTGCCGCACTGGAGATTCGCTCCAATCTTCCTGGTGGAAAGCCCTGCCCTAAGGCACTTGACCTGTCGATTTGTGTTCTTTGCATGGTAATACCACCTAATAAAGAAAGGGTATTTCCGTTTCGGGTTTCCGAGAAATGCAATGTATTTTCATTTAACCAGGTGACATTTCTAAAATCACCTTCAAAAGCTTCTCCACCGAAAGCTTCCGCATCAGCCGTTATAAGTGACTTGAATTGTGTATCGAAATTAAAATTAACGTCGCCAGACCAGGATGTTTTAAAATAAAGCTTTTTTGAAAATTTATATTCCCCAGCGATTGTTCCCAATGCCCGGTATCCATTAGTGAAAGCCCTTATTTCCTTTGCCGATTTCACAGGATTATCAGATAACCAGTTGGCCTGATAGTCCTCAAAACTGGCATAAGAACCGTCCTCCTCATAGGCAGGCATCAATGGGGAAGCGCCCAATGCATTCGTAATAATACCCGTATAAGTGTTATCATTAAAACTACGCCTGTTCTTTGAATAGGTCGTATTAAATGTTACCCCAAGTTTAAACCGGGAGTTTATTTCATGATCCAGATTCAGGCGATAGTTAAATCGTTTATAATAATTTTCAATAATCACACCTTGTTGATCAAAGTAACCCAGACTGGTATAATATTTTGTTTTTTCATTTCCTGCGCGAAAAGAGAATTCATAGTTATTAATGGGAGCAAATCGGGAAACTTCATTCAGCCAATTGGTATTTACCCCGGAAGAAAGGTCAAAATTATCCAAAGGTTCCGTTAGCACTGAGGGATCAAAATCGTCCCCAAAATAGGACGGATCTTTCTTGAAAATAGCCAGATCATTTGCACGGGCCTCTTCGATGAGTCCGACCATTTCCTCAGCACCCATAAATTGAATAGGCCTGGCTATTTTTTGATACCCTGAATAAATATTAAAACTAGCCTCCTGTGATCCTTCCTTCCCTCTTTTGGTAGTTATCAGAATGACACCATTTGCCGCTCTGGCACCATAAATAGCTGCAGCAGAAGCATCTTTTAACACTTCAATCGATTCAATATCATTTGGATTAATGTCCGAAATAGAGCTTAAGGTTTGTCCGGAACCGACATTTTGGCCTTGCAAATCGAAAGAAGTTGATAAACCCGAGTTACTCTCGCTAAGCAGCGGTATTCCATCCACGACATATAGTGGAGCATTATTTCCCCGCACATTCACCAAAAGACCTGCCCCCGGGGTTCCGGAGGCACTCATAACATTCAATCCTGCTACCCTACCTTGCATACTATTTGCCAGATTTGAAACGGGTTGGTCCTGAATGTCTTTACCTTTTAAGGAAGAAATTGCCCCGGTGATTTGACTTTTCCGCTGACTACCATAACCAATGACCACTATTTCATCTAATGCAAGGTCTTCAGGCTCCAGGATAATAGACCAGGATGTTTGATTTCCTATATTTATTTGTTGGGTAGTAAAACCGGTATAAGAAATGATTAGAATAGCATTGGCAGCCACTTTTAACTGGAAATCGCCATTTACATCGGTAATGGTACCCTGTTGACTTCCTTGAACCAAAATACTGGCGCCAATTAATGGTTCCTTATCAGGATCCGTTACGAGAGGATAAAAACACTTAGGTAGATTTTCAATAATTGCATCGCAGCCACGTTTAATTGGAAGTTTTTATAAACTTACTATTTTTTCAGATTTTTAAAGGAATTATATTCCCCATTTATTTTTTCCACTACTTTTTCTGCTGCTATCCTGCCTGTTTGTGCTCCACCGTTCATATACCCTTGAAACTGGGTACTGCAATGTTCCCCAGCGAAAAATATATTTCCTTCTGGTTCTTTTTCGACGCCTCCGAAAGCGGTCCATTGTCCAACTTTATAAGAGGTATAAGAGCCAAGATTAAAATAATAATCTTGCCAGGAAAATTTATGTAAGATATTGCTACCCGCTTTTTCGAAACCAGGCCAGATAGTTTCCAAGCCAGGTAAATACTTTTCTTTTATTTCGGAAGCTCTCAAATTAGCGGCATCATAACCTATAGAAGAACCTCCAAAGATGGTCAATGTACCGGCAGGACCTGGTTGAAGGCGGCTACTATCCCAGGTTGAGTAGGCAGGAATATCAGCAACCATGCCACCATGTGATCCATAATTTCTCCAAACACGTTCATTCATACCAAGAATAATTTTACCCCCATTACCATATCCCAAATGCTGAATGCATTCATTTTTTGTAGTGGACCAATTAAACCCAATGGTTTTGACCTCTCTGAGCTTTGTAAAGGGAATGGCCAGAATCAAATAATCTGCTTTCACCATTTTTTTAGCACCCAGGTATTCAAAAACAGCAGTATAAGAATTCTCTTTA
>JAJTER010000083.1 GCA_021299835.1 Saprospiraceae bacterium | reverse complement strand
AAAAACGCCCTGTGAACCTGGGAAGAAAACGTTTTCAAAACTTAAATTCTCCACATTAAAGCCAGTTGATATAGTATGCTTTCCAAGGTAGAATGATAAATTATCAGACATTTGGAATGTCTTGTAATTTAACTTATTGTTTGGTGTAAATGGTTCAAAGCCCGCAGCAATGTAGCTGGCTCCATTTCTTAATATTTCAATTAGAGGGAACACTTCTCCGTAAGTACCACGGTCTTCATTATTGTAAGTATAACCTACAATAAAATTATTTGAAATTTTATTGGAAATTACTGTGTTCCACTCACCAACAATTGACTGAATATCGTCATTAATAATGTAATTAGAATTTTGATAGCTTAATGCATTTGCACCACGTCTACCGCCCAAACCTAAGGAAGAACTTCCAGAAATGAAAACGTCCTGATCAGAGTCAAGATAGGTATATCGGATGCTGATCTTATTGCTTTTGTTCAAATTATAGTCCAGTTTCAGCAATAGTTTATTGGCAAAACGACCCATATTATAATCCTGGTAAGGACCTGTTTCGTAATTAAAATTAGTACGAAGGAAATCAGAAACTCCCTTTAAATCAGACGCCAAAACACTGGTGACGTTGCCTGACTGTGCTTGTGATCCATTATTTGCTACGAGTAAATTGGGGGTAGTATTTCTGTCAATTTCACCACTGGCAAAAAAGAATAATTTGTTCTTGATAATTGGGCCACCAAGTCTGAAACCAGCTTGATAATCAGTAAATTGACCTGCTGTAACAGTCGCTTCTTTTGCCTGTGTTCCAATCCAATCTCTGTTTTGAGTGAAATAGTAAGCTGAGCCACTAAATTCATTCGTTCCTGAACGGGTAACTGCATTTACACCAGCACCTACGAAACCTGATTGTCTAACATCAAATGGCGCAATGTTTACTTGTAGTTCTTCAATGGCATCTAAGCTGATTGGAGCAACACCTGTACGTCCGCCTGGTGATCCAGCCAAACCAAATGAGTTATTAAATATAGAACCGTCAATGGTAATATTATTTAATCTGTTGTCCTGGCCACCAAAGGAACTACCATTCGCCTGAGGGGTTAAACCAACAAAACCAAGAACGTTTCGGCTTAATGTAGGTAGCGCATTAATCTCTTTAGAATTGAAGTTCGTCGCAGCGCCAGTTCTGTCGCCACTAAATACGTCATTTTTATCTGCAATAATCTCTAGTCCACTCAATTCAATGGCATCTTCAGTAAGTTCAACATTGAAGGTAGCTGTTGTTCCTAAACTCAATGTAACATTCTCAATAAGCTTTTCTTTGTAGCCAGTATAAGTGATAGTGATTTTGTAAGGACCACCAACACGCATACCCGGGATTCTGAAGTAACCTCCGTCATCTGTCGAGTTTCCATAAAGAGACCCTGATGGCAAATGTTCCGCTTGAATATTTGCGCCAACAAGGAATTCACCTTTTGAATCTTTAACTCTACCCGCTACAGAAGAAGTAGTCACTCCCTGCGCGTTTAGTTGGTTAAATCCAAGGAGGGCGATAAAGCCGAATAAGCATTTAATAGTAAATTTTTTCATAGAATAGTTTGTTAATTAAACATTTCTTTCAAATTAAGCACAAAAGTAATCAGATAAACCAAATATTAACAGAACTGTTGTCAGTTTATTACGTTATTTATTTGTAAACTTTTTAAACATATAGTTTTACAGTCCTAAAATTTATTTTACTTAGAATGAAGGTTGATCATAATATTGGATTGGTGCTTTCGGGCGGGGGAGCCAGAGGTATAGCTCATATAGGGGTATTAAAGGCTTTAAGTGAATTAAATATTCATCCTACCGTCATCTCAGGAACCAGTGCAGGTTCCATAATTGGTGTGCTTTATGCTATGGGGTTGTCCAGTCAGGAGATGATCGATTTTGTTGGCCATAGTAGCCTATGGAAATTTTTTAGATTTGAATGGTCAGCTGGTGGATTGTCAAATTTAAATTATTTAAAAGAGCGCTTAATTCAAATTGGGATTCCACCTAATTTTGAAGATCTTCAAAAGAAATTATTTGTAACTACTACAAATCTCACTAAGGGAAAGACTGAAATTTTTCATGAAGGTCCTTTGTTAGATACTATTTTAGCTTCCTGTTCTATTCCTTTGGTTTTTAAACCAGTAATAATAAATGGAGATAGATACGCCGATGGGGGAATTTTAAATAATTTACCCGCTTCTGTGATTACTTCACAGGCACATCGAATAATAGGTGTTAACGTTATTCCGCTTTCTGCAGATGAAGACAAAGATTATCAATCATCTATACAAGTTGCTCAGCGTTGTTTCGAGCTGTTTATGAATGCCAATACTCAACCAGAACTTATTGCCTGTGATATCGCAATCGAACCAAAAGTTCAGGATTTTTATCTTTTCTCATTGCCCAAGTTTAACTTGATTCATGATATTGGTTATGAAACAACGATGGCAAAAGCTGATTTGATTCAAAAAGTGCTGCTTTCCTAATTTAGGAATATTCGCTGTCTTGGAAGAACTACTTCCCCTTCTGCCAATTTATTTAATTGCCTTAATTTTGCTTCGGTTAAATTAAATTTTATGGCTATCCCGTTGACCGTATCTCCCTGCTGTACAATATATATTTCTCTCTGTGAGGAGGATCCTTTCACTGTCTTCTGGTTTTCATCTCCAGCGGAAATAATTTCAGGTTCTGAAAATAACGAGGTTATTTTTCCATTTTGAATGTCAAAGTAAGGAGTAACTTCTTCTTGTTTTATCCCGGTCTGTTTTGTTTCAGGTAAACCTCCTTTATCAGTTTTTGTATTTTCAGGAGTTATTTTTGCAGGATTTTCCATTACTTTAACCTGTACTGGGCACACCAGGGTCATCAATATCTGACCTTCTTTAATTTTTTCATTAGGATTTAGCCCGTTCATTTGTCTGAATCTCTCTTCAGTGAACCCATAGGCAGCAGAAAGCATAGCTATTGATTCATTTGCTTTTACTATGTGTTTACCATCAGTTGTTTCCCACCATTGGGTCTTTACAATGTTCTTAGGTTTGTTTTCAACCGTTACGTTCGCTCCTTTTGTTCTCACACCTTCTAAATCAGTATCTTTAGATGGAGATTTAACGAAAATAAGATCACCAACTACTTTCTTATCGAAGTCTGGATTCCAGTTGTTAATATCCAGGTGGGTTACACCAAAAAGTTGAGAAATCTTTTCTTTGCTATCACCCTCTTGCATAACATACATTCCTTCGGGAATAACCCCCGGCTTTTTAACGGGTGGAATATTGATTATAAGACCAATATTCATTTTATTTGGATCTATGGTAGGATTAAAATCTATCAATTCACCTGGTAAAATTTGATAAATTTTAGCGATACCAAAAAAAGTTTCACCCTGCTGTACCACATGGGTTTTTCCATTATAACTTTTTTCTTCTGACCCTTTAGTCCTTAAAAAATCCTGTGTATCTTCTTTTTGATTTATAACTAAATTCTGTGCACATTGCTTATTCAGATATTCTGTCACTGAAATCCCCTGAATTCTTAATAGCGTATATTCACCTTGATTTTCAGAGAATGTTTCCTTTATCACTCCAAGGTTAGAGGTCCAGGTAACATCTTTATAAAGAGTGGTTTGTATTTTTGAATTTTTTCTTAGCGTAAAAATTTTGCATTGCCCATTTTTTTCCTCTGATAACTTTTGAATCAAATTATTTGACGTAGAAAGAATTATTTCTCTATCTATGTCTAAAATGAACTCCATGTCGGTACTTCTGAATTCACACTTGTTCCCCACCGTTTTAATCCATTCTACAGCATATACAGGAGTAATTCTGTATTGATTTAAACCGATAGGCAAAACAAGATGCACAGATTGATTACCTGAAATAATGCTTTCTTTTGTAGCAGCATCTAAATTATTCCATGTAGATGGACTACAAACGATGGCATTTTTAGGCTTTTCCAACTGAATTTCAGCGTCTGACTCAACAGCAATATCAAAGATAATAGTCTCATCATTGGAGACTTTAAATAAATATTTCACATATTCCTTTCCAGCTTTGGTATTGGAATAGGCAAACTCCATTTTTTGGGTGGCCTCTGATCCAATAATAAAGTTCATAGACGAACTTAGTTTTTGTCCTGAAAGATTAAAACTAATCAACAGGATAAAAGCCAGGGAAGTATTCTTTATCATTTTATTTCCAATGTTTTTCATCTGTAAAACGATTCAAATTATAACAATAACAAGGCACATAATGGTAAATGTATAAAATAGTTTCCATATTTAATAAAAATCAACCTGAAAAGCTAATATGGGTATGAGAGGTAACGCATGATTGTAATAAATCTGTAATGTTTGATTATTAAATCGTTCTCTAATTTTATTTTTTCTTAAGGTTGCGTTTTGTAAGTCTATTCTAAATGACCAGGTAGTTCTTTTCTTGTTAATTTTATATGCCATGCCGAGGTCTATTCTCCAAAAGGTGGGGAGTCTCGGTTCATAGGCATTAATATTATCTAAAATAGTTGTTTTACGTTTAATAGATTCTTGTAGGTTTATAGGAATATACCTATTTCCTCCGCGAAGCATATACCTTATATTGTAGGACAAAAAGTGATTTTTTTCTTTACCAATTGAAAATTCCTTTCCTAAAACGGCACTTCCGGCAAATGTATTGTTGAAAATGGTGTTTCTCCACTTAGAATCTAAGTTTTGATAAGTAGACTGAAAAACGGAAAGTGTAAAAAGGTAATAGAAATTTTTGTGTAAAAATTGTTCTAGGGTAAATTCTAATCCAATATTTTTTCCGATACCTTTATTTGTAAGGATGGACCCTGGTATGCCGGCACTGGCATTCAAAATGGAATAGAAACTCTTTCTGTTTGTATCTATAGGTATTTCATATAATTTTTGATGATACGCTTCTATCACCCAGCGGGAATGTCCTGATGTGTTTTTGTTTAAACCAATAACGCTATGCCTGGCCATGGATGGAGATAAATTTTTATAAGGTTGTACAAATTGCCCGGGTTTAACTTGTCGCTTATAAAGGTAAAGTGAAATTGGTTCTAATCGACTATGAATGCCAAAGCCACCAGTGATCGATGTTTTTTGCCCTGTTTTTAGTTCAAAACCTAACCTCGGTTCTACCGTATTTTTTTTATTTAGCCCAAAATGCAAGGAATGAATACCCGCGGAAAATTGCCATTTGTTATTTGGTGTATATTTCACCTGACTGTAACCTTGAACACTGAAAGTGTGTCCATTTTCATTTAACCAATTGATCGTCTTTTTTTGACTTGAGTTCCAAACATCTTCATTGAGTTCGAAACCTAATCTGGACAGGATAAAACCCGTCCTCATTTTCCATTGACTACTTAATCTATGATTAAAATAGGTAGAATACCTTACAGCTTGTTCCTTATGCGTTTCATCGTAGGTGTTTATCCATACATTGTTCATTAAATTTTCTCTGAAATATTGATGAGACTGGGTTGAATAAGCTATTACTGTATTGATATAACCTATATTTTTGATAGGCAATTGATGACTCAATCCCGTCGAAGTTACGTTATTTTCATCCCTATCTTTAAAGGTTTCATAGTCACTATCCGAAAAATTTTCACCGCCAATGCCCCAAAGGGTAAACTTTCCAGTTTTTTTTGTTGGAAAATGAAAAGTAAAATTATAATCTCTAAAGGCAGGTTTAAATCCATCCGTTTCAATTTTCACTAATCCCGTTTTAAACAAAAGTTCCAGGGTAGAATATCTTGCATTTATTCTGTAAGAAGATCCTGATGCAGTTATTGGTCCCTCAGCAGCCATTTCTAACCCTACCACACCAATCAAGGCTTTAAACTCGTGTTTTTGGTCATTTCCTCTCCTGAATTTAAGGTCAAATACACCAGACAACGCATTTCCATATTCAGAGGGAAAGGCACCAGTGAAAAAATCTGAATTTGCGAGGCTACTACTATTTACCATGCTTATAATGCCACTGGTGGAACCCTGACCATCGCCAAAATGATTTGGATTTGGTATTTCAATGCCCTCAAGTCGCCATAGGAGACCTTTTGGTGAATTTCCTCTGATGATAATTTCGTTGTTATCATCATTTCCCGAGGAGGTGACGCCCGCAAACGACATAGCCATGCGGGAAGGGTCACCATACCCACCTGCAAATTTATTACTTTCCTGAACACTGAATTGACGACCACTAACAAAGGATAGCTCATTGGTAGCCCTCGATTTGTCCGTTTCAGCTGTAATGGTTATTTCTTGTATTTGAATGGGTGATTCTACCAGTTGAAGGGTCAAAAGAGCTTCTTTTCCATTACTTACCTCTACGGAAGGCATACTACCTTGTTGATATCCTACGAAAGAAAAAAGTAAAGAATATCTTCCAGGTTGAAGTTGTCTAAAATCAAAATTCCCCTGCTCATCAGTATAAATACCCTTGTTTCCTTCCATTATTTGTACACTTACACCCTCCAATGGAAGTTGTGTTTCCTTATCAATCACTTTTCCTCTGATAGTTCCAAATCCATTTTGGGCGGATAACCACCATGGGAATAAAAATAAAATGAAAAATCTCATGACTATTTTTTATTATAAAAGCCCCTTGTTAACTGCAAATAATACCAATTCAGAGCTTCGCTTCAATTTAAGCTTTTCCATGATATTTTTCCGGTGTGTATAAACTGTATGCGTACTTAAATTTAATTTTTTACCTATTTCTTTGGCAACTAATCCTTGTGCAATGAGTTGAACTATTTCTAACTCTCTGGCTGATAAGGGTAAAGGATTAGACGAATAATTATTTTGTGAAAAGGACATTTCAAAAATAAAGTTGAATATACTGGCACAGAAAAATTTTTCACCCCTAATAATGGCTCTGAATGCTTCATTAATTTCATGAGCATCACATTTTTTTGTCAGAAAACGAAGTACTCCCGAGTTGATTACATCGTAAATATTTTCTTTGTTATCGTCTGAAGATATGACAAGAAGTTCTATAGTTGGGTGCTGCTCTTTTAAATTTTTGATACTCTCAATTGAAAAAAAACCTGGTTGATTATAATCTATGACGATGATGTCAGGGGGTGTTTTAGCTATGAAACTGTTTAACTCAGCTTCGTTACCCGCTTCACCAATAACTTGGAAGGTATTCGTTTCTTTCAATAATTCCTTTAATGCAAATCTGATGAGAAATTGCGCGTCGGCTAATAGAACCTTGTAGGTTTCTTCTTGCATGGTTGAAATTTGCCTCTAATTTAGATTAAGTTTAGATAAAAATAACAAAGTTCCTTAAAAGATAGCCATAAAAACAATAATTTTGCAGTGAAAGAATTAAAATAATATATGATTCATCCCAAAATAACGCTTAATTTATGTGGTTCATTACTGGTTTTGGAAAATCCTGTGGTAATGGCTGTTATTAATATTAATACTGATTCGTTTTATGAAAAAAGTCGGTTCACAGAAAGAGGGGGTATTCTGAAACAAGCAGAAACTCACCTCCAGGAAGGGGCTACTTTCCTGGATATTGGTGGAATGTCCAGCCGTCCCGGGGCTCCTATATCCAATGCCAAAGATGAGGTGGAGAAAATTGTGCCTGTTATAAAGTCTCTTAAAAAGGAATTTCCTGATGCCTTTATATCTATTGATACCGTGCATAGTGCCGTTGCCAGTGCGGCTTATCAGGAGGGTGCCGTTCTTGTCAATGATATTTCAGCTGGGGCTATCGATCCTGATATGTTTCCCTTCATAGCAAAAACAAATATACCCTATGTCTTAATGCATCTCAAAGGTGTCCCCCGCAATATGCAGGATAATACTAACTATAAAGACGTATCACTGGATGTATTGGATTTTCTTATTTTAAAATATCAGGCGCTTAAGGAACTTGGTGTGAAAGATATTATCATAGACCCAGGATTTGGATTTGGTAAAGACGTCGCTCAAAATTATGAATTACTTCAAAATCTTTCTATTTTTAAAATACTTGAGTGTCCTTTAATGGTCGGTCTTTCCAGAAAGTCCATGATTTATAAAGTTATTGAAGGTACTCCGGAGGATGCCCTGCATGGTACTACCGCTTTGCATTTTTTTGCTTTACAGCAAGGTGCCCTGATACTAAGAGCTCACGATGTAAAGCCAGCGATAGATACCATTCGGGTTTGGAAGGCCCTGGAGAATGCTAAAACCAATTAAAATGTCGTTTTTTTACAAGGAGTATAATCCCTCTTTTTTATTTAAAAATGCTCACGCTAATACTATTTCAGCGGCTCTTTTTAGAAAAAAACTGCCTCTTGACTATGAGAGGCAGCGATTTATCTTAAATGATAAAGATTTTATAGATTTAGATTTTGTGCGCAAGGGAGAAGATAAATTAGTCATTTTGATGCATGGTTTGGAGGGAAGTTCTGATAGAGCCTATATCAGGGGTATGGCAAATATATTTTCACAAAATAATTTTGATGTCCTCTCTTTTAATTTTAGAGGTTGTAGCGGAGAACCAAATCTTACTATGAAAGGTTACCACATGGCGGCAACAGAAGATTTGGAGGAGGTTATTTTATCTCTTCACAAATCTGATATTTATAAAAGTATTTATCTGTTAGGGTTTAGTCTCGGAGGTAGCGTCGTATTGCGGTTTTTAGCAAACCAGGGAAATAATCCGGTTTTTCATAAAGTGAAAGGTGGTGTCGCTTTTTCAGTGCCTCTTCATCTCGTTGAAGCAAATAAAGCTATTGGTAAATTTGAAAATATTTTGTACAGGCTCAGGTTCCTGCTTAGCTTGAAAAGGAAAATGAAGCAAAAGCAGGAGCAATTTCCTGATATGCCTTTCTTTCCCGCAAAATGGGAATATAATTTTACTTTTTTTGATGATTTTTATACAGGACCTTTTCATGGTTTTTTAAACGCAAAAGACTACTGGGAAAAAGCAGGTGTTTTAAGTCAGTTACCTAAAATTTCGTTACCCTGCTTATTGGTAAATGCTGAAGATGATTCTTTCTTAAGCCCGTTTTGTTTCCCAAATCAGCTGGATTTTGAAATGGCAAATTTTCATTTTTTAAAGCCTAAATGGGGTGGTC
Organism: Saprospiraceae bacterium; assembly: GCA_021299835.1. Classification (GTDB taxonomy): domain Bacteria; phylum Bacteroidota; class Bacteroidia; order Chitinophagales; family Saprospiraceae; genus BJGN01. Next base: position 17,001 of record JAJTER010000083.1, on the reverse strand, counting down.
ATGTTGGTTTTATGCCGGTAAACAAAAATGGATTTCTTTGGAGCGAGGAATTAGCGCTTCATTTTCTTAATACAATACACCAAAAAGGAGTTTATAGCGTTAATAATGAGTTAATAACCAAATCTTAAATAATGAAATCACAACCTAATACCCCTGAAAAGGTTGGTAATCAGGTTAAAAAGTTTGTTTTCCTTCGAAAATTAGGGAAAATAGTTGCGTTGCCAATTGGCATCATACTATTTTTATTTCTATTTTTTAATATAGCTTTTCGAATTCCATATTTTCAAAAATCTGCCGTTTCTACCCTTTCTTCAAGTATTTCATCTTATCTCGGTACTTACAACAGCATTGAAAGTATTTCTTTATCCGGATTGACTGAATTTAGAATTAATAATGTATATGTAGAAGATCCAAATAAGGATACCTTACTTTTTGCAGAAAAAATTTACGCTAGGCTTCACCCAAATTTATTCAAAATATTTACCCAGGGACTTGTTATATATGAATTAACTATATCTAATTCGAAAATAAACGTAAACGAACTTGAAAATTTTGAAGATAATTCACTTTCGTGGCTGATTAAAAAGTTTGAAAAGAAGAACAGTGGTAATTCGTCAGGGAAAATTAAAATTTATCCTGAAAATTTTAATCTTAATGCCGTTTCTTTTGTCCAGAATGAACCTTCAAAGGGTATCTTTAATAAAATTAATGTAGTTCGTGCTTTTTTCAGTTTAGATAAAAATTATGCTGAAAATAGCCAGCTTAAAATTAAATCAATAGAAATATTTGAACCTACCATTTATTTGAAACATCAAAAAATAGCTGCGACGGTTATTGATTCTTTACCTTTTATTCTTCCCAAATTAGATTTATCCTGGAAAAATTTCGAGCTAACTGATGGAAGGATTTCCATGGTTAAGGATGATAAAACTATGGTGTTTTCTAAAATTAATGCACAGATTAATAATGCTTGCTATGCTAATGGATTGGCAGAAGGGGAGATTAAACGTTTTTCCTTCGTTAAAGACGATACTTTTAAACTGTCAAATTTAAAGGTTCAACAATTTTCTTTGCTTGAAGATAAATTGATTTTTAAAAATCTTTCCATTATTTCCGGTAATTCTAATTTTTCGGGAGATTATAATCTACAGTCAAAGGCTATTTTTGATGTTAAAAAACTAAAGGAAAATCTTCAATTTGATATTGATTTAAAGGAAAATCGTTTAAATATTAATGATGTTGTAAATTTTTTTCCTGCATCTGTTAAACTCCCCATCATTCAATTTCTTAAAGATGAAAATATATCATTTACTGGAAAAATCAATGGTAATTTTGATAGAATGGTTGGCTCAAATATTAAGATTTCTCTTTCAGATGGAAGTGGTTTTGAGGGAAAAGTTAATGTTAGAAATATTTTATCCCCCAAAGAGGAACTTATTAATTTAAAAATTAAAAGCTTATATATTTCCGAAAAATCTTTAAAAAAGACAATCAGTCTGGTTAACTTAGATAGCAACTTAACTAAGTTGGAGTTCCTTAATTTTAATGGTTCCTTTGATGGTTTTTTAAATAATTTCGTGGCCTTTGGTAATGTTAATTCAGGTTTGGGAAAGGCTAAACTTGATTTGCAATTAAATATCATTGGGGGTAAGGAATTAGCAACCTACACGGGTAATATTGGTATTGCTGATTTTAAATTAGGAAAATTTTTAAATCAACCCCAAATTGGTAACGTATCTTTAAACGCATCCATTACAAACGGCATAGGTTTTTCTTCCAAAACTGCTTCTGCAGATTTTTCAGCGGTGGTTAAAAGCTTTGTATTTAAAGAGTATACATATAAAAATTCAAAACTATCAGGTATTTTAAATGCAAGAAGGTTTAAAGGAGAATTTAATATAACGGATGAAAATATTGATTTTTCATTTGATGGTTTTTTTGATTTTAGAGATCAGGAAGTTCCTCAGTTTAATTTCCTTGCGAATATAAAAAATATAGATTTTAAGGCTTTAAACCTCTCAACTAAACCATGGAAAGTAAAAGGTTTAGCAATAGTTGATGTTAAAAATAAAAAATGGAGTGATTTGGAAGGGTTAGCCGTTCTTTCAGGGATTGAAGTGCAGAATGATACGAATTTTTACTTTTTAGATAACCTCTCCCTGATTTCAAAGTCTGATGGATTAGGTAGGAAGCGGGTGGAGATTCAATCAGAAATAATAGAAGCTGATATTCAAGGTAAGTTTGATATTGAAAAAATTCCAAATGCGGTTAAAAATCTGTTTTTTGATGCATTTCCAGGTTTCGCTCAGGCATTATCATGGAAAAAAGCAAAGAATATACCTGCGGATTTTGATATCGTTTTTAATGCAAGAATTAAAAAAAGCGTTGGCTGGGAATCTTTGCTTTTACCTGGATTATCTAATCTAAATGGCACAGAAATAAAAGGTGAAATAAATTATAAAAAAAATCTGTCCCTTGCTTCTGTCAAAATTCCCAACATAAGTTTTAATAAATTAGTCATAAGAGGTACTTATGCTCAGTTTAATTTAAATAATAATATTGGTAGGTTTGATGCATCTTTTGATGGTATAAAAATGGGTGACCAAGCAGAATTACCTCCATTTGTTTTTTTAAGTAGCTTGAATAAAGACGAGATTAATTTTCAAACCAGACTTGGCTCAGATTCAAAATTGACATCGGCTTTGTTAGAATTAAATGGCAAAATTTTCTCGGTAAAAAACGAAAAAATAGCGGTAAAATTTGGATCAAAATCTTTTAGATTTTTGGCAGGTAAATGGAAGGTAAATCCTCAAAATTTATTGCTTTTATCCTCGAATACTTATGAAATTCAAAATATGAATTTTTCTTCAGGTGAGCAGGAATTGAGAATGGATAGATTTAAAAATAAAGGATTAAAGGTTTCATTGAAAAATTTGGCCTTGTCAAGAATTGATTCCTTAATTAAATTTACCCTTAAATTTTCAGGTAAACTCAATGCAGATTTCACATTTGAAGATTGGAAGGGGTTTAAAAATATGACATTAAAGGCAACCTCTGATGCGCTGTTAATCAACAAAAAAGATTGGGGTAATCTAAGTATTAATGCACAGAGAAAGTCAGAAAATCACCCTGTTAGTGCTCAATTTTCTTTAACAAAAGGGAATGCTGCCATTTATTTAAGCGCATTTTATAATCTTAAAGACTGTTCCGGTAAATAATCAATTATTTGATTTGACTGGAGGCGTGTTATATGATAAATATAATCATACAGCGCAAATTACTGGTGGCGTAAGTCATGATTATCTCAAAAAGTTTGGCTTTAAAGCTAAACTAAGTTCCAAAAGGTTTCTATGCCTGGATACCCAAAAGGGTGATAATCTTACTTATTATGGTCAGGCTATTGGAACTGGTGATATTGTTTTTAGCGGGTCGTTTAAATTACCTGATATTTATGTTAAAGCCTCTGTGTCAGATAGTACCAGAGTGATAATTCCCATAAGTAGTGCAATAGTTACACAGAATATAAAAAATGTCAGATTCGTTAACAAACAGAAAGATGGCAGTGAAACTGCGTCAATTAAGACAAAGCCTGTTTTAAAAGGTTTAAGTTTTGATATGGATTTAGAGGCCAAAACAGGAGCTGTCCTTGAAATGGTTTTTAATGAACAAACAGGAGATATTCTTAAAGTTACAGGTAGAGGTGGGGTTCGTTTGAGCGTTATGAGAAACGAGCCATTTAAAATGTTTGGAGATATTTCAATTGATGACGGATCTTATTTATTTACTTATTTAGCTATAAATAAGAATTTTAAACTTAGACCAAGAGGAACTATTTCATGGAATGGTGATCCTTATAAAGCTTCTATTAATATTGAAGCTACTTATGATGATATAAATGCTTCAACAAGTATTTTAATCCAGGAATATCTGGCCACGGCCAATCAAAATGTAAAAAGTGAAGCCTCTCAAAATACCCCAGTTACACTGATTTTGAAATTACAGGGAGACTTGTTTAAACCCAATATCACTTTTGATCTGGCATTTCCAGCGCTGCAAGGAGCGCTGAAAAATTACGTTGATAGCAAACTGATTATTTTGAGACAGGATTTAAACGAACTCAATAAACAAGTTTTTGGGTTAATTGTAGCGGGTCAGTTCTTACCTGCGGTGTTTTCAATGTCAGAGACAGCCATTGTTTATAATACAGTGAGTGAGTTTGTTTCTAATCAACTTTCCCTTATTGTTAATCAGTTAATTGCTAATCTTATAGGTAAAGGAGATGTCGCCTCAGGTACAAATTTTGATATCGCCTATAATCGAAATCCAAATTTTGTAATTACTGATTTTAGGGCGGGAAATGAGCTTCAGGTGAGCTTAAAACAGAGTTTATTTAATGATAGACTTACCGTTATGGTTGGGGGCAATCTGGATAATAACTTTTTTGGAGGCTCCTCGGAATCTACTACTTTTCTTGGTAATGATGTTGTCGTTGAATATGACCTGAGTAAAGATAAAAGTTTGAAATTTAGGGTATATCAAAAATTACAGCCTGATTTTTCTGGAAGACGATTACGATTTGGCGCGGGTGTCAGCTACAGAAAGGAATTTGAATCATTTTCAGATTTTTTAAGTAGTTTAAAGAAAAATAACTAATTTAAAGGCATATTCTGTAAATATCGGTTATGTCTCATTCGAATTCTCCTGATTTTATAATTGTAGGTGCTGGTTCTGCTGGTTGTGTACTTGCCAATAGACTCTCTGAAAATCCTAATTGTAACGTTATATTAGTGGAGGCAGGCGCTTCATTGCAACCAATGAATGTTAAAATTCCTGCTGCTTACTCTAAATTACATTTTTCAAGCCATAACTGGAATTTTCATACCGTGCCTCAGGAAAGGGTGAATAATAGAAAAATGTATCAACCAAGAGGAAAGTTGATGGGCGGTTCAAGTGCTGTTAATTGCATGGCCTACATCAGAGGAAATGCAGAAGATTATAACGATTGGTCAAAATGGGGCAATGTTGGCTGGAGTTACAAAGATCTTTTGCCCTATTTTAAAAAATCAGAGCAAAACAAGAATTTTGAAAATGAATATCATAGCATTCGCGGGCCACTTTCAGTTTCGTACAACCGTTTTGAAACTCCTTTAACTAAAGCTTTTATTGAGGCTAATGAAGAAATGGGTATCGCTTATAATCTTGATTTTAATGGAGAAGTTCAAGATGGTGCAGGTAAATTTCAATTTACTATCAAAGACGGTGTCAGGCACTCGACATATGAGTCTTTTATAAAACCCATTTTGGGAAGGCCTAATTTGCGCATATTATCTAATGCACTCGTGGCAGGCTTAAGTTGGGAAAAAGATAAAGTGGTTGGCATTGAAGTATTTACCGATGTTAAAAATAACGTTAGGGAAGTTATCAAGGCAAAAGAAGTTATTCTTAGCGCTGGCGCATTCCAGTCTCCTCAGATAATGATGTTATCAGGAATTGGAGATAAAGATTATTTGAAGGATAAAGGTTTAAGTTGTCGTTTAGATTTGAAAGGGGTCGGAAAAAATCTGTCCGATCACTTGTTTGTAAATCTTAATGTTTTGTGTAACCAGCGAATCACCTACAATAATGTAGAGAGGATTCCATGGGTTATTCCAAATATTATTAAATATCTGGTTTCAAAGTCTGGTCCACTTTCAGCTAGTCCACTCGCTGCTTGTTCGTTTCTTAGAACTCTTCCCGAATTAGATAGACCTGATATTCAATTTCATTTTGCGCCGGTGGCAGGTAAGGATATCCACGATTTTCCATCGCTTCCAAAAGAAGAAGGGTTTACTATTTTGCCTACTTTGCTCAAACCTAAAAGTCGCGGATTTGTTGGTTTACAATCTTCAAATCCGTTGGATGCTCCCCTTATTGATCCTCAATATCTCAGTGATGCGGGGGGAGAAGATCTTAAAACTTTACTTAGAGGTGTTAAATGGGCTGAAGCTATATTACTGTCTAATGCGTTTGAACCTTTCAGGAAGGGTAATACCTTGAACTTTCCTGGAATCTTTAATAATGACGAGGAAAGGATACAACATATATTGAATTTTTGTGAAACAGTTTATCATCCTTGTGGAACTTGTAAAATGGGCGTGGATGATGAAGCCGTTGTTTCTCCATTTTCACTCAGGGTAAATGGAGTGGAAGGATTGAGAGTGGTGGATGCATCGGTTATACCCGAAGTTACTTCAGGAAATACCAATGCACCCGTCATAGCAGTGGCAGAAAAAGCTTCGGACCTAATTAAATTTAATGATTAATAATTTCGGGAGGATTTATTATACATTAAATCTAAAATGCATGATATCACCATCAATGACAGTATATTCTTTACCCTCTACTGACATTTTTCCTGCTTCTTTAACTTGAGCCTCAGACTTGTAATGTATGAAATCTGGATAATGAATAACCTCTGCTCTAATGAAGCCCTTTTCAAAATCGGAGTGAATTACACCAGCAGCTCCGGGAGCTTTTGTTCCTTTGGTAATAGTCCAGGCGCGTACTTCTTTTTCCCCGGCAGTGAAGTAAGTTACCAGGTTTAGTAATTGATAACTTTTACGGATTAACCTATTTACGCCAGGCTCTTCCAGTCCCATTGCTTCTAAAAATTCCTTTCTTTCCTCTGCGGAATCCAGCGCAGCTATGTCCGCTTCGATGCCAGCACATATAAGAATAATCTCCGCAGGTTCGCCTTCAATGGCCTTTTCAAATTCACGTGTAAGTTTATTTCCATCTGGGAAGGAATTTTCATCCACGTTGCAAACGTATAATATAGGTTTGTCCGTTAATAGCATCATTTCAACAAGGATAGCTTTACCTTCATCGTCTGTGTCAAAATTTCGAGCAGGCTGGCTATTTTCCAGGTGTTTTAGCAATGAAGAACAATGTTCCACTGCTCTTACATCTTCTTTATTACCGCTTTTAGCTTGTTTTTTATATTTATCTAACCTTTTCTCAACGGTTTCAATGTCCTTTAGGATTAATTCCAAATCAATGATTTCCTTATCTCTGACAGGATTTACACTTCCGTCAACATGTACAACATTATCGTCTTCAAAACAACGAACTACATGTAATATTGCATCAACCTCCCTAATATTGCCCAAAAATTGATTCCCAAGACCTTCACCTTTGCTTGCTCCTTTTATTAATCCGGCAATATCTAATATTTCAACGTTGGTGGGGAGCACATTTCTTGGATTGATTAACGCTGCCAGTTGATCCAGTCTTTCATCAGGAACTACAATCATTCCGATATTAGGCTCCTTTGTTGCAAAAGGATAATTAGCTGCTAAAGCGCCGGCAGATGTCAGCGCATTAAACAAAGTTGATTTTCCAACATTTGGTAAACCTACAATACCACATTTCAAACCCATGTTATTTTATTTTAAGGATGCAAATATAAAAAACCAAAATTCATTATTAGAAACTTATTTTAAAACTTAACTGTTTATTGTATTATTTTATATTTTTCTAATGAATTATTTGGCTCACGCATTTTTGTCGGGTAAAGATCCAGATTTCCTTCTGGGAAATATTACCGCTGATATGTTAAAAGGTAATATCCATAAAAATCTTGCTGAAAAGGTTTCTGATGGCGTTATTCATCATAGGAAAATGGATATTTTTACTGATAACCATCCTGATTTTCAAACTTGTTTGCCCGTTCTATATCCTTTACACGGAAAATATGCCTCAGTAGTCCTTGATATTCTTTTCGATTATTTTTTAGTCAAAAACTGGCATTACTTTTCCAGCATTTCACTGGAAGAATTTTCTGCAGATACTAATAAGCTATTATTAGAGAATATTGAAAAATTACCAGATTTGTCGCAAATTCAATTAAGAGCAATGATTCAAGGTAACTGGCTTTTACACTATGGGCATTATGAGGGTTTGTCGTATTGTTTTTTGAGATTAACCAAACGGGTTGCCCAGCCTCAATGGTTGGAAAGTTGGCACGTTAGTCTTCAAAAAGAAGGGGATACTATAGAAAAATCTTTCCTTTCTCTTTTTCCCGATATGATTGAGTATTCAAAAAAACAGGCTAGCCTTCGAAATGTAGTGATATGGTAAATGTCCTGGAAAGTATTTTTTCAAGTATCGTTGATTCTGACAGGTTCTTATTGAAAATCAGTGTGTTTCCCATTCCCTGCGAAATTTTTAATTCAGGGGAAAATATGAAGAAGGGTAAAAATATTTGAAAACCTACGCCTGTCTCAAAGGAAAAATCATTGGGAGCTATTTTCACCAGGGTTTCTGCCTGTTTTGTTCTGGAATCGCTGGCAACATCAAATGAATATTTCAAACCTGCTAATAAAAATAACCTTACATCATGATAAGGTTCAGATTTATACCTGAATTGAAAGGGTAATTCCACAAAAACGGATTCTACTTTTCTATTACTTGCGTAACCCGGATATTGATATTTCAGTCTTTTTTCAGCAAAGGATAATGTAGGTAAAAATCGAAAATCAAAATAATTGCCCATCTTTAAATTTGATACAATCCCTACGTTAAAACCTGACCCCCCCAAACCCTGAACAATTCTTATACTATCGTGCTTTAAAAATTCACTCGATTGATAAGTTCTGAATCTTGAATTATTAATAGCAAAGGTGAATCCAAAGTAATAGTCATTTTGGTTAAACTGCTGATAGTTCGGATTATGAACACTGCCCCGTTGACTTAAAACCAGAAATGGACATATCAAAGCAAAATAAAAAAGGACTATTTTTCTGCTAAATACGCTGAACATATTCCGAAAGTTAATGGGTTGCATCGAATTGGTTTAAAGCCATTTTTACCTAAAACATCAAGAAATTTTTCTCCCGATGGAAAGGCCTGGACTGATTCATATAGATATTGGTAAGCTCTTGGGTCTTTCGATGTTAAACGACCAATCAGGGGTAAAATGTATTTGAAGTAGAAATTAAATACTATTTTGAATAAAAAAAAGGAAGGCTGGCTAAATTCTAACACAACTATTTTACCTCCTTTTTTTAAAACCCGATGCATCTCTTTTATACCTTTATCCAGGTTTTCAAAATTTCTTACGCCAAAGGCTACGGTAATAGCGTCAAAGGAACCTTCATCGAAAGGTAGATTTTCAGAATCTCCTTCTAATAAAGTTATTTTAGGTGTTAAGCCTTTGTCACTTATTTTTTTTCTGCCAATAGATAACATTTCAACAGATATGTCCAAACCAATGATTGTACTTTTCGGGTAATATCTATTTAATGCTAAGGCTACATCTGCTGTTCCTGTGGCAATATCTAAGATATTTGGAATTTCTTCATGCCCTAATAAAGATATAGCTCTTTTTCTCCAATATTTATCGATACCTAAAGAAAGAAAATGATTCAAAAAGTCATAGTAAGGGGCTATTCGGTTAAACATCCTTGATACTTGACTCTTTTTAGTATCATCAGCCTGATAAGGTTTGATTTCCATGTTGATTCTTTTATGCCGCAAATATAGACAGATTATACGGGCTACAAAATGGATTTTTTTTGTTAAAAATTAGTCCGAAAATTTCTTAGATTTGTGGTAAGAAAATTAATCCGTTCATACTGAAAACCTGATAAATAATTAAGTTGATTTCTTTATTTTTCAGGATAACTAACAGCTGTAATGACTCCAGAAGACCGTATAATCCCTATTCAAATAGAGGATGAAATGAAATCAGCTTACATTGATTATTCAATGTCAGTTATTGTATCCCGTGCTTTACCGGATGTAAGAGATGGGATGAAACCTGTTCAAAGAAGAGTTCTTTATGCCATGTCTGATTTGGGACTAACGCATAATAAAGCGCATAAGAAGTCTGCGCGTATTGTAGGTGAGGTATTAGGAAAATATCACCCCCACGGTGATACTTCCGTTTATGATACAATGGTTAGAATGGCCCAGGACTGGTCATTACGCTATCCCTTGGTTGATCCCCAGGGTAATTTTGGTAATATTGATGGTGATGGTCCTGCTGCCATGCGTTATACCGAAGCAAGATTAAAAAAAATCAGTGATGAGATTTTAGCCGATATTGATAAAGATACCGTTGATTTTACCTTAAATTTCGATGATTCTTTGGAAGAACCTTCCGTTTTACCTACTAAGGTTCCCAATTTGTTAATTAACGGAGCATCGGGTATTGCTGTTGGTATGGCCACAAATCTTATGCCTCATAATTTGACGGAGGTCATTGACGGTATCGTAGCCACTTTAGCCGATCCGGAAATTGATGTGGATGGTCTGATGCAATATATAAAAGCACCGGATTTCCCGACTGGTGGAATTATATACGGTACCAAAGGTGTCAGAGAGGGTTTTGCAACAGGTCGTGGTAAAATTGTACTCCGAGGAAGAGCAGAAATTGAAACCTCTGCCTCTGGTAGGGAATCCATAATTATTACTGAAATTCCTTATCAGGTTAATAAATCAATGCTGGTAGCAAAAATTGCAGAGCTCACCATTGAAAAAAAGATTCCAGGTATTTCTGACGTCAGAGATGAGTCTGCAAGACAAGGAATGAGGGTAGTGGTGGAGATAAAGAGAGATGCTATGGCTAAAGTAGTTCTTTCCCAACTCTACAAATATTCTCCTCTTCAAACTTCCTACGGTATCAACAATGTTGCTTTAGTTGGAGGTAGGCCCGAAATCTTATGTTTGAAGGACATGATTGTGGAGTTTATAAAATTCCGACTGGAGGTCATTGTTAAAAGAACAAAATACGATCTTAAAAAGGCGAAAGAAAGAGCCCATATTCTTGAGGGTATCCTTATCGCTTTAGATCATTTAGATGAGGTTATTGCCTTAATTAGAGCAAGCAAAAATGTCGATGAAGCTAAAGAGGGTTTAATGTCTACTTTCGGTCTTTCTGAAATTCAGGCTAAAGCTATTCTCGAAATGAGGTTGCAACGTTTGACTGGTCTTGAGAGAGATAAAGTAAGAGCTGAATACAAAGAAGTAATGGATAGAATCGCGTACTATGAATCTATTCTGGCTTCTGAAGAAATTCAAAGGGAAATAGTTAGAACCGAACTTTTAGAAATTAAAGATAATTATGGTGATGCCAGAAGAACAGAAATTGTTGCCGCTGAGGGTGATATTAATATGGAAGACCTTATAAAGGAGGAAGAGGTAGTTGTTACCATATCTAACCTTGGCTATATTAAACGTACCGCAGCCTCGGAATTCAGAACGCAGAGTAGGGGAGGAAGAGGTGCGAAAGGTTCGCGGACAAGAGACGAAGATTTTATTGTTAATATGTTTGTTGCCAATTCACATAATTATTTGCTCCTTTTCACTGAATCTGGAAAATGCTTTTGGTTACGTGTTTTTGAAATTCCAGAGGCAAGTAAATCATCTGCGGGCAGAGCCATTCAAAATATCCTAAATATAGCTCAGGACGATAAGGTGAAAGCTTATATCAATATTCCAAATTTAAATGATAGTGAGTTTGTTAAAAATCATTACATCATTTTCTGTACCCATTTGGGGATTATTAAAAAAACAGCAGTAGAAGCTTATTCCCGCCCAAGAGTAGGTGGAATTAATGCCATTACCATCGCAGAAGGTGATATGTTGCTTTCAGCTACGTTAACTGGCGGGGATCATCAAATATTCCTCGCAAGTCGTCGTGGTTATGCCGTTCGTTTTCATGAATCTAAAGTAAGACCCATGGGAAGGAATGCTACAGGGGTAAAAGGCATGGCTCTTTCCGGTGAATCTGATGCCATAGTCGGCATGCTTTGTATTAATCCTGCAGAAAGTGTTCAGGATACCATTCTTGTTGTTTCTGAGAAGGGAAATGGTAAAAGATCGGAGGTTGATGAATACAGATTGACCAATAGAGGTGCCAAGGGAGTTAAAACAATGCAAATTACTGATAAAACGGGTGCGCTCATTGCTATGAAAGCTGTACAGGAAAATGAGGATTTGATGATTACTAATCGGTCTGGAATTATTATTCGTATGGCAGTGTCAACAATGAGAGTCATCGGTAGAGCCACTCAAGGCGTAAGAGTAATACGATTAGATGAAGATGATGCCATTGCTGATGTTGCGGTTATCCCCTATTCTCCAGAGATAGAGCTGCCAGAGGGTGAGGAAAATATTGAAATTTCTATGGAAAATAACGAAAATAGTATCGATAACCAGGATATTTCAGATAATGACACTGAAATTCCTCAGGAATTATAATATTTTTGCAAAACAATAATTTTGAACCCTAAATACGTTATTTAGGTAAATCATGTTTACCAAACAAACCTTAATGAACCATGAAAAAGTCATTTTTATTATCCTTTCTTTTAGTAGGAACTATAGTTTTGAATGCACAAGATTACAAATCGGAGTTTTCAAGCGCTAAAAAAGCCTTCACAGCTTTCCAATTGGACATGATTGGGAACAAAGCAAAATTAACCGATGCCGTTGACGCTATTTCTAAAGCGGTTACCTTTCAGGAAGCTACCCTCACTCCTGAAGCTTTTTTAAAAAGTGGTGAGATTATGGCTGAACTAGCTAATCAGATTGTTACCACTAAACAGTTAGGTGTTGGTTCATTAGATGATTTGCCTAAAACAGCTAATCCGGAATTAATTGCTTATGAGCATTTTATGAAGGCAATGGATATGGCGGTCAAGCCTGCAGATAAAAAGAAAACCTTAAAACTTATTGGTGCCCTTCAAAATTCATTAAGTAATATTGGGGTTTATAATTACGATGAACAGAAATATGAAATGGCTTTTAAAGATTTTTCTACCGTTATTGTGATTCACGATATGTTAAAAAAAGCCGGAGAAGTTAGTACACTTGATATCGAAGCTGATTATTTAAATCAGGTATATATCTCAGGTTTAGCTGCTTTTAATGGTGGTTTTGATGCAGATGCAGAGAAGTATTTTACTATGCTTGCAGAAAAAAAATACGATAAGCCGGCCATTTATGAATCTTTATACAACCTAAAAGCTAAAAAGACTTCCCCAGAAGAAGCCTATCCGATTCTTGAAAATGCCCGCAAGCAGTTTCCTGATGATTTATCATTGCTTTTTGTCGAAATCAATCATTATCTTAAGTTACAGAAAATGAATGAATTGATAGAGAGATTGGAAACAGCTATTAAAATGGAACCGTCTAACGTTTCTCTCTATTCCGTTATGGGCAATGTTTATGATAATCTGCACCAGAAAACAATGAAAGATAATGGTGACCTCACCGTCGCTGAAGGTTATTTTACAAAATCTCTGGAATATTTTAATAAGGCCATTGAAATGGATCCTAAAAATGTAGAGGCTCTTTACAGCATTGGTGCTCTTTACTACAATAAGGCTGCATTAACTTCCCAAAAAATGAATGCGCTAAGTGAAGATTATTCTAAGGAAGGTCTTAAAAAGTTTAATGACCTTAAAGCTCAGGTTTTCAAACAGTTTGATGAATCTTTACCTTACTTTCAAAGGGCTGAAGCGCTCAACCCAAATGATACCAACACATTAATTGCTTTAAAAGAAATATATGCTAAAAAGGATCAATTAGATCTTAGTAAAGAATTTAAAACGAGATTGGAGTTAGTTCAAGGAGGTGGGAAAAATGACAAAAGTTATTTTCCTAATAACTAATTAGCTCTGTATTTATTTTTATTGGCCGCTTTTGCTCTTGGGTGAAAGCGGCCAATTTATTTTTTTTGATTTTATTCCTTTTTTGCGTACATTTCAGCCTTATTTAATATTACGATAGTAACCTTAATATTATGAAATTCATTCATTTGTGTTTTTTTTGGTTAGTATATAGCTGTGCTATCAATGTGTCTTTCCTATCCGCTCAATCTACCTGTGAAGTTCCTTGTTCAAGGAATGATTGTGGGGCAGTAAATTATGACGTTTCTCCCATAGATTCCTTGGTTTGTGAAGGTTCTATTTTGCGATTCAAAAATAATACAGCGATTCAAACATATACCGGACTCGTTATTCGATGGGGCGATGGTAAGCAAGATACTGTGTATCAATTAAATGATTTTTTTCATAAATATGATTTACCTGAATCTTTGAAAGCGTCCTGTCAAAATGACACAATTTTAAGTTTAACTGTATGTATTACTGCATTCAAACAATGTAACGAAGGATTTTCTTGTAGCCAAAAAGTTCAATCTTTTCCTATTAAGATTGCTCTAAAACCTAAAGCTGCATTTATTCCTTCTGCGACCACGGCATGTGTTGGAGCAAGAATTAATTTTCAAAATAAAACTTGTTTCTCCAATGCTGCTATTTATACCTGGCGATATTCTACTTTTCGTATCACAAATATAAGAGATATTAATCTGGATTATGATTTACCCGGTAAATATGAAGTAGAACTAACCGCAAGTAATAGTTGTGGTACTGATTCAGTAAAACAGATTGTTACCATTCTGGAAAAACCCAAGGCTGATATTGTTATTGATACCCAGCAGTTTTGTTATCCAATTTCGGTGAGATTGAAAAATAAACAAACAAACTCCTCTGATGGTGTTTGGAAAATCACAGGAGATACCTCCGTCTGGGAGTCTGTCCTTTCCTTTCCTACAGGAGATTCAACATGGATAAGGTTTAAACGCTTGGGTGCTATTAATATAAAACTGTTTACTTCTAATGGTTGTGGGTCCGATTCTATTTCTATGCCCTTTATTCTTAAATCAACGCCTTTTTTTAAAACCGATTCAGAGGTAAATTTATGTCAGGAGGGTTTCGTTTCTCCCGAATCGTTGCTTTTTACTTATGATAAACTAAGAATAAATTCTCTTATTTGGAAAGTTAATAATGAAAGTCCTTTTACAGCCCAGGGAAATACCTTCCAACCAGCGTTTTTTAAAAAAAATGGGACGATAGACCTTCAAACTAATGGCCAATGTGGTCCCTTTCAACATACTATTAGAATACAGGTATTTCCAAAGGACACATTGAAATTATCAAAAAAAGCAGTGGCATTTTGCTCCAATGATGCTCCGATTCAATTAACAGCTTCTCCAGCGGGAACCTGGTCAGGTTTTGGTATTTCCTCGACGGGATTGATTGACCCTTCTCTATTCCGAAATAAAACAAAAGGAATTGTTTATTTTGATGCTTCAAATCCTTATTGCACCCTGCGTGATTCTGTCTCTCTTTCTATTACTGACGCTATGACAGTAGCTTTGGCTCCTGTTTCACCTCTTTGTGAAAATGAAGAGTTCACACCTGTTTATGCAGTAAACGGTGTTTTTACAGAGGTAAAATGGATAGTTAATGGGGGTTCTGTTACAAATTTCAATAGTTTGAACCCGGGAAAAATAAGATTTTCCAGTTCTGGCGTTTTTGGTATTACCCTGCAAGCTACTAATGCCTGTGGAACCATTTTTGATACAACTACTGTAAGGGTTTTTTCTAAACCCATTATGGAGTCTTTATCTGTTTCCACTGCGTGTATTGGTGAAAAAAGTGACCTAAAATTAAGATTGTCCAATAGAGATAATGAGGCATTGAAAATCTCTATTTCTTTGTCGGGTTCCCCTCTTTTTGATACTGTTATTACAGGCAATACGCTGATCTGGTCTTTTAGACCATTCGCTAACGTTGGTAATTATCCATTAAAAGTAGTTGTTTCAAAAGGGTCAAATTGTGCGGCGGAACTCAATTCTGAATTAAAAATTATTCAAAAACCTAGTCTTTCTTTGGCTAAGTTAAACTCCTTTTGTTCTAATATTGAGTTTACTCCCTCTCTTACCACAGTAGGTTCCTACGAATCACTTAAATGGTCTTTTCCTGGTGGTATTCCGTCGTCTTTTGTAGGATTGAATCCAGGTAAAGTAAAATATAATATTACGGGTAAATTTACCGTAAAAGTAGAAGGGGAAAGTTCCTGTGGATCATCTATTGATTCTCTTGTGCTCGATGTTATTGAACAACCTAGTATTTCTCGATTTACAGCAACCCCTGTTTGTTTAGGCAATCAATCATCTGTAAGTATGAAATGGTCAAATCTTTCAGGTAATCCCGTTAAAATTCAATTATTTCAATCGGGAAATATCTTATTAGATACTGTAGTGAAAGGTGATTTTATAGATTATAAGTATCTCCCTCCCAAAATAGATGGTTTTTATCCTTTAACCTTGCTCACAACCTCTGGAAATCAATGTAAAGGTGAATCCAGGACAGAGGTAAATGTTTATTCTTCTCCACCAGTTTCCATACTTGATTTAAAAAGTAATTTATGTGTTGCCACAGATAAGATTGAACTAAAGGCAAATCCCACAGGTGGAAAGTTTTCTGGTTCAGGTGTCATTGATTTATTAAATGGTAAATATCAGTTACCCATAGGTACAGGTATTTCGAATCGTTGGATTTATTATGATTATACAGACAGTGGTGGATGTAAAGGCAGGGATTCTATCTTTTTGAAAGAATTAAAACAATCACCCACACTTTTATTCGAAAACCTTATTCCTTCTTATTGCAAAAGTGATAAATGGATTGAATTTAAAGTAAAACCGACGGGAGGATTATTTATAAATAGAAATGGACCTGTGGTGGAATCGGTTAATAAAGAAATTGGGCTGTATCGGTTTAAACCTTTAACGTCAGGTGAATTTGCCATTTCTTATCGCTATAGTGATAATTCTGGTTGTTTAGATTCGTTAGATTGGAAATATTCTGTTTCTGATAAATTTCCGTTCGACCCTGCTGTAGATACTTTTATTTTATCAGGACAGAAACTAATCATTGGAAAACCTCCTGTACCAGGATTTTCTTATCGTTGGTTTGATGGTTCAACCCAATCTACTTATGCAGTGGAAGACCCAGGTATTTATACCCTGGAGGTATTTAATGTGGCTTCGGGATGTTCTGTAATGGACACCGTTAAAGTGTCTTTTGGAGGTGTGAACAGTGTTAAGGAATCTTTACAAAAATTAAGTTTATTAGAAGTTTATCCCAATCCATGCAGTGATTATCT
>JAJTER010000082.1 GCA_021299835.1 Saprospiraceae bacterium | reverse complement strand
CAAAGCCATTTTTAATCCTAAATTTTTTATACGTTGAATAACAGATATGTTGACCTTATAGATCAGACATTTTACTTTCCACAGGAGGGTTTCGATATAGATTCCAATGGTTATTTAGAATTTAATGGCGTGCCATTAAAGTACCTTATAGAAAAGTATGGAACGCCATTCAAAGTTTTTTATCTTCCTAAAATAGGGGAGCAGATTAAAAAGGCAAAAAACCTTTTTACCAGGGCAATCAAAGCATCGGGTTACACGGGGAGGTACTACTACAGTTACTGTACTAAAAGTAATCATTTTAGTCATGTCTTAGAAGAGGTTCTTCAACATGATGTTCAACTGGAAACGTCGTCAGCTTTTGATTTGGATCTGATACAAAGATTGGCAGCAAGAAATTTGATTAACCCCGAGAATTATATTATTTGCAATGGGTTCAAACCAGAGCATTACAAAAGAAGGATCGTTGAACTCATAAACACTAGCTTCGATAATTTAATCCCCGTTTGTGATAATGTGGAAGAGTTAAATTATTATGCTAATAACTTTACAAAAAAATGTAAAATTGGTTTACGTGTTGCCACAGAGGAAGAGCCAAATTTTGAGTTTTATACCTCCCGATTGGGTATAAGAAATTCAGAGGTAATACCGCTTTACAAAGAAAAAATAGCAGATAATCCTCTCTTTGAACTTAAAATGCTTCATTTTTTCGTTGATACAGGCATTAAAGACACGCTCTATTATTGGGGTGAGTTGAAAAAGGCTCTTAAAGTGTATTGTTCCCTTAGAAAATTGTGCCCAACGCTGAATGCAATAAATATTGGTGGAGGTCTGCCCATTAGAAATTCCCTGGGTTTCGAATTTGATTATAAATACATGATTAGGGAGATCGTTAATAATGTACAAAGTGCCTGCGTTTCGGAACAAGTTGAAATGCCCGATATTTTTACTGAATTTGGAAAATATACCGTGGGTGAATCCGGGGCCAATGTGTTTGAAACCTTAGCCCAAAAACAGCAGAATGATGCTGAAAAATGGTATATGATTGATAATTCTTTGATGACCACTCTTCCTGATACCTGGGGAATTGGCGAAAGATTCATTCTGCTCCCTATTAATAAATGGAAAAATGAATATCAAAGAGTAAATATTGGGGGTTTAAGTTGTGATAATTCCGATTATTATAACGCGGAAGTAAATCAGGCTCAGGTTTATCTGCCTACCATTGACCCAGGTGATACAGAACCCCTTTATTTAGGTTTCTTCCATACCGGAGCATACCAGGATTCTATAAGTGGTTATGGTGGAATAAAACATTGCCTGATTCCCTCTCCAAAACAAATATTGATTTATAGAGATGAATTGGGTAACTTAGTGGATATTATGGTGAGACCGGAACAAACTTCAGATGAAATGCTAAAAATATTAGGATATTAAGTTTTTCAGATAAGTAGATAGTTGCTATTATTTAGCCTGCCGGCTTTACCGGCAGGCTTTTTTTATTTTACAACCATTTTACCCACTCATAAGAGCGATTTCTGGAAAGTAAACTATGACGGGGGAACAGGCGGAAGCCATATTCAAATACTCCTGGATTTGGCAATACTATCCTTCCCTGATAGGTACTATGATCTCCCTCATTTCCAGTGAGTTCCAAACTTTGTGTCAGTCTGATTTCCAATTTTGATTCACTTATTCTTTTGTATAGAATAAATTCTAATCCCAACGAGTCTGCAGAAAGACCATTTCTATAAATTTGAATATCAATATTTAGGCTTTCTCCCAAGGGCAGAGCATGATTGTCAGTATCCATAATGGATTTTGATATTACATGAACCCCTTCCCAACAACGTGAAATATGGCTTTTCCAGGAACATAGATCTGCCATATTCTGGTTGTTTGACATCAACTTTTGGCCCTGTTGAATCAACGGGGAATAAAATAATCGGAAATAATCGTCCATCATTCGCTTGGTAGTAAAATCAGGACCAACCTTTGCTATGATATTTCGGATAAATTGTATCCACTCTTCAGAAATTCCTTGTTCATTCCTTCTAAAATAAACAGGTATAATTTCCATTTCCAGAATATTATATAAGGTTTCTGCGTCAAGTTCGTCCTGTAAATTGGCCTCTGCGTAGGTGTTTTCCAGGGGAAGTGACCAACCAGCATCGGGTCTGTATCCTTCAGCCCACCAGCCATCGAGCACACTGAAATTGATTACCCCGTTGATGGCTGCTTTCATTCCACTGGTCCCAGAGGCTTCTTTAGGTCTTGTAGGCGTATTCAACCAAATATCTACCCCTTGTACCATCAATTTGGCCAATTCCATATTATATCCCTCAAGAAAAATAACTTTCCCTAAAAATTCCGGCGATTTTGAAATTTGAACAATCTCTTTGATTAACTTTTGCCCCGGTGCATCTGCAGGGTGAGCCTTTCCTGCGTATAAAAAAATGATGGGCTTGTCTGACTGATTAATAATTTCTGCTAATCGGGCCTTATTTGAAAAAATTAAATGAGCTCTCTTATAGGTCGCAAACCGTCTTGCAAAGCCCAATATTAAAGCATCATCCTTAATGTTATTCAGCGTTTCAAAAATAATGGCTGGTTTTTCACCTCTTCTGGTGAGATCCTCCCTCAATTGTTTCTTGACGGCTTCAAGTAATTTACCCTTTAAGAAATTTCGCGTTTTTAATATCCTTTCCGAAGGAATCTTATAAACGCCTTCCCATCTTTCCTTATTGGATAAATCATCGAGGAACCCGGGTGCTAAGTATTCTTTAAATAATTGATGCCATTCTGAGGCAATCCATGTTGGGTAATGTACCCCGTTGGTAACGTAACCAATTGGCACTTCTGTCTCGGTGTACCCCGGATAAAGTTCTTTGAACATTTCCCTGGAAACGGCTCCGTGTAATTCACTTACGCCATTTATCTCCTGACAATTATGAATGGCTAAATGACTCATAGAGAAGGGTTCGCTACTGTCATCTCTGTGAATGCGACCTAGGGCCATAAATTCCCTCCATGACAAGCCTATTTCAGGGATATAGTCCTGGAAATAGGTGTAAAGTAAATCTTCTGCAAAATAATCATGGCCTGCCGGAACTGGTGTATGCGTTGTAAATAAAGAAGTAGCCCGGACAAGCTCTCGTGCTTCCTGATAGGTGTGTCCGGATTGTCTCGCATTTTTAATTCTTTCCAAGGTCATGAATGCAGCGTGTCCTTCATTGCAATGATATACATTTCCATGAATTCCCATGGCTTCCATAGCTCTTATACCCCCAATACCAAGTAAAATTTCCTGCTTTAACCGGTGCTCGTTATCACCACCATATAATTGGTGCGTTAAGGTTCTGTCTGCCCAGGCATTCTCAGCAATATCTGTATCTAATAAATACAGATTAATACGCCCAGCCTTTAATGCCCATATTTTAGCCCATACCGTTCTGCCGGGCAAGGAAATTTGAATTTTAAGCCATTCGCCCTGCGCATCCCTGACAGGTTCCATAGGCATTTTAGTATATTCCTGCGGAGGGTATTCATTAATTTGATCTCCATTCAAGGATATATGCTGCTGAAAATAGCCATATCGGTACAATAATCCAACGCCAGACAGGTTTACTCCCTGATCACTGGCTTCTTTTAAATAATCACCAGCCAAAACACCCAAACCACCAGAATAAAGGCGAACAGATATATGAAGGCCAAATTCCATACTAAAATAAACGATTTTAGGGTCTTTGGTTTCTGGTGTTTTATTCATGTAGGTCTTGAAGTCAGCATAAACCTGCTGTACTTTAGCCATAAATTGTGGGTCATTGGCTAACGCTAACGCCTTCTCACTGCCCAACTGATCTAATATGGTTAATGGGTTGCATTGACTTGACTCCCAGGCCTCAGGTTGCAATGATTCAAATAAATCCATGGCCTCTCTGTGCCAGGACCACCATAAATTTCCGGCAATTTCTTGCAGTGGCTTCAATGCATCGGGTAACCTGGAAGCTACAAATATTCTTTTTAAATGAGTAGCACTGGTTTGTATTTCCTCAGTCATAATGTTTAATTAAAATTTATGGAGAATAAAATGTTATATTAAAGCAGCTTTATAGCGTTTTATCGTTTCCTCCAAACCAAGATATAAAGCGTCCGATATTAGGGCGTGTCCTATAGATACTTCATCTAAATGGGGTACTTTTTGCGCATAAAACGATAAATTATCCAAATTAAGATCGTGTCCTGCATTTATTTTTAGTCCAAGAGAATGCGCTAACAATGCTGCCTGAACATGATTTTTAACCGCCTCTTCCGGATCAGTCGAAAAGTTTTTCGAAAAGGGTCCTGTGTAGAATTCAACACAATCAGCGCCGCATTCTTTTGCTCCTTGTATCATCTCTGCTACAGGATCAACAAATAAAGAAACGCGAACGCCCGCCGCCTTTAAAAGGCTACAAACGGACATAAGAAAATCTTTATTTGTAATGGTATTCCAGCCTGCATCGGAGGTAAGAGCTTCCGGAGCATCTGGTACTAAGGTGCATTGCGCAGGTCGGTGTTCAAGTACCAGGTCAATAAAATCGGTCGTTGGATTACCCTCAATATTAAGTTCCGTTTGAATATTCTGTTTTAATGGACCTATATCATCATATCTAACATGGCGCTGATCGGGCCTTGGATGAACGGTAATTCCTTCTGCTCCAAATTTTTCACAATCTAAAGCTACCTGTAATAAGTTGGGAAGATTTCCTCCACGAGCATTTCTTATGAGGGCTACTTTATTTAAATTAACGCTTAATCGAGTCATAAAGAGGCTTTTTAAGACAAATGTGGGACAAAAATCAAAATTTAAGCTAATTTTACCAAATTAAATGAAAAATAGATTTAAAATCGCGCATGTTTTCAAGAAAATTAGACTTGTTTTCCTTCTTTTTGTTGCTCGTCGTCGTGGTGCTTTGTGGTGCTTTAATTGGTACTGGTGTAAGTACGGCCATAGCTAATTTTTTCGGGTTCACGGTGGCAGATCTTATAAAAGTACCTGCTTCCGGTTATGAAAAATTAGAAAGAGATGTTTTGAGATGGGTCAATATGGCCAGCCAGATATTTACGTTTTTGATTCCCGCCCTGGTATATCGTATATATTATTTTAAAGAGGATAGGGTAGGCGCCTCCTTTGTTCCTTCAGCTACTTTTTTTTATTTTATTATAATTACCCCTTTGTGGATTATAGGTTCATTCCCTCTCGTTGAATGGCTTTACCGCCAAAATCTATTGCTTCCTTTGCCTGAATCCTTATTAGCGCTTGAAAAAGGAGCTAATGAAACATTGACGGCTTTACTAAAAATGGAGGATGGTTTTGAGTTTGTTCAAAATGTTATCGTCATGGCCGCTATACCAGCCCTTTGCGAAGAATGGTTGTTTCGGGGAGTTATCCAGAAAAAATTGGTATCATCTCTTCCAAAACCCTGGCTGGGCATTGTATTGACAGCGATTATTTTTAGTGCCATTCACTTTCAATTTGCTGGATTTATTCCCAGGATGTTTTTAGGCATCCTATTGGGTTATTTATATTTTTTTTCTGGTAATATTTGGATTGCCATTTGGGGGCATTTTGTTTTTAATGGGGTTCAGGTGCTATCTAAATTTTTGAATATTCAAAGTGAGGAAGTTTTACCTGATAATTTAGTGCCTAATCCCGATGTAATTTGGGTAATCATTTCCGCCTTGCTTACCGTCGGCGTTTTCTTTTATTTCAATAAATTAAAAGCTAAATAGATGAAAACAAGGTTTTTTACCGGGCTGATCTTTGTTTTGGTCACTTTAACTTGTGTTTTTAGTGGATTTGCTTATTTCTCATTGCTTTTCTTTTTTATTGCCGGCCTATGTCTTTTCGAGTTTTCCAAACTGGTAATGAATGATTCATCAATGAGCACTAAACTAATCGTGGTCATTTTAGGATTGTTTCCATTTATACTCATGGTGCTTTATCTTAATAATCATTTTCTGGAAAGGGATTTAATTCTATACCCTGCTTTATATTTCATCATTTTTACATTGGCCTTGTTTTTTGGCAAAGGTCATTCCATTGAAAATATGGGTTATATCGCTATGTCCACTATATATATAGGCGTTCCTTTTGCGATTTTGTTGTGGATTGGTATGGATGACGATATTTACTTACCAGGAAGGGTGGCGGGTTTGCTTTTCTTAACCTGGGCTAATGATTCTGGCGCTTATATTTCGGGAAAACTTTTTGGTAAATATCCATTAATGAAGCGCATATCACCTAAAAAAACATGGGAAGGATTTATTGGTGGGTTGATTTTTGCTATTATTTTTGCTTTTGCTTTGACATATATGCCTTACACAAATCTTCAAATAACCCATTGGTGCGTTTTAGCTTTGATTGTCAGTGTGTTCGGACCCATAGGTGATCTTGTGGAGTCTTTATTAAAGCGGGAAAAGCAAGCAAAAGATTCTGGAAGTTTACTTCCCGGTCATGGTGGTTTTTTGGATAGGTTCGATGCTTTCATTTTCCATCTGCCGTTTTGTGCCATCTATCTTTTTTGGTTTGTAAATAAATAATTATTTTTTAAAATATCAGAATGATGATTTTTCATAAAGAAGGCTTTTTTTGGCTAACTATAGCCATTGTAGATGTTATTTTTCTCTCTTTGCTAACTTATTTTTTATTTCCTGACTTTCTATGGTTAGGAATTTCTTTTGGCCTGTTGATTTTTGTCTTAATTGCTCAGTTTTTCAGAAATCCGATAAGAAAAATTAAAGAGTATAACGATCATCTGGTCTATGCCCCTGCCGATGGGAAAATTGTAGTCATAGAACCTGTAATGGAGAATGAATTTTTCAAGGAGGAAAGAATTCAGGTATCTATTTTTATGTCGCCATTGAATGTTCATGTTAACAGGAATCCTGTCGGGGGCAAAATTAATTATTTTAAATATCACCCGGGAGAATTTTTAGTTGCCTGGCATCCAAAGTCCTCAACAGAGAATGAAAGGACTTCTATTGTTTTTGGCGAAGGGAAAAATGCGTTATTAGTCAGACAAATTGCCGGTGCGGTGGCACGTCGTATTTGCTGTTATGTAAATGTAGGACAGGAAGTTAAACAAGGGGAAGATTTTGGATTCATTAAATTTGGTTCTAGAGTGGATTTATTTTTACCGATGGATGCAAAAATTAATGTTAAAATAGGTGAGGTGTCCTTAGGTAATAAAACCATCATTGCCACCTTAAATTAAGGTTAATTTATACATAAAAGCAGCATTTTCGCCTTTTAACCGTTTAAAGTAATAGTAATGCTTATTTTGGCTTTACATTTGTTTGGTAAACGTTATATTTATATTATTTTTACGTAAATTTTTTTACACATTAACAAAATTAAGATTGGTATGAAAAAACACTTACTAGTGCTTTCACTAACCTTCTTTGGTGCGATTAGTGTATTTGCACAAAGAACGATTAGTGGTAAAGTAACCGATGCAGGTGGTGAGCCGCTCATCGGTGCCAGCGTGGTGGTTAAAGGAACCAGCTCTGGAACCGTAACGGATATCGATGGAAGTTACAGTTTATCTGTACCTTCTGATTCAAAAGTTTTGGTGTATTCTTACACTGGCTATGAATCAAAAGATGTCGAATTGGGTGCGTCAAACACCGTTGATGTAATACTTGCGGAAGGAGCTGAACAGCTTTCTGAAGTTGTAGTTACAGCCCAAGGTATTACTCGTGAAAAAAAGGCATTAGGTTATGCCGTTTCAGGAGTTGATAAGAAAGAGATTCAGGACAGACCGTTAGCGGACGTAGGTAGAGTACTTCAGGGTAAAATTCCTGGAGTTTCTGTTACTTCAACTTCTGGTGTATCTGGAACTGGAACAAACATTGTAATTAGAGGATATTCTTCTATTACGGGTTCTAATCAACCATTATTCGTAGTAGATGGTGTGCCTTTTAACTCAAATACTAACCAAAGAGGTGGTTTCACTCAGGGTGGACAGTCTTCTTCAAGTCGTTTCTTAGATCTTGATCCAAATAGTATCGAGAGTGTAACAGTATTGAAAGGTCTTGCTGCAACAGTAACTTATGGTGACCAGGGGCGTAATGGGGTAATTCTTGTGACTACAAAAAGTGGTTCAAAAAAAGCAAGAAAAGCTGAATTTCAGGTAACTCAGTCAGTATTTACCAATACAGCTCATTTACCAAAATATCAGAATACTTATGTTGGAGGTTTCCAGCAAAATATTGGTTATTTCTTCAGTAACTGGGGACCAACCATTGAGGAAGCAAAATTATATCCTTCTCAAAATACAAATGCTGCGTTAACTAACCACCCTTATGCATTCCTTTCTAATGCTTCATTAAGAGCTGGTCAAGCTGATTATGTTGCTTCTGTTTCTCCTTACAAAATGGAGGTGTTTCCAAATAATATTAGTGATTTCTTCCGTCAAGGTAACATCTATAATACAAGTGTAAATGCTTCTGGTGGAGGTGATAATGTGAGTTATAATATTTCTGCAGGTTATTTAGACGAGCAAGGTTATATTCCTAACAATGGTTTAAAGAAGTTAAATTTAGGATTAGGTTTAAATGCTAAATTATCTAATAAACTTTCAGTAACTACTTCATTTAGCTACTCTAACACAGACCAGTATTCTCCTCCTTTGAGTGGTGGTGGTGGAAACAATGCTTATGATTTCCCTTCAGTTTTAGCAAACGTTATGTACACACCTCGTCAGGTTGACTTAATGGGATGGCCTTACGAAGATCCAACCTCAAAAGCATCTGTTTACTTTAGAGGAGGTAATGATATACCTAATCCTCGTTGGGTATTACAGAACTACGAAACTTCTGGTGTTGTAAATCGTATTTTCTCAGCTACCAGCTTTAACTATCAGATCGCGAAGGATTTAACTTTATTGTATAAAGTTGGTTTGGATACTTACAGTGAATCTCAGGAATTCAGATTTAACAAAGGGGGCGTTCAGTTCGTAAATGGTTACTATAATACCTGGGATATCCAAAATACCATTTGGGATAACACGGTTATCTTAGGTTATAATAAAGCTATTTCTAAAAAATTAAGCGTTGCTGCACGTCTTGGTGGAAACATGCGTAACGATACTTACCGCAACGTATTTGTACAAAGCCAGAATCAATTGGCAAGGGATTTATTCCGTCACTCTAACTTCATTGATAACGTTGCTTCTGACGGAATTCAAGAAGAAACCAGAATGGGTGTTTTCGGTGAGGTAACGGTAGATTACAATAGCTATATGTTCTTGAATCTTGCAGGAAGAAATGACTGGACGTCAACCGTTGAAAAGGAAAATCGTCGTATTCTTTACCCTTCTGCCAGTTTATCGTTCGTTCCAACTTCTGCTTTCCCTGGTTTATCCAGTGATTTCTTGAATTTCTTGAAAATCAGAGCAGGTGTAGGAACCTCTGCAGGTTTCCCTCGCCCATATCAAACAAGAAATATTCTTGATCAAAGTGCACGTGCATGGTTGTTACCTTCAGGTGCTGCAGTTCAAAGTCATGCTGTTAATAATTCCTTGGGAAATCCAAATTTACGTCCTGAGTTACATACAGAGTTTGAATTTGGTTTAGAAACAAAACTCTTAAAAGGTTTATTGGGACTTGATGTAACTGTTTACCGTCGTGACACGCGTGATTTGATTACCAGTGCGCCGCTTGACTTTGCAACTGGTTATTCTTCAACTACTATCAATATTGGTAAAATCAGAAACGAAGGTGTTGAGGTTGCTTTAACAGGAACACCAATTTCAACACCTGATTTCCAGTGGAATGTGACGTTGAACTTTACAAGAAATAAACCGTTGGTTTTAGATCTTGGTGGTACGCTTCAAGAAGTTCAGGTGAGTGGTTTCGGTGGTTCTTTAGGTAACTATGCTATTGTTGGTAAGCCATTCAACATGATTAAGGGTATTGGCTACCGTAGAAATGCGCAAGGTCAGGTTTTGGTTGACGGTGGCGGATACTTAGTAAGTACGCCTGACGCTGTTCAATTAGGTGATCCTAATCCAGCATTCACAACTAGTTTAATCAATGGATTTAACTATAAAGGATTTACTCTTGATTTCATGATTTCTTACCGTCACGGTGGTGCGCTATATAGTAGTACTGCTGGTGCATTAATGGGAAGAGGTCTTACAAGCGATACGGGCAAAGATGTATATGACCGTGCACAAACCTTTATTTTCCCTGGTGTTCTTCAATCTGATGGAACACCAAACAACAAACAGGTTACTGCAGCGGACGTAGGTTTCAACAATTTATATTTCTTTGGTGATGAAGGTCGTATGTATGATGGAACAACCATTCGTTTACAGGAAGTTTCATTAGGTTACGCTATTCCTCAAAAGTTAGTTGAGAAAACACCATTTAAAGCTATTTCTCTTTCTGTTAGTGGAAATAATCTTTGGTATAAAGCAGTTAATCTTCCTTCTGGCCTTAATCTTGATACTGATAACCTTGGTTTAGGAGTAGGTAACGGTTTAGGTTTTGAGCTTTTAACTGGTCCAAGTGCACGCAGAGTAGGTGGAACTTTAAAACTAACTTTCTAATTGGCAGTATTGCCACATTTTTTTCGTCTTAATTAAAAAACAAAGAAATGATACATAAAATCAAAATGTTGTTTTTGATATTGGCGGTTACCGTGGTTAGTTCATGCGAATTAGATTTGCTTGATAACCCCAATGCTGTAACGGTTAATAATGCTGATATCAATTATCTCCTCAATTCAGTGACTACTGGATATGCAGGAAATTTTAACGGATTTAGTGATCCTGGTATGCGTTTAACAAGAATGTTAAATCAAGGATCTGTTATTTATG
Source organism: Saprospiraceae bacterium (assembly GCA_021299835.1). Taxonomy (GTDB): domain Bacteria; phylum Bacteroidota; class Bacteroidia; order Chitinophagales; family Saprospiraceae; genus BJGN01. Next base: position 2,987 of record JAJTER010000082.1, on the reverse strand, counting down.
ATAACGCAGTTTCCCCAGGTAGTTCTGACGGTCGCTGGAGTAGCTCCTATGCTGGTGTATTGGCTGATGTTGCAGCAACTATATCCATTGCTGAAAAGGGAGAATTATTTGTGCATGCAGGTATTTCCAGAGTGGTTCGTGCTATGGTCTTAATGAACTTAGTAGATTATTTCGGAGATGTTCCTTTTAAAGAGGCTGTTGATCCTTCAAACTTTAATCCCAATGTAGATAAAGCAGCTGATGTTTATGCAGCCGCTTTAGCTGACTTAAATAAAGCAATTGAAAATTTCAATGCAAAATCTAAGTCTGGTGCTACAGGTGATTTGTTTTATGGTGGAAATACAGACAGCTGGATTCGTGTAGCTAATACGATGAAATTGAAATATTATTTGAATAGAAGACTTGTTGATGCAGCAGGTTCCACATCTGCAATCAATGCTTTAGTTACAGAAAACAAATTGATTTCAACTGCAGGACAAAATTTTTCTTTCAAATTTGGAACAAATTTAACGAATCCTGACACGCGTCATCCTCGTTACGCTGGGCAATATAGCCCAACAGGTGGAGGTGATTATCAGTCAAATTCATATATGGCTCAATTATTTGATGGAGGTCGTGGTTTCCAGGATCCAAGAATCAGATATTATTTCTACCGTCAAACCACGGCAAATACAAAGGATATTAATGAACTTCGTTGTATTACCTTGGTAAAGCCTAATCACTATGGCACAAAAGATGTTTTTTGTGTTCCTACACCTAGCGCAGGCTACTGGGGTCGTGACCATCTAAATAATGAAGGTATTCCACCAGATGGCTTAAAACGTACAGCTTGGGGTATTTACCCTGCCGGTGGTTTATATGATAATGACGGTAATAGAGGTGTTTCTTTAGGTGCTGGTGCAGGTGGTGCAGGTATTCACCCTATAATGATGCGCTCTTTTGTTGACTTTATGTTAGCTGAATCGGCGCTTACCTTGAAAACAACTGGTGATGCAAGAGCATTATTGAAATCTGCATTGGAAAAATCCTTTGCCGATGTTCGTTCTCTTGCATTAGGTACTTCAGAAGCATCTAAAATTGCAGGATTCGAAGCGGATAAAGGAATTAAATGGGCTGAAGATGTAACGAAATACGTTGATTATGTATTGGCACAGTTCGATGCTGCCACTACCACAGATGCCAAACTGGACATTGTAGCTACAGAATATTGGGTTGCCCTTCATGGAAATGGTATTGAGTCTTATAACTTATATCGTCGTACAGGTAAGCCTTCAGGTCAACAACCAGCGCTGGATCCAAATCCAGGTCCGTTTGCCAGATCACTTTACTACCCGTTATCTTATGTAACGCGTAATAAAAATGCAAAGCAAAAGGCTAATGCAGCTGTTCAGGTATTCTGGGATAATAATCCAGCTAACTTTATTAAATAATCCTTTCACGGATAAAAAAATTGATAAATATGAAAAATTTATTAAAAATCGGGATGTTGCTTTCTGCCTTCTTCTTGGTTTCCTGTGAAACGGAAATGGTAGAACGTCTTGATGAATTTAGTTTTGAACAAGGTGGTTATATGAGAACGGTTACGCCTTTCCCTATTCCTATCTTTTCAGTGAGTAAAGCAAATATGGCGGGTACAAACATGACGATGGTTTTAGAAGCAGTAACGCCTAATGCTGGTGCCAATTTTGACACCTATGAAATGGTTATCAGATTTTTGGACAATACTCCTGCGAATGGTTCCAATGCAAAGACTGACGTGGCTTTAAAAACGCTTAATGCCAGTAATTTTGCTAAAGATGCTGGTACAGGCTATCCTCGTGCTACTTTAGTAGTAACAGGTAAAGAAATGCAAGATGCTTTGAAGCTTACAGCAGATCAAATTGCTACTGGAGATCGTTTTGAAATTCGTGCTAAAATGAAATTAAAAGATGGTAAAGTATTTGATGCATCCAATTCCAGCGGTGATATCGTGGGTGGTGCATTCTATTCTTCTCCATTTTTATACAGAGCAAATGTTGTAAACTAAATTCCAAATTCTATTTGGTTTTTTATACCTGGCGGTGGATTTTTACTAAATCCACCGCCTTTTTTATATCATTTTGTATTTATTTTTTTGATTTAATAAAAATTTTACTTATTTATTGCGTCGCTTGCTTACAATAAATTAAATTTACACTAACTATTGTTTATTATTAACAAAAAATGGATTAGTATGAAAAAACACTTACTAGCACTTTCGTTGGTTTTCTTTGCAGCTATAGGAGCTTTTGCGCAAAGAACAATCACCGGTAAAGTGACTGATTCAGGTGGAGAACCACTTATCGGTGCCAGTATCCTTGTAAAAGGATTAAGCACGGGTACAGTTACGGATCTCGACGGTACTTACAGCTTAGCTGTGCCAGCAAATGCCACAATATTGGTATTTTCTTACACAGGGTATGAAACAAAAGAAGTGGCCTTAGGCGCTTCAAATGTTGTGGATGCTACCTTGGAAGAGGGTGCAGAACAATTATCTGAGGTCTTGGTTACCGCTATTGGTATTGAAAGGAGTAAAAAGTCAATGGGTTATGCCGTTACTAATTTAAATTCCAGTGATGTCCTCCAAAGATCTGAAGCTGACCCACTCAGGGCAGTGGCAGGTAAAATTCCAGGCGTTACTATTACCGGATCAGGTGGTGGACCAGGTACTTCAACTAAAATTAACATCAGAGGCTTTTCTTCCCTTACAGGAAATACTCAGCCTTTGTTTGTTGTCGATGGGGTTCCTTTTGACAACTCTGTGAACGCAACAACGGGCGCTCAATCAGGTGCGCAGTTCTCCAATCGTGGTTTCGATATCGATCCAAATAATATTGAGTCTATGACCGTATTAAAAGGTGCAGCTGCGTCGGCTCTTTATGGCTCGATAGCAACTAACGGTGTTATCGTTATTACCACTAAGTCTGGAAGTAAAGGTTCAATAAAGGGATTAGAGGTTACTTACAACT